>JANMWS010000058.1:0-16984 GCA_031394125.1 Gemmatimonadales bacterium
TCGCGACTAGCGTCTGGCCAGCCTTGTGGGGGACCGTGCGCGTGCGGCGTCTGCGCTCTCGGAGAGGGGCAACACCGCCGGCTTGCCAGGCGTCGAGAAGTATCGTGAGTCCTATCAAAGCCACCAGGACCCCGAGCAGTATCGGGAGTTGTTCCAGCCTCATGACAGGTTGGAATGCAAGAAGGGGGCGCGGACTGTCAAGCGCTCAGGCGCCGTGTCAGGCCGGCCCTGTTAATTTGAAGCCATGAAGAGTCAGCTCGAGCGCGTTCGCTCCACGACCATACTCGCAGTGCGTCGCGACGGCCAGGTCGCGCTCGGTGGCGACGGGCAAGTCACCGTGGGTCAGACAGTAATGAAGTCGAACGCACTGAAAGTTCGCACCCTTCGCGGCGGGAAGCTGCTCGCTGGGTTCGCCGGTGCGGCGGCCGATGCGTTCACCCTGTTCGAGAAATTCGAAGAGAAGCTCGAGAAATATCCGAGCAACCTCCCGCGCGCCGCGGTGGAGCTGGCAAAAGACTGGCGCAGCGACCGCGTCTTGAGGCGTCTGGAGGCGCTCCTCGCCGTTACGGACCGGGAGCACGGATTCATCATCTCCGGCACCGGTGACATCATCGAGCCCGACGATGGAATTCTCGCCATAGGCTCGGGCGGGACTTACGCGCTTTCCGCTGCCCGCGCTCTGCTCGAAAACACCGACCTTACCGCGCGCGATATCGTGCAAAAGGGTCTCGAGATCGCCGCCGAGATCTGCGTTTATACGAACGCGAACATCACCGTCCTGGAACCGACCTGATGTCCTCGCCACGAACACAGCAGGCCCTGGAACGACTCGCTGGACTGACGCCGAAACAGATCGTCGAGGAGCTGGATCGCTACATCGTCGGCCAGGCGGATGCCAAGAAGGCCGTGGCGATCGCGCTCAGGAACCGCTGGCGCCGGCAGCGCGCTCCGGAGTCCATTCGCGAGGAGATCTCGCCGAACAACATCATCCTCGTTGGACCGACGGGCGTCGGCAAGACAGAGATCGCGCGCCGACTCGCGCGTCTCGCCGGCGCGCCGTTCGTGAAGGTCGAGGCGTCGAAGTTCACGGAAGTCGGATACGTCGGGCGGGATGTAGAGTCGATGGTGCGCGATCTGGTCGAGAGCGCGATCAACATGGTTCGCGCGGAGCGCGAAGGCGAAGTGCAGGAGATTGCGAAGCAGAAAGTGGAAGAGAGACTGCTCGATCTGCTGCTGCCCGTTCCGTCAGACATCAAACAGTCGGCCCCCACGCCGTCAGCAGCCGCAGGAGGTGCGCACCTCTTCGTGGTGTCTCCGGGCGGCTCGGTTTCCAGCGAGACCGATGCTTCCGAAGTTCGCTACAAGCGCACGCGAGAAAAGCTCAAGCAGCTGCTCGTGGACGGCCAGATGGACGATCGGGAGATCGAAATCGAGGTGACGCAGCAAGCCCCTGTGATGTTCGACATGATGGTCCCGCAGGGCGCGCCCGAAGGAATGGACAACATCTCCGAGATGCTCCAGGACATGTTGCCCAAGCGCAAGAAGCGGCGAACGGTCAAGGTCTCCGAGGCGCGTCGCATTCTCCTCGGCGAGGAGCTGGAGAAGCTTATCAACAAGGAGGACGTCACCGCTGATGCGCTCGAGCGCGTGCAGACGATGGGCATCATCTTCCTCGACGAGATAGATAAAATCGCCGGCCAACGCGGCGCGAGTATGGGCGGACCGGACATCTCGCGCGAAGGAGTTCAACGCGACCTGCTTCCTATCGTCGAAGGCTCGAACGTGCAGACCAAGCACGGAATGGTGAAAACGGATCACGTTCTCTTCGTCGCGGCCGGCGCATTCCACGTCGCGAAGCCGAGCGATCTCATCCCCGAGCTGCAGGGACGATTCCCGATCCGCGTCGAGCTTCAGTCGCTCACGGAAGCGGATTTCGTGCGCATCATGACGGAGCCGGAGAACGCGCTGACGAAGCAGTACTCAGCCCTTGTCGAGGCCGAGGGCGCGACGCTCGAGTTTACTCCCGATGGTGTCGCAGAGATTGCAAAGATCGCCGCGCACGTGAACGACCGGATGGAAAACATCGGCGCGCGCAGACTGCACACGGTGATGACGACGCTCCTCGAGGACGTGCTATTTGGTCTCCCCGACAGCGGCGTGAAGACGGTGCGCATCGATCGCGAGCTGGTGCTGAGCCGGCTCAAGACCATTGCTGATGACGAGGACCTGAGGCGGTACATCCTCTAGGTCATTTCCGGCCGAGGTGACACCCGAAGACGAGTACCTCGGAGACGACGGTCATTTCCGGAAGAGTGAAGAGTCCATCGCGATCCAGGTCTCCCCGCTGTGCGCGAGGCCCGGCCCCGGACAGCCGAAAGCTCATTCCACAATGCTGCGGCGAAGCCACGAAAAACTGGCCCTCTCCCGTCATCCCGTGAGAGTCCTTCAGCTGGCGAAGCCTGCCGATCGTCGTGCCAACGCCGATTGCGTCGGCCGTCCTGAGCCTGGGGGACGTTACGGCGATTCTCCACACCTTCCCGTCGACGATCTCCGCTTCCACGGTGTCGCGTGAGAATGCGACGGCAACTTTTCGCGCCGGCATTCCTTCGGCGCCCATGACTGTCGTGTCGCGAACGACATTGCATTTCTGCCGGAGCGATTCCACGTTAGTGCCGACGCGCAGCTCTCCGATCCCTTCTTCGCCGACAGTTTCGTTTCCGCACGACGACGGGCGCGCACTGGTGGCGACGGGCGAAGAGGACGGTGAAGCCCGCGGCACTTCTTTTTTTGCTTCGCACCCGATGAGTGCGAGCAGCAGAGCCAGACGACGCATTCGCGAGTATTTAGTGAGGAAGTCGGATCGATTCCAGTCCCATCTTCCGAACCAGCGCCTGGAAGCGCGGACTCTGACGGAGCGGATCGACGACTGGATGGACGCCGAGGTACATCACCCAGCCACACCTCTCCTCAGCGCTTTGTATTCAAGCTATCCGGAACGCCTGGAGGTCGTCGTCCGCCATTCAGTATGCCGCCGCCATGCTCGTAGTATCCGACCAGAACATGCTCCTGGCCGGTGTAGGCGGAAGACTGGCGCGCTGCGACCCGCGGTAGCCTGAGCAACCATTCATCTACGATCCACGCCCCTGACGGGACGCGCAGGAAGCGCGTGAAGCCGCCGGGTTTGAACCGACTTAGAATGCCGGCGTTCACGAAGTGAAAGACCACCTCGCGCAACTCCGCGGTGCGCTCGTCCACCCAGAGCACGCCAACGATATCCGCGACCTTGCGCTGGGGAACCGGTTCGAATGCTACGCCGATAGCTCCAGGCCGCGCGGCTTCGCGCACGAGTCGAAAGCAGTGGGTTGTCGCGAATTGATCCGACAAGAGCACTGTTTCGTCAGGCGCGTAGAAAATCCAGCCCTTCGCCTCATCGCCGAAGACATATCCTGCCCTTGCAAGCGAGTCGGGATCTATCGCTCCAAAGGGCCGCTGGTTGACGATGGCGAAAAGCGTCGTATCGGTCGAGACAACTTTACTACCAGGGCCAATCTCGCTGTGGTACACGCGCCCGCGCCCGAATCCGGCCAAGTCGGCGATTGTCAGCTGCCTGGCCCGCAGCGCCTTGTCAATCTCGTCCCAGACAATGCCGAGCGACCGAGAGCCAGGGTCGTTCCGGCTGCATTGTGACTTCGAGTTGACGACGATGCGATCTAGCACCACCCGCGCGGTCTCGATGGCGAGGAGCAGCTCGTTCTGGCGCGGGATTACTACGGGCGTGGAGACGAACGGAAGGAATCCGATTCTTCTTGCGCGTACCCGGTATACCCCGGACGGAGCCCGCAGCACTCGTGTGCCGCTCTCGGTGCTCAGTCCCTCGGCGACGGTGCTGTCATTCGCATCGAGAAGCGCCACAAGAGCCCCGGCCACGGGAATGCCGTCGTTGGACTGCAGTCTGACTCTGATCTCGGACCGCGCCGCCTGGGGCGATGCAGCGCTGAACGGGAGGACGCTCGCGAACAAAATCGCAGCGAGAAGCGCGCTCCCGCTTCGATTCATTCCGATTCTGCCGCGAAGTATCATCGTGCTCCGGAAGAGAGAGACATCGCAACAGTGCTGCTATATTTCGGGCGCAACTCACGTACCCATGATTCCGCTATACCCGTATTTCCGCGCAACTCATAAATGATTCGAAAGACAACCAAACAACAAGCACATCGGGATCTGCTGCAGATCTCCGATTTTTCGGCGAAGGAGATCGACCGGCTGTTCTCGCTCGCCGAATCGATGCGGACGGGCAAATACAAGAAGAAGCCGCTAGCCGGAAAATCGCTGGCGATGATCTTCATGAAGTCATCCACGCGCACGCGCGTCTCGTTCGAGGTCGGCGCGTGGCAGCTCGGCGGGCACGCGCTGTTTCTCTCGCCTCGCGACGTGCAGCTCGGGCGGGGCGAGCCGATTGCCGACACCGCGCGCGTTCTCTCGCGGTACGTCGACGGCATCATGATCAGGACCTTTGCGCACTCGGAGGTCGAGGAGCTTGCGCGTTATGCGGACGTGCCGATAATCAACGGACTCACGGACCTCGTGCACCCGTGCCAGGTTTTGGCCGATCTGCTCACGGTCATCCAGCACCTGGGAGGGTACAAGGGAAAACGCATCGCGTGGATCGGGGACGGAAACAACATGGCGAACTCATGGCTCAACGCTGCATACGTGCTCGGCTTTGAGCTCACGCTGGCGTGCCCCGAAGGCTACGACCCCAATCCGATGATTCTCCAGCGCGCGCAGTCCAGGGCCAAGGTGACCGTCGTGCGCGACCCGGCTGAGGCCGCCAACAAGGCGGACGTGATCAACACCGACGTCTGGGCGTCGATGGGCCAGGAGGAAGAGCAGGCCATCCGCGAGAAAGCGTTCAAAGGATACCGGGTCGATGAGTCGATCATGAAGCGGGCAAAGGAAGGCGCGATCTTCCTCCACTGCCTACCCGCTCACCGCGGCGAGGAAGTCGCCGCCGAGGTGATCGACGGACCCCAGAGCAGGGTCTGGGATGAGGCCGAAAATCGGCTGCACATACAGAAGGCCATCATGGCCGTCCTGATGGGAGGGGAAAAACTCTAGGCAGCCAGCGCTACGATTTCGTTCCTTGATGCGCCGGGCATGTCTCATGCAGCAGAGCGAGACATGGCGGCCTCCAAGAAAATCGACGAGCTGTACGACCTCATCGAAGGCATCGAGACGGCGATGTTCACCACCCGCCGGCACGATGGCCTCCTCGTCTCACGACCGATGGCGACGCAGGAGCGGATCGAAGGCGCGGATCTCTTTTTCGTCACCGACTCGACTACACACAAGCTCGACGACCTCAACCTCGATCCGCACGTCAACTGCTCGTACTACAACAACCGGACTCACGAATGGGTCTCGGTCTCCGGCGTTGCTCACGTGTCGAAAAACCGGGCGAAGATCCGGCAACTATATAAGGAGGAGTGGAAGGCGTGGCTGGGGGACCAGGGAGGGGATCGCGACGGTGGCCCCACCGACTCCCGAATTGCCCTCATCCTCGTGGATGCCGACTACGCCTGCTACATGAAGGTCAATAAGGCCCGTCCCATAATCCTCTTCGAGGCTCTGAAGGGCATGGTGACCGGCTCTCGACGGATCCCGGGCGAGGTAAAGGAGGTCACGGGAGCCGAATTGATGGATTAGGCAGGGCTTTTCCCCTCTTTCTGCCAAATTGTCACTGCGCCCCTCGAAATCGAGGGGCGCTTCGCGCATATTGGGACCATTCTCTCCAATCAGGTCCCCTTTAACAAAATGCCTGAAGCAATCTCTACTGACGCCGCCCCCGGACGCCAGGAAGAACCCCGAGGGTCTTCGTCAACGTCGTCAGTCCAGTCCCTAAAGCGGACGCCCCTGTACGCCGTTCACGCCGCCTTGGGCGCCAAGATCGTCCCGTTCGCCGGGTTCGAGATGCCGGTCCAGTATCCGACCGGGATCACCGCCGAGCACAAGGCGGTGCGCGAGAAGGCGGGACTGTTCGACGTCAGCCACATGGGCGAGTTCATTGTGCGCGGTCCGCAGGCCGTCGATTTCGTGAGCTATGTCACCACCAACGACGTCGCCTCACTCAAGCCCGGACAGGCTCACTATTCGACGATTCTACGTGAGGACGGAACGATCGTGGACGACTGTCTCGTCTACCGCGCCGACGATCGGGTGTTGATGGTCGTGAACGGTTCCAACATCGACAAGGATTTCGCGCACATCTCGCGCTTCCTGAAAAAATTCCGCGACGCAGAGCTCGAGAACATCAGCGATCAGATCGCGCTGCTCGCACTGCAGGGCCCGGAGTCCGCGCGCATCCTGCAACAGCACACCGACACAGATCTTTCGAAGCTCAAGTACTACGAGTTCACCACCGGAAAGATTGCCGGCGTGGACAAGGTGTACATCTCGCGCACCGGTTACACCGGCGAGGATGGATTCGAGCTGTACTTCCCCGGGGAGCACGCAAAGAAAGTCTGGAACGCGCTCACCGCGTCGGGCGAAGTGACGCCGGCGGGGCTCGGCGCGCGCGACTCGCTGCGTCTCGAGATGGGGATGGCGCTCTACGGGAACGATCTCGACGACAGCACCACGCCCCTCGAAGCTTCGCTCGGCTGGCTCGTGAAAATGAAGAAAGGTGACTTCGTGGGTCGGGACGCTTTAGCGAAGCAGAAGGAGGAGGGCCTGAAGCGGAAGCTCGTTGGATTCACGACGCCCGAGAGGTCGTTTCCGCGGCACGGCTACCCGGTGTTCGCGAAAGGGAAGCCGAGTGGTGAAGTGAGGAGCGGGACGATGAGTCCGTCGCTGGGAATTCCGATCGGAACCGCGTACGTCCCGGTGGAGTCTGCGGCGGAAGGATCGCCGCTGGAGATCGAAATCCGCGGCAAGCGCGTTCCCGCGGTCGTGCAGAAGATGCCGTTCTACAAAGACGGCAGCCGGCTCTAGCCGCGCGCACTATGCCGTATCGTTTGGAGTTTCTCGCGTGCGTGTAGCAATCTTGACGGTGTCCGACTCGGTCGTGCGTGGGGAGCGCCAGGATGCATCGGGAGCGATCATCGCCGGCTGGGCGCGCGCGAGGAGTCACGAGATCGTCTCTGCCACGTCGTGCGCCGACGACACAACGGAGATCGTTCGGGCGCTCATTCGCGCCGCCGAAGTGGACGACGCCGAGCTGGTGATCACGACGGGGGGGACGGGTCTGTCGGAGCGCGACGTCACCCCCGAAGCGACTCGCGCGGTGATCGAGCGCGAAGCGGAGGGAATCGCTGAGCGAATCCGCGTGATCGCGCTGCCCAACTTTGCGCGCGCGGCGCTCGGGCGCGGCGTTGCCGGTGTGCGCGGAGGAACTCTGATCATAAATCTTCCCGGCTCACCCGGTGGCGCGCGCGATGGACTCGAAGCGATAGACCCGATCGTTCAGCACGCGTGCGATGTTTTGCGGGGACGAGTGACTGAGCATCCGGCGGCCGCGAAGTGAAAGTTAGCGACCGCTCTACGTCGGCCACATCCGCCCGGGCAGAGGACGCCAGATGAAGGTTCTCATCACGCTCACAGACGTCGAGCCGGCGGTAAGGCTCAACGCGCTGCTCGAAGCAGCTGACACCCAGACCGCGGTGGTGTCTCCGCTCGACGACCTGCGCGGCGAGATCAAGCGCTTCAAGCCCGACCTCATCGTGCTCACCGGCGGACTCGGCGACGTGGGGACGCTGCAGATCGTGCGCGATCAGCTGTGGAACGGGACGTCGCTGATCGGCCTGGCCGACGTCGAGGATCCCGTGCTGCGCGAGCGTCTCCGAATGATGGGATTCGTCGATGTCTACACGAAGCCCATCTCCGCGGACGATCTGTATCTGGCGGTGCGCAGAGTGATGGACCGGAAGCGCCTCACCGAAGCGACGGGTTTGATCGGTCAGTCGGATGCGATCAACGAAGTGCTGCTCAAGATCGAGCAGATCGCGCCGGTGTCGAGCACCGTCATCATCGAGGGAGAGAGCGGAACGGGAAAGGAGCTGGCTGCGCAGGCGATACATCGGCAGAGCCCGCGTCGCGGGAAGCCGTTCATCGCCGTGAACGCGGGCGCGCTGCCGGAGACGCTGATCGAGAGCGAGCTGTTCGGGCACGAGAAGGGCTCGTTTACCGGAGCGACGGAGAGACGAATCGGGCGATTCGAGCTGGCCGACACTGGCACGCTCTTTCTCGACGAGATCGGCGAGATTCCGCCGTCGACGCAGGTGAAGCTGCTGAGGGTGTTGGAGGAGCGTAAGCTCACACGCGTCGGCGGTACGACGCAGATCCCGATCGATGTGCGGGTGGTCGCGGCGACGAATCGTCCGCTGAGGGACGCCGTTGAAGAAGGAAGGTTTCGCCCCGATCTGTACTACCGGCTGAATGTCCTGAGCATCTATCTGCCGCCGCTGAGGGAGCGGCGCGAGGACATCCCGCTGCTGGTGCGGCGATTCATCAAGGAGTTCTCGTCGCAGCACGACCGCCCGTTCCACGGCATCTCGGCGGACGCGATGCAGATTCTCATGAGTTATCCGTGGCCTGGCAACGTGCGCGAGCTGCGCAACCTCGTGGAGAGCATGGTCGTGCTGGCCCCGGGCCGGGAGATCGGGCCGGACGACATCCCGCGCGCGATCAGAGAGGGTGGAGCAGCGCGGTTTTTGCCGGTGCACGTCGGCCCGGTCGTGCGGGGCGCGCTTGGAGCGGAAGGGAGAGAGCTCGAGTTCCTGGTCAGGAGCATGCTCGAGCTCCGGCTCCAGGTGGAGGAGCTGCGGAGGCGTCTCGATGAGGAGCGTCGTGATGGACATTGGGTGGGCGAAGTTCATCCCGCCGCGGCGCTCACCTCAGGGTCAATCAGCGCCGCTATAGAGCCACCCACACAGACGGCGTCGCCGAGCACGCTGACGCTGAGTCCCGGGATGACGATGGCGGAGATAGAGAGAGCAGCGATCGAGGCGGCGCTCAGAGATACACGTGGCAATCGAAGGAAGGCGGCAGAGATGCTCGACATCGGAGAGCGGACGCTCTACCGGAAACTGCGCGATTATGGGATTGAGCCGGATCTAATGGCAGCTCAAGGCTAGCCCAGTCAACTTGCCCTGCCACCTTTCACAGGCCCAACCACCGGTGGCGAGAGCCGTCACACGCTACTAGCTCGCTTTCGCAGGGAGGTCATGGAAATGAGGATCACCATGATGAGAGCAATCACGAGCGATGAACTGATGCGGCTCAGATTCAGCCCTCCCTGATTGTGGGGCTTCGTCAGAATATCCCCGAGCGTCGCGCCAAGCGGACGGGTAAGAACATAGGCTGCCCAGAACAGCACGCTGGTTGATATACGGGTCTTGTAGTGGGCGACACCAACCAATGCAATGAGGCCCGCGAAAACCAGCGCCCCGCCCTCGAATCCAAGGCCAGTGGTGGTCGCAACGAAATCGCCGAGCGCCGTACCAAGGGTATTGGAGATAAGGATAGTCACCCAGTAGAAGATCTCGTCTTTGCGCGTGGTGATGTGATCGACACGAATTGCCCCTGTGGTGCGGCGCCAGAGGAAGAGCATGGCTATCACGAGCGCGAGCAGAATTGCCGACGACTTTACGTAACCGAGACCAAGCGTGCGGTCGAAATAGTCCGAGGTCGTGGTGCCTACTGTTGTAGTCGCCACCACCACCGCCCAATAAAACAACGGATGATAGTGCTTTGACCTCACTTGTGCGGCGAGCGTTACGAGGAAGAACGCGAGGAATATCAGAGTGCTGACGGCGTAACCGAGATTCAGCTGCATCGACAGAGCATCTCCGCCCGTCTCGCCGAGCGTGGTCGCAAAAATCTTGACTACCCAGAACGCGAGCGTTACCTGGGGAACCTTGCTCAATTCGTCGCTATCGTCCACGTCTCGAAGGGTTGACGAGGCCGCGCGCTCGGTCGCAAGGAGAGTCGTCATTGATCAAAGCCTCGGCGTAGAATGAACGCGGTGTGGAACCGCGACTAAGGCGAATGTGGTCGAAGAGGCAACAAGCACACCATCGTCGATTGGTATGTCGCAATTGCGTATGACAGGCCTATCTGCTCTCCGGCTTGGTGAATGGCGCGGAGGGGCCGAGGAGCGAACAAAGCCTGAGCGCTTAGGCTGCGCCCGAATGCAGATTGAAGAAGGACGCGTATCGTCCGCGCCGGCTCACCAGCTCGACATGGGTTCCCTCTTCTACAATTCTTCCGCCGTCGAGCACGATGATGCGATCGGCAAAGCGGAGCGTGGTGAGGCGATGGGCGATCGTGATGGTGGTACGGCCCTCCGCCGCGCGCTCCAGCGCCTCAACCACCAGGCGCTCCGAAATCGCGTCGAGGCCGGTCGTCGGCTCGTCGAGTATCAGAATCGGTGCATTCCGCAGAATGGCCCGCGCAATGGCGATGCGCTGCTTCTGACCGCCGGATAAAGTCGTTCCCCGTTCCGATACCGCTGTTTCGTAGCCGAGCGGAAGGCGATCGATGAATTCGTCTGCGTTAGCAGTGCGTGCTGCCGCTACTATCTCTTCCGTCGTCGCCTCCGGCTTGCCGAAAGCGATGTTGTCGCGAATGCTGCCGCTGAAGAGCAGGGCATCCTGAAGCACCATGCTGACCTGGTCGCGCAACGACTGAACTCTGAATGTGCGGAGATCGTGCCCATCCATCAGGACGGCGCCACCGGTCGGGTCGTAGAGGCGGGGAATCAGACTAGCGAGGGTGCTTTTCCCTGCCCCAGTGGCTCCGACGATCGCCAGACGCTCGCCGGCGGCGATACTGAGGCAGATGCACGCCAGCACCTCGCGCGACGGGTCGTAAGCGAAGCAAACGTCGCGGAACTCGATCTGGCCGCTCAGCCTTTTCGCCGGCCGTGCGTCCGGGCGATCGGTGACATCGTAGGCGAGCTCCATCACTTCGCCGATGCGTTCGATGCCGATTGTAGCGCGATTGAGGGAATACCAGAGCCGCGACAACGCCTTGATCGGCGCGTACAGATTGGTCACGTAGGCGAAGAACACCACTACGTCTCCCGTCGTCAGCTCGCCCGCGAGCACGCGCCTCGCTCCGAACCACATCACGATCGCCAGACCCGCCGCCGCGAACACATCAACGAGCGGCGCCACCGCCGCCTGGTATCGGACGCTATCGAGATAGGCGTTCAGACTGGTCGTGTTCTGCGTCTGGAAGCGCTCCGACTGCTGTTCCTCCTGCGCGAGACCCTGAACGATGCGGATCGACGACAGCGTTTCCTGCGCCACCGATGCGAGCAGACCCTCGCTCGTGCGTGCGACCCGCGCTGCCGCTTTCACACGGCTCGTGTACCGGAACACGGACCAGAAGAGCAGGGGCGCGACGGAAAGAGCGGCGAGGGCGAACTGCCAGTTGAGCCAGAACATCATTCCCAACATGCCCGCGAGCAGCGACGCATTGGTGAAGAACAGGATCGAGCCGCCGCTGACGACATCGCGAATTGCCTGGACGTCGGACGTCAGGCGGGTGATTAGATCCCCCGTCCGCTGCCGGTCGTGGAAGCGCAACGAGAGGCGCTGCATGTGCGCGAAAAGATCACGACGCAGAACGAACACGAATCGCTGGCCGATGCTGCCGAGCAGGCGCGTGTAGCCATAGGTGAGCAAGCCCGTTCCGATCGCGATCAGCAGCGTGGCCGCGCACGCGGTGTACAGAATCGTCATCGGAGGCGCATGCTGCGCATTCACCCAATGGCCGATGAAGGGCACTCGCGTGGGGTGATGGGACAGAACCCGGTCGATGACGATCTTGAGCGGCCACGGTCGAAGCACAGTGAGCGCCGAATCGAGCAGCATCGCGATCGTTGCCGCAAACAGCGGAAGCCTGAACGGCTTGAGAAGTGGCAGCACGAGTCGGATGAGTTGTTTCGTGACTCCGCTCCCGTGCGCTGCCGCGCTCTTGCCGGCGCCGTCAACCATTCGTGCCCGTCCGAATCGGAGTTTTAGTGGTGCTCAATCGCGGAAGGATCAGCGAGCCGTGATACTCGCCGACCTTCAGCAGCTCACCCGACGAGCCCGACGCCCGCGCCAGACGCAGGAGTATTCGCCGCGCGCTTATGCCGCGAAGCAGCTTGGGCTGGTAATTGACACGAGGATCGCGATTCTTGACGTAGAGCGGATAAATGGTCGCCGTAGTCGCGCGATCGTCGAATCGGATGCCGATCAGGCATCCTTCGGCGTGGCTGTTCCCCGACCCGAACGCAAAGTTTCCTACGCTGTAGAAGATCGGCCGCCCTCGATAGATCTCGAACGGCTGCAGGACATGCGGATGATGCCCGATCACCACATCGGCGCCGCAGTCGACCGCGAGACGCGCCTTGGCGCGGTCTTCCGCGAACGGAGTGCGATCGTAGGGGATGCCCCAGTGAAACGTCACCACGATGCGGTCCGCGCGCGTCAGCAATGAGCGGATATCCTCTTCGAGCGCCTCGGGGGGGTCCATCGCGCTGCCGGGGAGCTTGCTCGTCGCGGCGCATCGGCGATTCCAGTAGTAGGCAAGCATGCCAACTCGCAGTCCGCGCGAATCCATGATCACAGGGGCGTGGGCGGAAATTCCGTTCGCGCCGGCGCCAACGACCGATACTCCGACTCCGCGCAGCGTGTTTATCGTTTCGATCACGCCATCCCGATCGCAGTCGAGGAGGTGGTTGTTGGCAAGCGTGACCACATTCACGCCGGCACGCGGGAGGGCGGCGGCGAGACGCGGCTTGACGCGGTAGGAGAACTGTCTGTCGACGCGCTGCGCGGCCGCGGCGAACGGTCCCTCCAAATTTGCCATCACGATCGGTGACAGCGCGAGGAGCGGCTTGACGGCAGCGAGCGGGTAATCGATCCCGAATTCTTTCACGGCTTTGCTTGCTCTGCCGCCGAGCATGACGTCCCCGCCCGCGAGGAAAGACAGTCCCGGATCGTCGCCACCGGCTGTCAGCTGCCGGAGCGCGTCGGAGGAGAGAATGTCGTCGCTGCCGGGTATATCGTCGGCCGATACGCGACTGAGCAGGAGCGGTTGAGCAGTCGCGGCCCAATCGATTGCCTCGGGGTAGATGCCCCGGTCGGCGAACACCCTGAGAAGCAGCTCGGTGTGCGCGCCGGAGTACAGCTCGTTCCCGGCGCGGCGAAGGGCAGCAAGCCCGACTCCGAACGATTTGCGCGCTCGACGAACGTCGCGCGCGCGCACACTGGTCTCCGCCGCGCCGAGGCCGCCGATCAGAATCAACGCCTGGACGACGATCAAATCAGCGCGGCGCGCGCCATCGGGAACGGACTCGCGCAGACGGGATCTGAAATCCCAGAGAGCGGCTCCCCAGATGGTGCCGTTGGAATGCGGATCGGCTTTCGGCCCGTGATCGAAGTCGCGCATGGTCTTTCGCGACGCGAGGCTACGCGGATGCTGGTCCTTCTTGTCGTGATGACGATGCGACGCCCAGATGTGCGGCGTATCCAGCATCACCGCGGTCCAGTAGTCGCACGTGCCTTCGTCCATCGCTGTCTTCCGGTTGTCCTGCTTCAGCGGATCCCGGAACGCATTCGCGCGGAAGTCGGCGGTGTGTCGCGTCAGGTGGTGGACGTACTCGTGGTAAATGATTCCCGGATTGTGAGATGCGTTGGCGCGGTATCGCGACCCGGACACCTGAACGAGGGCGCCGTGGTGGAGGAGTTTGCGGCCTGGCCCGAGGTGGATTTCCCCGTCGATAGAGAGCGACACGGTTTCTACGACGTCGTATTTGCGGCTGGGCAGGCGATAATGGCCGCCCTGAAAAGGCTGCCAACGATTGTGGACCAGCCGGCCGTCGCGCACCCCGTCTATCTCTGTGGCTGCATGATGCGCGTTCACCCTGACGATGAGGCGCGGAAGCGACGATCGCCCGAGCTCGCGAATCAGCCCGTCCAGATAGGCCGCGATGAGATCAACGTGAAAATAAGTGTTCACTTCGCCGAAGCGCGCCGCCTCGATGTACCGACCGCGTCGCTTCGCTCCGGGAACCGCGCGGTTGTCAACGCGTCCGCCCCCGCGGTTCGGCTCGAACAGGAACGCTCCTTCGGCGGCCGGCGAAGCGTCGCCGAGCGCGAGAGGGAGCACGCGCCCGTCGGCTTGGCGACTGTTCAGAGCGCCGGCGTTGTGGACTTCGACGAACATCCCGGAAAGCCTGGCCTCAGGCGTGCCCGCGGCAAGCAGTCGTGGGAGCGGCACCACCTCGAGAGCCAGCTTGCCGCCGAGCGGGGCGGCTGCATTGGGGGTCCACACATAGACGCGGCCGACGCTGGTAAGCGTCGACTGCGAGCCACCGGCGTTCACATTGATCACGCGGCTCTCCCTCATCCAACCACGAGCTTCACCTCGCCAGTGAGCCGGCGCGTCGCTTTCAGGAATTGAGGGTTCAACTCTCCCGTCTCGATATCGGTCGAAGGAACGCAGGGGATTCCCGTCGCCTCTTCGACTTCCCGCCTCACGAGGGCGCTGCGCGATGCATTGCCGGTGATTGCAAGGGGAACGATGCCCCGCGATTTGAGGATGGCGACGGCTCCGGCCGCGCCCGGTGCATCGTTGGCCGCGAGAAGCCACGCGTTCACGCTGCCGGTGAAGCGGGGATTCGTCATGAGCGCGGTAGTCTCCCGCTGCACGAGACCGTCGGCGAGCTCGATGACGACGCAATCGGCGCGTTGAGCGGTCGCCTGCGAGAGCAGGATCCCATAGATGTCCATCAGCGCATCCAGCGAGCAGAGATACGTCGATGGGTGGCCGGCGTCTATGAAATCCAATGCCGGATTTGCCCCGGCGTCCAGCATGCTGAACTTGTCCCGGCCAGAAGCGGTTCCAGTGAGCTTGATCGCTGCCACCCGCAGTCCACGCTGCCGCAATCCGAGGATCGAGCTGCGGACCGTGTACGTCTTACCCGCGTCCATCGAAGTCCCGCAGACACCGATCACTCTCGGCGCACCCTGTCGCGGGGAGAGCGCGGGCGACAGGGCGTGGTCGGCGATTCTAACCGGCTTCCCCTCCTCGTCACCTATTGCACCGATGATGCGCAGTTTGCTCGGCTCGGACACGCTATCGTGCCTGCTCTCGACCAGTCCGCACAATCCGCCCATCGACAGCAGGTCGCACCGATCTCCTTCGGCGCGGGAGTAGGCCTCGAACTGCAGCGTAGCGTAACGGTTGCCGAAGGCGACTACCACGAGATCTCCTTCGTGCAGCGTGCACCGCCGGCCCTCGACCAGCTCGAGCGTGGTGTTCTTGCCGATCTTCTCGACGCGGGCGAGCACCACGTCGCCAGGCGAGGGATCGGAGGGAACCGCGAGCTGTGTGTGCAGCGCAGCCCGCGGTATCCGGCGCGCGACGTAGGCCACCTTCATGCGCGACCTGGTTTCTTCAGAGAGCACGGTCGTCATTCAATCTGTTCCGGTTGGGGGGTTGCGCTGACTGTTCGGGGAATCCCGACGTGTTCAGCGGCGACTCAGTCGTTACAGCTGGTGCGACCAGGAGACGTAGAATCCCTTGCGCGTATAGTCGGTGGCGTCGTCAATCGTCGCTGTCGGACGCAGGGTGTTCGTCAGCTTCTGAATTTCGCCGTTACCGCCGAAATGGACTGATCTTCCAGGCGAGAAGCGATAAGCCACATCGAGACTGAAACGATCGCGACGGTCGCGGCGGGTGTTGTTATAGACGTCGTAGGGCTGCTTCGATTCATAGCTCCGCAAGCGCCGACTATACGAGAGTGTGGTCTCTACCGCGTCGCTCGTGCGAACGCGGAAACGTCCTCCCATATCCTGCTCGATGCGGGAGAAATCGACGGCCTGCACGGAGCGCACGCGCAGATCGGTGATCGTGCCGTTGCCGTTGAAGTCCCGATTGAAATCGGGCTCGTTGAGCAGCACCACCGATGTGCCAGGCGTGGAGCGGAGGGAAGAGCGCCGATAGTCGCCTTCCAGCATGACGCTCGGGGTGAGATCCAGCTCGCCACTCGCTCCGGCAAAGGGTCCGCGATAGCCTCTCGTCTGGAAAGGCTGCTGGTAGTCGCGGGTCTTCTGCCCTCCTTCCAGTGTCAGCTCAGCGCCGAACGGATGATCGTCGGTCGACTTCACCAGGCGCTGGCGGAGCTCTCCGGTGTACTCCTGATCGGAGTAAGTGCCAGCGGCGTACACGCGCTCAGAGGACTGAATTGTACCGTCGCCGCTCAGATCGATCGCGTCGGCCAGATAGTTCCGGAAGAAATATTTGGGCTGGATCTCCGCCCGCGCGGCGATGTGAGTTCCGTGACCAAGCGACTGTATGGCTCGCAGGTCGTAGGACACGTTTCTTCTCTTGGAGTTTCGCTGGTAGTACTCGTAACGCGCATCGGCGCCGAGAGTGAGCTTGCGTCCGAGAAGCGCGGGGCCCTCGGCGTTGAGCCCGCCGCGCAGGCTAGTGATGAAGTCATTCGAGCCGGCCATGCTTGTGTAGCGTCCGCTGGTAAGGCTAGAGGCCGAAGGAGCATCTACTCCCGCCTTCCTCGCGTCCGACAGCAAAAAGGGATTGTCGTCGAAAGTCTCGACGATCCTCATTGCGGGGGCCAGGCTCCAGCTCCCATCGACGGGTGGCTTGGCTGAGTGTGTGCGAACGACGCCCTGCGACTGCAGTCGGGCAGACGAGAGGACGAGGGACATGATCGCCAGGATAGGGCGGACGAAAGTGGATGAAGTCTTTGGCATGTGCGTGGGCGGCAAAGGGGAAACTCGATGGAATTACGGGCTGCCAATCAGACTCTCTACGGCAGAGCTTCGTAACACGATCGACTCATCCTTTTACCGGTCCGCGGTCCGGACGCTTCTATTGACGCTAGCAATTGCGGCCAAAGTTCGCTGAATACGGGGAGATGTGGGGCGGCCGCCCTGATGAAAATGTCCGGGATGAGTGGATTGACGCC
>JANMWS010000131.1:0-32798 GCA_031394125.1 Gemmatimonadales bacterium
CGAAGTTTATCGGACCCACTCGAAGGACTTGTTGGCTCAAAAAGTGAGTTCTCCGCCCCAACGATGAAGGCGAAAGTTTTTTTGCTGCTCGTGCCATACTGACTGTCTGAACTTACCTGTCGTCACATTCAAGGTCAACGATTCTTCCCATGGATTTAGGCATAATCGCTGCGGTCGCAATGCTCGTCGTCTGGGGTGTTGTCACCTTCACTACATCGGCTCCGGGATGGATTCACATCCTTCTCACGATGGGAGCGTCTCTCCTCATCTACCGCATCGCGGTGCGGGGTACTCGCGGCGTGGGTCGCGGACCCAAAAGTGATGGTCAGCCCCGGAGCTAATGGATAAGCGCGGGCCGTACTCCTACGGGAACGAGGGAGCCGCGACCGCCGTAGCCGAACAGCCGCTTGCGCTTTCGGCCGACAAGAAAAAGCCCGTGCTGGTAACCGGTGCAGCCGGATTGGTCGGCATCCACACCTGTCGGGAGCTGACCAAAAACGGGTGGCAGGTGAGGGCGCTTATCAGGGATCCGGCGCGAGCCGCGATGGCCCTCGGGCAGCTTCCGGTGGAATTCCGGGTCGGGGATGTGCGCGATGCGACGACCTTGAGAAATTGTCTCGGCGGATGTGGCGCCGTGGTTCATCTCGCAGCGATCGCGATCGAGAAGAAGGGCGAGAGTTACCGCGAATCGAACACCGCAGCGACAGAACGGCTGATCTCGGCCGCGCGAGCGGAAAATGTGCAGCGGATCATCTTCATGTCGCAGAACGGCGCCGACAGCACGTCACCCTACCCATTCCTGCGCAGCAAGGGCGTGGCGCAGGACTCGATCAAGACGAGCGGCCTCCGGTGGACGATTCTACGTCCGTCCGTGATCTTCGGCTCCGAAGATCAATTCGTCAACGTCCTCGGCCGGCTGATCCGGCTGACGCCGAAGATTTTTCCGCTTCCGAACGGCGGAAGAGCACGGTTCCAGCCCATCGCGGCAGATGACGTAGCGCGCGTCGTTCGACTTTCGCTCGAGAAGAAGGAAACTGTCGGCCAGGTCTACGATCTGGGCGGGGCGGTCCCCCTCACGCTGCGTGAAATGACAGAACGGATTCTGACGGCGATGGGAACACAGCGAAAGCTCGTCCCGGTACCAATCAGAATCCTTCGCCCATTAGTGGCGCTCGCGGAGCGCCTGCTGCCCAATCCACCGGTGACTTCCGGTCTGCTGGACTTGCTCTCGCTCGACAATACCATCGCGAACAACGCGCTCACGGAAACGTTCAAGATTGTTCCCGTTCCATTCGCGGGTGACGAGCTGCAGTACCTTCGCAGAATTACGGCGAGAAACGCGTTGAGGTCCTTGTTCGAGCGAAAGTAGGACTCGTCCGGCAGGGTGCTTATCGTATCGTGGTCGTCATGTTTGTCCTCGTTTTACGGTGCGAGCCATCGACGTAGTACGTATGCCGGACGCGAGAATCGTCGCGATCAGCGTCCAGCGTTGTTTTTCAGGCGTCGTCATGCAGCTTATTCCGCGCCGCACTCAATCGGATTGCTGCGACAGCGCCCTACAGCTCTCTCCGGTTTAACTGCTTGACCGCGTAATCCACCGCTCTCGCCGTCAACGCCATGTAGGTGATGCTCGGGTTCTGATTAGCGGTCGATGTCATGCACGCGCCATCGGTCACGAAGACGTTCGGCGCGTCCCACACCTGATTATGGGAGTTCAGAACCGAGGTCGTCGGATCGCGGCCCATCCGCGCGGTTCCGGTCTCGTGAATCACCAGGCCCGGGGGATTGTCTTCCTTGAATGGCGTGATGTCGGTCGCACCCAGCGCCTCCAGCATTTCCGTGGCGCTCACGACCATATCTTCCTGCATTTTCTTTTCGTTCTCGCTGTAGGCACAGTTCACTCGCAGAGCTGGAATCCCCCACGCATCGACGAGATGCGGATCCAGCGCGACGTGGTTCTCGTGGCGCGGAAGCATCTCGCCAAAGCCGCCGAACTCCATCTGCCATGGCCCGAGATCACCGATCAGGGATTTCTTGAACGAGGCGCCGAAACCCGGCATTTCCGATCCGCGTCGCCAGTCCGGCCGATACGCACGACCCTCGAACCCGTACCCGCGCAGGAAATCCGGCTGCTTTGTTTTCACATTCCGGAAACGCGGGACGTAGATCGCGTCGGGCCGATTGCCGATCTCCCTACGGTCCATCGCGAATGGCAGCGTACCACTCGCGCCGCCGTCCATGATGTGGTCCATCAGGTTGTGCCCCAGCTCGCCGCTGGAGCTGCCGAGTCCACCTGGAAATTCAGGCGTCGCAGAGTTGAGAAGGATGCGCGTCGACTCCATCGCCGAGGCGTTGAGGAAGATCACCTTCGCATTGACGTCGAACATCTCCTTGGTGTTCGCATCGATGACGCGCACGCCGGTCGCACGGCGCTTTGCCGGATCATAGATCACGCTGTGCACGACGCTGAAGGGCCTGAGGGTCAGGCGCCCCGTTTTACGCGCCGCGGGAAGCGTCGCGTTGATGCTGCTGAAGTACGAGAGCGTGATGCACCCCCGCGCGCAGTGCCCGCAGAGGTGGCACTTCTGGCGCCCGCCATGATCTTCAGTCAGCACGGCCAGGCGCGCGTTGGTGATCACTCTCTCGCCCCCGAATTTCGTTAGCAGGATGTCGCGCGACTTCTGTTCGGCGGCATTCAGCGGCCATGGTGCCTGGAACTCGCCGTCGGGCACCTGTGGGAGATTCTCCCGACGCCCCTGAATTCCGACGAATTTCTCGACATAGCTCCACCACGGAGCCAGATCCTTGTACCTCAGCGGCCAATCGACGCCGTAGCCCTCTTTCGCATTTGCTTCGAAGTCGAGATCACTCCAGCGGTATACGCACCGCCCCCACATGATCGAGCGACCTCCAACCTGGCGCCCTCGTATCCAGTAGAAGGGCTTGTCGTCGGGAAACGAGTAAGGATTGTCGAGGTCGTTGACGAAGAACTTGGAAGACCACTCGTCGCAGGCGCCCGTATGCCTCTGGATGGGTTGATACCGCTCGACCTGTTTGCGGTTGCCCATGCCTCGATAGCGCTTTTCCCCCGGAAGGACGTGCTCGACGTAGTCCACCGCTGGATCAATCGGCCGTCCCGCTTCGAGCACGATCGTGCGTAGCCCCTTCTCAGTCAGCTCCTTTGCCGCCCAGCCGCCGGAAATCCCCGAGCCGACGACGATTGCATCGAAAGTCATTGGAGGCATCGTCAGACCGCCGGAGTGAAGGGCACGCTGCCCTGATATCCATTGAAGAACATCTGCACCTTCAGAATGTCCTCTTCCACGGGTTTGGATGTGAAGTAGCCGTACACCGTGAGAGCCTTCAGCCGGCGGAACGCGAACGCAGCGCCGGTCTTTTCCGTCGTTGCGGTATCGAGAGCGGTCATGAGCTCGACTTTCTTCCCCGCCGGCAAGCCGATGAATCGAGACGATCCCATCGCCGACGCACGCGCATCGATGTCGCTCAGCCCCGCGAGGAACGTGGCGCGTTCATCGTCGCTTGCCCACTCAGTCAGAATGAGGTCGATGAACTCCGGCACCTTCACGCTCGTCGCGCCCGGCGTGTCGGTCTCGGGGATGATTATCTCGGCGATGTTCGTTACGAGCGCACGTTGATCGCCGTTGAGGGTCCTGAACGGGACGTCACCCAATCGCTCATGCAGGCTCTTGCCCAGCTGAATCGCCGCTTCGGCTCCGCGGGGAAGAAACGGCAGCGCCAGAGCAGCGCCGAGGAAGCGTACGACTTCACGTCTTTGCATATCGGGGTTTCGACGGAGAAGTGGCAGTCAATTGAATCATGGCAGTCCGAACGTAGGGCGCGGGGAAGGATGCGTCAAGAAACCCGCGAAACCGGCGGCGTCAGTCGATTTCCACTGATAACACCGCCGGGTCGGCCGGCGGGTACCTCAGGTCGAGCTTGTCGAGCGCGTCGGCGATCGTGCGCGCAATCAGCCAGTCGCGAACATCCTTGTCATCGGCGGGGACGATGTACCACGGCGCCCACTTTGTGCTCGTATGCTCGAGCGCTCCCTCATACGCCTTGGTGAAGTCGTCCCACTTGGCCCGGTCCTCGAGATCTCCGAGGCGAAACTTCCAATTCTTCGTCTCATCGGCGAGCCGCTCCAGCAAGCGTCGCTTTTGCTCCTCGCGCGACACGTGCAGCATGAACTTGAGGATGACGACGCCGTTGTGGTCCAGCATCTTCTCGAAGGCATTGATCTCATCGTATCGGCCGAGCCACTCCTTCTTCTTGATAGAGCCGTGCACCCGTGGAACCAGCACGTCTTCGTAGTGCGACCGATTAAAGATCCCGATCATCCCCCGCTCCGGAATCTGCGCGTGCACCCGCCACAAAAAATCGTGGCGCTGCTCGAGCTCCGTTGGGGCCTTGAAGCTCGCGACAGTGCAGCCCTGTGGGTTGACCGCCGTGAACACTCTGCGAATCGTGCCGTCCTTACCCGAAGCGTCCCGACCCTGCAGGACGATGAGGAGCGCGTACCTGGCATCCGCATAGAGAACGCGCTGGAGGTCGGAGATCCGTTTGACGGTCTTCTGGGTAGCGCGCTCCAGCGCTTTGCCGCTCTTGATGCGACCATGCGGGCGGGCATGGTCGTCGTCCAGCTTGATTGAACGTTTGGGATCGACGGGCTTGAGCTTCACCTGGTGTCGCTATCCACCGCTCACCGCGGCGAGCACGAATATCGTGGCGCCGTTCGGTACGGCCGTCCTCAGGCCCTCGAGAAAGCGAACATTCTCCCCGTTCACGAAGAGGTTCACATGGCGTCGCACGTCTCCGCGCTCGTCCATGATCCGGTCGAGTGCCCCGGGCGATTTCCGGCCGAGTGCAGCGAGCGCGTCACCGACAGTCTCGCAAGGCTCGTGAAGAACGAGTGACGGATTCTGGTCGGTGTACGAGCAGAGAACGTTTGGGAGCTCGACGGTTATCAAGCTGCCCCCACCGTCCCCGTCTTTACGCAGACGATCGGCGGCAGCGCGTTGGCGATCTCGGTCCACGACGCGCCTTCGTCGCTGGAACCGTAAAGCTTTCCGCTTCTGGTTCCGAAATAGATTCCTGCCGCGTCGAATGAATCAGCGGTGAGGGCGTCGCGAAGCACGTTTTCGTACGCGCCGCTTTGGGGCAATCCCCTCGTGAGTGGCTCCCAGCTCGCACCCGCGTTCCTCGTTCTATACACGCGCAGCTTCGCTTCCGGCGTAGCGCGGAACATGTCCGCCTCGATCGGCACTATGTAGACGGTGTCGGGGTCGCGCGGATGCATCTGCATAGCGAACCCGAAATCCGAAGGAACGCCGTTGGCGATGTCCTTCCAGCTGTCACCCCAATCGTCGCTTCGGTATAGACCCCAGTGGTTCTGAAGAAACAGTCTCCCGGGACGGCTTGGGTGGTGAACCACCTTGTGCACGCACTGCCCGAACTCCGGATACCGCTGCTCCTCGGGCATGAACTGGGCACGGACACCTGAATTGCGCGCTCGCCAGCTCTTTCCTCCGTCTTCCGAGCGGTACACTCCGCCGGTGGACATCGCGATCAGCATTCGCCGCGGGTTGTCAGGATCGAGGACAATCGTGTGCAGGCAAAGTCCCCCGCCTCCGGGTTGCCACTTGGGCTGATGCTCGTGATTGAGCAGTCCCTGATTGGGCTGCCAGCTTTCTCCTCCGTCGCGCGACTCGAAGAGCGCCGCGGGCTCTACGCCGCAGTAAAACACGTCGGGCTCGGTCCGCCGCCCGGGCACAATCTGCCAGATCTGCGTGAGCGCGCGGCCGGAGTCGGCCGGGAAGCGAACGGTCTGAGGTCCCGGCTGGCTCCACGTAGCGCCGTTGTCGTTGCTCGTTCGGAGCGTAGGCCCCCAATGCATGCTATTGGTCGCCGCGAATGTGCGTGGGCGATCCCCGCGAGTGTCGTGCAACAGCGCGTAGACAGCTTCTCCGCGAAAATGCGGGCCCTCGATTTTCCACTTCTTGCGCGATTTGTCGGAGCGCAGCACGAACGCGCCCTTCATCGTGCCGACGAGCAGGAGCGCCTCCTCATTCCGAGCGGAGCGCCTATTCACTTTTGCCGTTCTTTTCGAAGCGCTGACGCGACTTGGTTTCCCGCCGCTCTTCCGGGCTGTTTTAGCAGTTTTCCGGCGAATCTGTTTCGCCATTCGACCTCCGGCGGACAATTAAGTGTTCAATCCTTCAGCGCGACGATTGACTTGAATGAGGGCAGCGGCCGTAGAGGAGCTAGCCAATGGTCGTCAGCCAACGAATTCATGAGCGACAGCAATTCCCAGCCCTTGTCCCGTCCCGCGTCCGCCAAGGCCACGGCTGTCTCCAAATCGCCAAGCTGCGCGTGGATCCTCGCTCGCAGAATATCGATCTCGCCTCCTTCCGCGACCGTCGCCGCCGTCTTGAGCAAAGAGTCGATGCGAAGCGCTTCTCCAGGCAGCTTGAGTTGCGCGTCCACCACTCCGAGGGTGCCGAGAACCCGAAGACGGCTTGGAATCCGCCGCTCTCGCGACGGAAGAGCCGGACTCGAATCAGCTTCTGCGAATTTCGTCAACATGGCTCTTGCTTCAGCCAGGCGCCCGGCTGCGGTCAGCAACAGCGCGCGCGAATGATCGAACTCCGGCTCTTTGGTCGAAGAACGGTCCAGCCATTTCGTCGCCAGCCGCCGCGACTCCGAGGACAGCCCGACGTCCGCCATCACCTCGGCCGCGCGAGCGGCGAGCTCTGGCCCGGCGGCGCCAATGTCGTCCTTCGCAATAAGATCCGCTACCGCGTCCAACTGACCAAGACGTACGAAGGAAGACACGCAGTAGTACTTCAGGAAGTAGTCCTTGGGAAATCGCTTCAACCCCCGCGTGCATGCATCGGCAGCGCCTCGATAATCCGCCAACTGGTAGAGCGCTACTGTTCGATTTTTCCAGAAGAAGGGTGCGGCGAGATTCAATCCTCGGTCGGGATCGACTGCACGAAGAGCGCCGAGCGCGGTGTGTGGCCGGCGGTCCGACAGCGCGGCGGTCGCTAGCATGAGAGGTGTCTCCGATGACCCGGGAGTCAGCTGAAAGACTGTTTGCGCCGCGCGCAGAGTCGCTTCGAGATCGCCCCTGGTTTTCGCTTCCGTATAGTCGATGATTGCCCGTTCCACGGGAGTCATTCGCTCCGTTAGGTGTCGGGCGCGCTTCAACGCCGAATCCATGACCGCTTTGTCGCCGCGGTCCTCGGCAGTGACCGCCATAATGACCCACGGCGTGACGTAAGTGGTATCGAGCGAAGTCGCGCGGAAAAAATGACCGTAGGCGCTCGCAGAATGCGTGAACGTGCCCTCCAATCCTCTTCTGAACTCCGTGTACGCATCGAGCGACGGGGGGTCGGACAGTGTGGAGAGAGCGACGGATGTCGTATCCGACGTTTGCGCGACCAGCGCGACGATTCTCCGAGTGAGATTCTCGAGGACCGTCGTCGGCGACGTCAAGGGCCCACTGACCGGAGAGAGGGACCAGAGCAGCTTCCCATCGGTGACGTCGATGACGTTCGCCTGGAACCGAAGCATGTCCGCGTCGCGATAGAATCGTCCGGAGATGAGGATTCCTGCCCCCGTCTCCTCCGCCAGCGCTTTCCCTCTGTCACGGCCTCTCCACGGCCACGGAGTGCGGCTCACGACCTCCGATGTGATTGCGACGGTCCGCGCGTCGACGACATGAAGCGTCCCGGTTCTGGCGAGTCCCTGCGCTATCCAGTCCGCCGCCATGGAGCCAAGGGGGGTCAGCTGCTGCTCGCCCGTCTCGTTGCTAAACGGCGCGACAATAATACGATCGTTGTGCAGCAGCACCGGGCTGCGTCGCGCCAACGCAATAACGGTCGCGAGCTTGTCGCGCGGTACGAAGGCGAATGCGACGCCCGCCAGCAAACCGATCGCCAGCAGAATCCCCGCGGCAATGGCCCCCGCGCTCGCCCTCCACGGTGACCGGCGCCGGATCTCGAGGAGGAGAGCATCGGCGCTCGCGGGCCGCGCGCCGGGCTCCTTGGCAAGGCACTGCATGACCACTTTGCGGAGTGCAGCCGAGTATCCTGTCGCGTTGTTCAGCGGCGCCGGCTTCTCGCTTACATGAGCGATTATCACCTGCTGCACATTCTTGCAGTGCGCGAACGGATGGTGACCGGTAATCATCTCGTAGGCTACGACGCCCCATGAATACAGATCCGATGTCGTGTCCACCTCGTCACCGACGGCTTGTTCGGGAGACATGTAGGCCGGCGTGCCCAGCGAGAGCCCAATACCAGTGAGCGACTCCCCCTGAGCCCCGTGTTTCGAGACCGCGAGCGCTTTCGCAACGCCGAAGTCCGTGACGGTCGCAGCTCCTCCCGACAACAGGATGTTCTCCGGCTTGATATCGCGGTGAACGATTCCATTCGCATGCGCACACGCGAGTGCGCGGGCGACGTCGATGAGAATCGAACGGGCTTCCGCCACAGGAATCGGCCCGCGCTTCAGTCGCGCTCTCAGGGACTCGCCGTCGACGAATGGCATCGTGAAGAACGGCAGGCCCGCGGTCTCCCCCGCGGTAAGAACCGGGACGATGTTCGCGTGCTGGAGATTTGCGGCAACCGCAATCTCACGCTCAAATCTTTCTACCGATACGCCGGCGACAAAGTTGGGCGGGAGAACCTTGATGACGACTTGTCTCTGAAACCGCAGCTCGGTTCCGAGAAATAGCCGGCTAAGGCCCCCTCCCGGGAGCTCCCTCTCAACGGTATGTGTCCCGGCAAGTGTCTTTCGGAGCTGGGACTGGAGAATGTCGCTCACCCGTGTTCCTCGACGCGCGAAGTACCCAATCTAGGTCTCGGTCGAGGGGCGGCAAGACGAGATGCGCGCGCATCGAGAGCGGGTGCTCCACAGCCCAGTCGGGAGGCTAAATCTCCCAGTTGGACAGGACGATCCCGCCGCCTGCCGCACGGGACTCCGCGCGCTCGTGGACCGACATTCTCAGATCCGTCCACCTGACCCGCGCCCCGCGAGCCATCAGGCGCCGATAGACGTCGCTATACTGCCCCTGAACCCGGATCGCCACCCGGCGACCCCCCTTGGCGCGCGCGTGCGCACAAAGCTGCGTCACCAGGTGATCGAAATCGGCTTCGCTCCGCGCGACAATCTTGAGAACGCGCACCTCTTCCGTCGCGCGTCCTTCCACCAGCGGCACCGAATGGCAGATCGCGAATGAAACGACCTCGTTTCCCTCACGCACGAAAATCGTGTCCCCGAGCTCGTGCTGTGCGGTGAGAACTATCTCTCGCGTGTAATCGTATCCCGGCATCAGGTGTTGAAGCATCTGCCGGCACTGTCGGAGCGCCAGCTCGCGCTCGTGCGGATCGAGCGTCGACATCGGGATCGATTGAATTCCGCTTCGCGTCGCGTCGAGCGTCACCGTCACCGTGAGATGTCCGGGCGTGAAGCCGAGCGACGAATAGAATCCGACGTTGTCCATCGTGCGGGGCATCGTCTCGAGCCCAATCACCGTCGCACCCGCCTTCTTCAGCCACTCGACTCCAGTGGTGACGATCATCTTGCCGATGCCCTGCCCCTGGTAGTCGGGATGGACAGCGAGCGGACCCATCCAACCTTCGACGCCAGAGCGATGCACCATGTTGAACGCCGCGATCCCTTCGCGCGCGTTGCGCCAGATCATTGCCCCATCTTCCGCGTCGGTGATGGCGAACTTCCACACCGCCGGGTTCAGGTGCGGCACTCTTACGCCAACCATGCCGTCCTTGCGATAGCGCTCAGTAAACGCTTCGCTGAATACGGCGTTGAGCGCGGGGATCTCGCGGATGCTGGCACGCTCCGGCGTCTCGGATACCCAGGCGTGTCTCCAGTTGCGCGCGAATGCCATCAGGCTGCGGCTCCCGCGTCTGCCTCGGCGCTCCCGACGGTATCCTGCTCCCCTCTGCGCCGCTCTCTGGAGCCGGACACGGACGCGCGCGGACGCAGGTTTTCACCCATGCCGACAGTTTCGTTGTCGCTCTGACTCACCACCGATGAGCCCTGATCGGCGTCGTAGCTCACCGATATGACCCGATCGAGCCCCTCGCGCACCGGCTCGATGTGCGTGATGAGAATCACCTGCTCGAAACGATCGTGCAGTCCGCGCAACAGCTCGACGACGTTGAACCGCCGAGCCTCGTCGAGCGACCCGAACACCTCGTCGAGAACCAGTAGTGAGAAGCTCTGGCCCGCGCGCTCAGCGATCATCTGCGAGATGGCCAGACGCAACACGAGATTCGCGAGATCCTCTTCTCCGCCGGAAAGTACAGGCTTCGGAACACCGTCCTCCAGAATCACGATGTTGTACTGATCGTCCAGCTCGAGCTCCGTATAGCGCGCATCGGTCAGCTCGCTCAGAAACGCGCTCGCCAGCTCCGACAGCTCAGGACGAAGCTGGAAATTCAGATCCGTGCGCAGATCGGAAAAAGCGCGGTCCAGCTCGTCGTGTATGCGCCGGTCGTCCTGGAGCACGTCAAGCTCTGCAACCTTTCTCTTCAAATCTTCTGCCGCTGCCTGCGCTGCAGCGAGAGCAACGGTTGCGCTGGAGACCTGCTCCTGCGCGCGCGCTGCTGCGACCTTCGATTCCTGCAGCTCACCTCGAACGCGATCGAACTCTGCCTTCAGCTCGTTAAAATCCTTTTCCGTAAAGGAGATCTGCGCGCGCCGTGTGCGCAGCGTGCCGAGCGTCGATTGAACGCGCATGATTTCCTGCGCATTCCGCGTCTGCTCCAGCTTGAGCTCCGGCTCGCGCTCGAGCATGGCCTGGAAGCGAGCCACCTCCGCCTCCATAGGCGTCAGGCGATCGACTTCAGCGATAACCTCGGCGTGCCGCGCCGGATCGTACCCCGGCGGGATTCGCGAGAGATCCCGCTTCATCTGAATCTGCCGCTGTTGCTTGGCGGCGATCTCACGCACGATGGTGCCGAGCTCCTGCACCGCGAGCTGCACTTTGGCGAGCCTCCGCTCGAGCGTGCCCACTTCCTGCATCAGAACGCGACGACTCTCGTCCAGATTGCGCACGTCGTCGGGCATCTGCTCGAGCTGCTCGACGCGCGCCTTGTAGTAGTTCCCGTCGACATTGACGGTTTCCATCAGCTCGTCGAGGTGCTCGACCACGGTGTGCAGGCTTCCGCCGAGTGGGCGGCTGCAAGTTGGGCACTCCCCGTTCTCACCGAGTGAGACGACGCGATCGCGCTGCTGCTTGACCTCAGCGTACTGGGAGCGGAGTGCTTCACGCTTGGTTTGCGCTTCCTGCCTGTCTCGCACCCATTCAGTCCGTCGCGCCTCGAGAAGTCCTTGAGCGTCCTCGAGGTCAATACGCTTCTTCTCGAGCTCCAGCGTCGCTTCTTCCTCGAGAGCGGGCGCACGCTCGATCTTCGAGTGGCGGTCCTCGAGCCTCGCGATCTCCTCGCGGAGAGCGGACTCGGTTTCGAGCAGCGTCTTGCGGCGTCCTTCCTCGCGATAAAGCGTATTGAGAGCCTGCAGCTCCACGTTCAGCGCGAACAACGGCTCGATGGCCTCGCGGAGATTGTCGAGCTGCGCTCGCGCGGCCTGCACTCCCTCGAGCTCGCGGACGACACGCTCCGAGTCGCGATGCAGCGCCGCCTCCTTCTCCTCGGCGACCGTGATCTGGGTAAGTAGCTGAGCGGACTGCTCGCGTTGCCGCTGCACCATCTCCCATCGCGGCTCGATCGCCATCATCTCGCGCGCTCGAACCGCGCCGCGATGAGCAGCCTGGTGCGCACGCCCCTCCGCCTCGGCCCTTCGGGATGCGGCCTCGGCGAGTGAGCGCAGCACAGCTTCGGGATCCGCCATTCCCCGGTGCATTCCCTCGATCGACGCTCGCACACGATTTCGCTTCTCGCGTGTCAGGTCCTGAGCGATGCGGAGCTTCTCGTAACCGAGAACCCTGGAAAGGAACTGTCCCCGCTTTGCCGGCGTCATCGCCGCCATAACGCTCAGCTCCTTCTGCCCGGTGAAGTAGGTGTGGAAGAATTCCGAGAGCGACATCCCCAGCCTGCGCTGGAGCAGATCGGTTACGGCAGAAATAGTGTTGGCGATCGGCGTATCCGCACCATCCAGATAGACTTCGGCGCTCGTAAGTCCTCGGCACACGCGATAGCGGTGCGAGCCGAGCTCGAAGTCCAGTTGCACCTCGACCAGCGCACGCGCGCCTGCCCCCATAAAGCGAATCGAGTCACGGGTGCCGCGAATGGCCGCGTTCCCGTAGAGCGCCCAGGCGATTGCTTCGAGAATCGTCGTCTTCCCAGCGCCATTGGGTCCGATAATCCCAGTGAGCCCGGTCTCGAAGTTGATTTCGGTCCGGGCGTGCTGACGGAAGTTCGTTAGGCTGAGCGTATTCAGTTTCACGCGGTCGCTTCCTCTTCCGCCGGTCCCGCGACGGCGTCGGCTTCGCGCAGATAGTGCAGGCCCAACTCGACAAGGGCTTCGCGATTGATGTTCTCGGTGAGAACGCGCGAGCGGAGCTTGTCGCGGACGGTGTCGGCGAGAGATGCGCGACGACCCGGGGCAGCTTGACCCTGCTCCGGACGCACGATCTCGGGTCGCCTGGTGTCGAGGTTAAAGTGCAGCGCCCTCCGCTTGTACTCTCTAAGCGCCTTGTGATCCAGGTCCCGAAGGATGTGCCTCGGCACATCACGCACGACGAGTCTCACGATCTTCTCGTCGATACCGCCCTCGCATTTGTCCAACGCGGCGTGAATCGCCTCGTCGAGTGCGGCGGGTGAGAGACCAGCGCCCGAGAGGGGTGCGAGATCAACCCAGGGCCGCAACGGCGGAAGCGCGTGAAACTTGTGCGTTTTTGTCGCGAGGTCGTGCTCGATGATTCCCTTCCCGCCGATTCCCGCCTCGCGCTCCTCCGCCAGCTCTCCCCATGGATTCGTGCTGGTGTAATCGACGGACCCCGAATAGAACGCATTCGGCGCGACCGACCGATAGACATGATAGTGGCCGAGAGCAACGTAGTCCCACTTCTCGGCGCCCAGCTCTTCCTGAGTGATCTCCATCGTCGAGCGATCGAGCTCTCGTCCGTGTTTCGGCAGCACTCCTGCGATCTCGCCATGTAGAAGGAGGACGTTGTACCTGGCAGTGAGATCCGGCTCGAGAACGGGTTTGTCCTTTGCCATGTCGGGCACGGCCAGGATCATGAGATCACGCTCGGGAACCGATATACGCTTGGAATCGCCATCGACTACGGTGATTCCAAGTCCCCGAAAAAGGCCGAGAATGCAACCCGTCTCCGCCGTGCGTGGTGTGTCATGATTGCCCGCGATCATTACGACAGTCGCGTCCGGAAGCATTTGCATCAGTCGCGAGAACTGAAGAAACCCATGAAGGATCGCCGGATTCGTCGGGCGAACGGTGTGAAAGACGTCGCCGGCGATGAGAACGATGTCTGGGCGCAGCTCGATCACGGTGTCGATCACGCGGCGCAGCGACGTCGCGATGTCGGCCTCCCGCTGATTGATTCCGGTCGGCGTCTGCCGCTGGTACTGCCGGAAGCCAAGATGTATGTCGGCAAGGTGAACCAGTCTCATGGCGCTCGCATTGCCCTTATCCACTGGGTGATTTTCGTCCGCACTTGCATGGGCGCCCCCTTTGGATCACCGCGGCGGTCCGGAGCCGCTTCGATCGTCGACTGCACGATGATGCTGCTCTTCGAGTCAGTAATCCAGCCGAGCCGTCGATCGATCTGAATGGTTCCGGAGAGCTGACCCGATGTGCCATACCCAGGTCCAGCGGGGGCGGCGCCCGCGGTGTTGATTCGCGACATCGTTCCGCGCATGGAGATGTAAGCGACATCCCCGTTTCTTCCCAGCGAGTCCAGCCGGAACGTCGCCCGCACCGAGCCCATGGCACCCGGCTCGCTGCTGAGAGGGATCTGCATCTCCCTCGTCCACTTCTCACCGATCGCTACCGGGCTGCGCGCCAGCACCGCCGGCATCTCGCCGAAGAGATGGCGCAGCTCGCTGTTGGGGTCGCCATCGTCCACCATTTCCATCCCCCCATCGGTCGAGACCCGCAGCAACACCGGCTTCGACTGCATCGCCCGACGCTTGAGATCGGCGAGCGACGACGCCGACGCTGGAGTCATAGCGACGGAATCCGTAATCGTTTGCATCAGAGTGCCACTGGACGTGTACTGCTCCGCGATTGCCCGAGTGAATACCTCGATCGACGTCGTCATCGAGGTTGTATCGTGCCGAACGCCGCGCGTAGTGCCGCTCATTTCCACTGTCTGCGAGAGGTGCATTCGCAGCGTGTCACCGATGTGGGGGCGGATCTGGAGGAGGACCGCTTGGCCGTAGGCTACTTGGGCGGAAAAACCCAAAGCGAGAAGAGTCAGGTAGAACGTGCGAGGTACTAGGAGTGAGGCGGGAGGTACGCCCAACCTCGTACCTGGCACCTCGTCCCTACCACCTTGCTGCCCTCGCAGTGGGTTTTTAAAACCCATACGGATCATTCTCAGGCACGGAACGAATGCTCCCCGCCATCGGACGCTGCGCCGGCTGCGCGGGAATGATCTTACGGAACTGGGAGCTGAAGTACGCCTTTACGTCATTGGGCCGGGCGAGCAGTGTCGCGTTGCGCGCGCGAATCACTTCCTGCTCCGTGTATAGCGCGGTGATTTCCTGAACCCACGGCAGCGTAATCGAGGGGTCGAGCGGCCTGAGCGCGCGAAGGATCGCCGCCTCCAGTGAAATCTCACTCGATTGCGGATAACGCTCCGAGCCTTCGCGGCCCTGCATCACTGCGGGACGCGGGAAGCGCACGAAAATCGGCTGCGTGAAATGTGGATGGCGAATCATCAACTGCCCCTTTCCCAGTGTCGCAAGCTTGGTTCTCGTCGCCGGGCTCAGCACCGCGTAACCCGGTGTCGAGAGCTCGTCGGGATCCATCCTCCCGAACAACGCGGTCCCGGAGTTACCGACAACGCGGCGGTGAACCTGCGACCGGAACTGCTGGGCGCTGAAGAGAACCAGGCCCAGATAGCGGCCTCGCTCCGCGATATCGAGCAGCATTTTCCGGACGTAAGTATCTGGCCCATCGCCTGGCGCGTACTTGTTGAGCTCGTCGACGAACACCACGAGGTGTTTGACGCCGAGGTCTCGTCGCTCCAGGTGCTCGCGCAGCTTGGAGACGATGCGGGCGAAGATGAGATCCTGCGCATCTTCCTCGAGGTTTGCGACGTCCACTACGTACACCGTCTTGTCGCCAAAGCTCCCGAACGGAAGGTCGCTGACGGCCCCGGAATCGGTCACCAATCCAGCGCATCGGGTGGAGATGTTTGACAACCGGTTCCGGACCTTTCGGATCGTCGCCACGTGGTGTGTACGCCAGCTCTCCCCGTTCTTTTTCTCCAGCCCTTGAAGGATGTCTCTGAACCATGCGTCGAGCTCAGCGAACGACTGAACCCGATGGCTCTTCGTGAGAATCCCATCGGATGGGAACTCCTTGTCGACCACGTTCTCCGTGATGAAGTCGATCAACGCATCCGCCTTGGCGTCGATGTCGTCCTTGTTGAGAAGAACCTCAGCGTACTGAAGGACTTCGCGCAGTCCCCAGGTGAGGGGAGTGACGTTGTCGAGCAGCGCTTCGTTGTTCCTGAACGTGTTCAGAGCGAGCCCTTTCGCCGTGTACGGTGCGAAGTATTCGACTTTCTGGAACGGCTTCGGCTCGACACCCAGCTTCTCGTAGAGCGCTTCGTCGGTCTTCTCGACCTTGCCCGGCTGGTCGAGGTAGCAGAGGTCCGGTCCTTTGACGTTGAAGCACACGGCGGCGATCGATCCCTTCTCCTCGGGGAAGTGCGTGAAGAGTGACGCGAGCAACCACTCGACTGCGCTCGTCTTGGTCGCCAGCCCCGACACACCCGTGATGTTGAGGTGCGCCGCCTCCGGGCCGAGTAAAAAGTCCGCGTCGAGATAGATCACCGCGTCCGTTCCTCCGGCGCGATACACCCCCACCGGAATTCCAGTGTTCGCTCCCTCCTTCAGATAGCTGTCCATCCGGAGCGCGACGTGCACGTCCGCTTCCTCGGCCAGGAAAACCTGTCCCATCGGCACCGGCTGAAGGGGCTCTTCCGGAATTTGCCGCAGCACCGCCGCGGTATATAGACGGATCTCCGCTCTCTCCGTCGACGCGAATCCCGCCAGCGTGGGCGATCCATCGTGGCCAAGCACGTCGTGCATTGGCGATTGCAGATCCGTGTAGCTGAATCCCTCGACGACGATCCCATAGATGTGCGGAATCTGCCCATCCATCGGCTGCGCTCCGTCCACGCGGACGATCGTTCCGATGCCGACGGGCGAGTTGATCGCCGTCCAGAAATGGAATTCGTGCGGAGTGTTGGGTTTCCGCTCCGTTGCGACTACGCGTCCCAGTGCTTCGCTCATCGAATGTTTACCAGCGAAGGGAACGGTTAGCATGGCGAAGCCTCATGAAATGGCTCTCAGGAATTCTTCGCAATCCCTGACGCCGTACGCCAGCTTGTCCCACCGTCCGTCGGGGAGTGCAAGCGGAGTCGTCTCCGCCATGATCCATCTGGAGATCTCATTGGCGCGGTCCGACGGCCGTTCGCGCTCGGCCACCTCGACGCGGACCAATCCCCACAGTGGGTCCCGGCCTTCCCCGCCGCGCAGCCGGAGATACCAGCTCATAACGGAGTTGCGCGACCGCGGCGACACCCGAAATACCGAAGAGCGCTCGCCTTTTCGGAGACCGAGCACGATCCGCAGGGCATCACCCTCGACGTAGAGCGTGCGGTGGCTTTTTATCACCCCAACCGCGAGTGGGGACGAAGCAACGCTCGCACTTCGGCTAATCCCGCCATCGATGAAAATCGGCGAAGCGCCTTGTGCGCACCACGCTTCCGCCAGACGATCCTCGAGCTGCTCGCGTTCCTGATCGACAGCGCGAGTTGCGCGCTCGAGCAGGACCGCTGGATGTTGGCTCGGATACTCGCCGCTCCTGTCTGGGGTGGAGGTGTCTATAATTTGCCAGCTCGCCTGGCCCGCATCGGCGGCCAGGTCGGCGAGAGTGGGCAGGTAGCGCAGGGGGATATAGATCTTCCGTTCCACGCGCGGCGGCTGATGTCCCCACGTCGTCATGCGGCGGTCGACCCGGATTCGCACAGCGGCCGAGACCGTGCCAATCACAATGGGCATTCCACCATGGTGCGCGACGATCTGAACCTTCTGCGTCCCATCGAGAAACGCTCCGAATGCCGATTTCGCCTCGGGTGAGAAATCCGGAACCCTCGCTGCGCGCAATGCGGTTCCCTCGATGACGGTCGCGGCGCGAAGAGCTGGCGGATCGCTCCCCACGAGGGGCTCAACGGAGCCGGCGCCGTCAAGCACGCTGACTCCTGGCAGTCGTCGCATCAGCAATCGAAGCGCAGCCCGGCTCTGCGCGTCCGGGCCCGAGCTGCTCACCAGCACCGGCCTACTCCAGCCCGATGTCCCACGCCTGCTCGAGGTCCTTCTTCGAGTAAGCGCGGAATGAGGTGAGCGTGTGGGTCGATTTGATGCCCGGAACTACCGTGACTTCCTCAGTCACGATACGCGCGATCGCTTCGTGCTCGGCGACTTCTATCATCGCGACGAGATCCCACTCGCCGGAGACCGAATACACCTGCGAAACGCCATCTATTCCTGCCAGCTTCGTCGCGCACTTGGCGATTTGCTGCGGCTCGGCCTTGATCAATACGATGGCGGTAATCATGGGGACCCCGATGCTGCTATCTTTGGTGAGCGGCGTCGCCGCGAGTGGTGAGACATATAACGATACCGGCGCGGCCGACACTACGCCACGTTGCAAAATAGAGGTTTAGGATGTTGGAATCCGAGGAAATCGGAGAGCGCCCGTCCGGACAACCGGGCCGCCACCAGAATCTGGTTTACACCCTTCCGCATACGACCGAGTCGATTGCGGAATTTCTGACTCCGGTCCTGACGCGTGTCGATCTCGCGGCGGGAGGCACCCAAGTCGTAGTCGTCACTCGCGATGCGGAAACGGCCCTGACCATTTCCGAGACCGTGCTGCGCCTCACGGGCCCGGCAGGAATCGAAGTCGTTCCCGTCACGAGCGCGTCCCGCGCTGCCCGGATCTTCAACACGCGCCCAGTGCTCTCTGTTGCCGGCAGCGCAGCAGAGCTGGGCGGGCTCGTCCGCGCTTCGCTTCTCAAGGTCGATTCCGTAAAAACAGTCGTCCTCGCGTGGGCTGACGACATACTCGATGACGGTCCTGAGTCGGTCGCTGCTCTCGAGGCGCTGCTCAGCGAGCTCGGCGACGCGAGTCGCGTTATCGTGGTCCGCAAAGTCACTCCCGTAATCGAGAATCTCGTCGAGCGATATGCCCGCCGGGCGAGGCAGGTAAGTCCGGCGGAAGTCGAAGTGCCACAGCCGCCGGAGAATTACGAGCTTCCGATTGTCCGCCACATCACGGTTAGCCCCAGCGCGAGACCCGCCGCGCTCAGACGCCTGCTCGACGACCTCAATCCGCCCTCAGCCGTAATCGTGGCGCGTGACGCCCCGACCGCCGATGACGCGAAGCAAACTCTCCGCACCCTGGGCTATCACGATGACGACCCGAATGTTCGTGTAACGCAGACCGACTTCGGCGGTCCGGCGCACGCGGTGATCTTTTACCAGCCGCCGGTTACGCCCGCGGAGCTCCAACGAGCCGCTCAGGCAAAACCGGTTCAGGTCGTAGTATTGGCGAGACCCGGAGAGATTGCCTGGCTCAGAGAGCTGACGGGTGGACGGCTCGCGCCTCTCAATCTCGCCGGCCCGGAACGCCGCGCGCATGATCGCGAGGCAGCGGTGCGACAGGAGCTTAGGGCGGTACTGGATCGTGGCGTTCCTCCGCGTGAGATCATCGCGCTCGAGCCGCTCCTCGAGGAGTTCGATGCCTCCGAGCTGGCTGCCGCGGCGCTCTACCTGCTCGAGCGCGAGCGCGCCCAGCGACGCGCGGCAGCTGAGAACGCTCCCCCAGTCGCCAAGGCGAGACCGGCGGACGGGGATCGACCCGGGGCCCCATCGGGCGGGATGACGCGTCTCTTCATGACTATCGGCACGCGCGATGGTGTGAAGGTCGGCGATCTCATGGGTGTGATCGCCGGCGAAGGCGGAATTGCTGGCGATCATGTCGGCAAGATCGACCTGCGCGAGAGCCATGCTCTGGTTGAAGTCGCCGACGCTGATGCAGCCGGCGTCATCGCCCGAGTCAATGGCGCGATGATCCGAGGCCGCCGGGTGGTGGTGCGTGGAGAGCGTGATAAAGAGGAAAGAGAGCGTTCTGCGAGCCCGAGAGGCGATCGTCCACCAGACCGGGGGGGAACTCGTGATCGCGGACCTCGTGATCGTGGCGCGCCGCCCAGAGGCAGGCCCGGCGCTCCCCGTCGCGGCGGACCACCGGACAGGTCGAGCCGCGGAGGTCCTCCCCGTAGAGATCGCGACCGGTCGTGAGCGGACCGAGCGGACCATTCCACCAGGCCGGTGGATGGATCGAAGTCATTGCCGGCGTGATGTTCAGCGGCAAGAGCGAGGAGCTCATTCGCCGCGTACGACGGGCAATCATCGCGCGGAAACGGGTGCAGGTGTTCAAGTCCCACCTCGACGCCCGCTACGCTGGCATCTATACCGTTTCGAGCCACGACGGTCGCACCGTCGAGGCAATCCCCGCAGACTCGGCCGCGCAAATCTCTCAGCAAATCGACCCGATGGCCCACGTCATCGCGATCGACGAAGCCCAGTTCATGGATCAGGGAATCGTCCCGCTGGTGACTTCTCTGGCTGGCAGGGGCCGGCGCGTCATCGTCGCGGGAACGGATACCGATTTTCGCGGGGAGCCCTTCGGCGCGATGCCCGACCTGATGGCGATCGCCGAGGTGGTCGACAAGCTCCACGCGATCTGCGTGCTCTGCGGTGGTCCAGCCAGTAGAAACCAGCGGCTCATAGGGGGCCGTCCTGCCCCCTATAATTCTCCCCAGATCATGGTCGGCGGTACGGAGTCGTACGAAGCGCGGTGCAGAATGTGCCATACAGTTCCCGCCAGCGACGCAGCCCAGGTAGCTCTGCTCTAACAAGCTGAGCAGTAAGGCTGAGATCGCAAGCAGCAGTTTACGCGTGACAGGTGTGGAAGAACTTCCTATCTTGCGCGCTCAGGCTGCGCGCAATACCACCTCAATCCTTTGACAGATGATTCGCATTGGACTGACCGGAAACATCGCCAGCGGGAAGTCAGAGGTCGCAAAAATGCTCGCCGATCGCGGCGCGACCGTGATCGATGCTGATGTGCTCGCGCGAGAGGCGGTCGAGCCCGATACGCAAGCGCTCAGAGACATCGTAAGGCGTTGGGGGAAGGACGTCCTCAAGAGCGATGGCAGTCTCGACCGCGGGGCGCTCCGGCAAATCGTATTCGCGGATCGGAGCGAGTTGGATGCGCTGAACAGGATCGTGCATCCCGGAGTAACGCGGCTTCGAGACCGGGAGATCGCCCAGGCCAGGGAGCGAGGTGATCCGCTGGTCGTGTGCGTCATCCCCTTGTTGTTCGAGCGGAATCTCGTCGAGGAATTCGACGCGATCGTCCTCGTCGACGCGGCCCGCCCGTTGAGACTGGAGCGGATGGTTGCGACTCGAGGGCTCAACGAGGCGGATGCGATGAACATGATTGCCGCACAGATGCCCGCGGAGCTGAAGCGCGCGCGCGCCGACTACGTGATCGAGAACGACGGCTCACTCCAGGATCTCGAGCGCGATGTCGATGCGCTATGGAGCTCTCTTCAGCGAAATGCTGTAGAGACGGAGAGCGAAGCTCGGGTTTCTTGACTCTCCTTTAGAGCGCCAATAGACTTCGCGCCCGGCGTCCGATCCTCGCCGGCGCGCAATCACGCATCACAGCGGAGCAGAAGTGGCGAATATCCCCGGCGACCTCCTTTACACCGAAGAGCACGAGTACGTCCGCAAGGGAAAAGGCGCCGGTGACCCGGTCGAGATCGGCATCACCGACTACGCCCAGGGCGAGCTCGGCGACATCGTCTACATAGAGCTGCCGAAGGTCGGGACGAAGTTCGGCAAGCACGACGTCTTCGGCACCATCGAAGCGGTCAAGGCTGTGTCGGAGCTCTTTTCGCCAATCGCGGGCGAGGTTGTCGCCATCAATGACAGGCTGGACAAAGAACCGGCGCTGGTGAACACCGATCCTTACGGCGCGGGCTGGATGATCAAGATCAAGCCGAGTGATCCGTCAGCGGTTGATGCACTGATGAAGTCGGACGCTTACAAGACACACATCGGGTAGCCATCAACCCGTTTCGGCCTCTACGTAGGAATCGGTCGGCAGGCACGAACAGATCAAATGCCGATCACCGTAAGCGCTCTCTACGCGCGCGACCGCGGGCCAGAACTTGAAATCCCGCGTCCAGTCGGCGGGAAATGCGGCCTGTTCCCTAGTGTAAGGATGCGTCCACGCCGTCGAGACCACCCGACTCATTGGGTGAGGCGAGTTCTTGAGGACGTTATCCTGCCTGTCAGCCTTGCCCGTCTCGATTTCCCTGATCTCTTCTCGAATGGAGATCATCGCGTCGCAGAACCGGTCGAGCTCTTCCTTCGGCTCGCTCTCAGTCGGCTCGATCATCAGCGTTCCCGGCACCGGGAACGAGACCGTCGGCGCATGGAAGCCGTAGTCCATCAGCCGCTTCGCGATGTCCTCCACCTCGACGCCGCTGGACTGCTTCACCACGCGCGTATCGACGATGCACTCGTGCGCCACGGTTCCCTGCGCGCCCTTGTACAGCACCGGGAAATGCGGCTCGAGCCGCTTGGCGATGTAGTTCGCGTTCAGTATCGCGATCTTCGTCGCGTACTCGAGGCCCTCGCCCCCCATCAGCTTGATGTAGGAGTAGGAGATCGGAAGAATGCTCGCGCTGCCCCACGGTGCCGCCGAAACCGCTCCAACTTCATCGCGTCCGTTGAGCTTCACTACCGGATGGCCGGGCAGGAAGTGCACGAGATGCTTCGCCACGCCAATCGGCCCCATTCCCGGACCGCCGCCGCCGTGGGGGATGCAGAAGGTCTTGTGAAGATTCAGGTGACACACGTCGGCGCCCACATCGCCCGGCCGGCACAAACCGACCATCGCGTTCATGTTCGCCCCGTCCATGTACACCTGCCCGCCGTACTTGTGGACGATGCTGCAGACCTCGACGATCGATTCTTCGAACACGCCGTGGGTCGATGGATAGGTGACCATCAGCGCCGCGAGGTTTAGCGCGTACTCTTCCGCCTTCGAGCGCAAATCCTCGACGTCGATGTTTCCACGTTCGTCGGTCCTCACCACCACGACTTTCATCCCGGCCATCACTGCACTCGCCGGGTTCGTCCCGTGGGCCGACTGCGGAATGAGGCATACGTTGCGGTGCCCCTCGTTGCGCGACGCATGATAGGCGTGAATCACCAGCAGCCCCGCGTACTCTCCCTGCGATCCGGCATTCGGCTGGAGGGAGACGGCCGAGAATCCAGTGATATCCGCCAGCGCGCGCTCTAGCTCGTCGAACAGCCGCTGGTATCCTTCCGTCTGGTCGAGCGGCGCGAACGGGTGGATCTTCGCAAATCCCGGCCACGTGACCGGCATCATCTCCGTGGTCGCGTTCAGCTTCATCGTGCAGGAGCCGAGCGGAATCATCGAGTGGACGAGCGAGAGATCGCGCGACTGCAGCTTGTTCATGTACCGCAGCATCTCCGTCTCGGCGTGATGCTTGTTGAAGACCGGGTGCGCGAGAAACGGAGTCGTCCGGTTGAAGCGCTCGTCGTAGCGGAAGTCCGCGGCTGACACCACGTCATCGAGCGTGAAGCCTGGCTCCTTGCCCTCATTGAATGCGGCAAAGAGGTTCTCGATGTCCTCGTTGGTGACCGTCTCGTCCAGCGCGATGACGATGCTCCTGTCGTCCATCGCGCGAAGATTGATCCGCCGGTTGCGCGCCTCGTCGAGTATGGCCGACGGGCTTCGTTTTCCCAGCGCGACGCGAATTGTGTCGAAGTAATCGTCGTGGGCGATGGCGAAGCCGAGCCTGCGCAATCCTTCGGCAAGCGCTGTCGTGAAACCGTGGACGCGCTTTGCGATGCGCGTAAGTCCCTCGGGGCCGTGATACACTGCATACATGCTGGCCATCACTGCCAGCAGCACCTGCGCCGTACACACGTTGCTGGTCGCCTTCTCCCGGCGGATGTGCTGCTCTCGCGTCTGGAGCGCCATTCTCAACGCGGGCTTGCCATCCGCGTCCCGTGAGACGCCGATGATCCGTCCCGGGAGCTGGCGCTTGAACTCATCCTTCGTCGCGAAGTACGCGGCGTGCGGGCCGCCATAACCGAGCGGGACCCCGAAGCGCTGGCTGTTGCCGACGACGACGTCAGCGCCCCATTCGCCCGGTGGCGTGAGAAGCACCAGACTGAGCAGATCCGCGGCTACAGTCACCAGCGCATCCGCCGCGTGTACCAGCTCACAAGTCTTGGTGTAGTCGATGACAGCGCCGTCTGTCGCCGGATACTGCACGAGCGCGCCAAACACTTCCGGACCGATCTGGAAGTCCGCGTAGCTCGACACTCGGACCTCGATTCCGCGGACGCTGGCGCGGGTCTTCACCACGTCGATCGTCTGTGGGTGACACTCCGATGCGACGAGAAATACTTCCTTTCCCGGCTTCCCCTTGAGCGCGTAGCTCATCGTCATCGCTTCGGCCGCGGCAGTCGCTTCATCGAGAAGTGATGCGTTCGCGATCTCCAGCCCGGTGAGGTCGATAACCATAGTCTGGAAATTGAGCAACGCCTCGAGCCGTCCCTGCGCAATCTCTGCCTGGTAGGGTGTATAGGCAGTGTACCAGCCCGGGTTCTCAATGATGTTCCGCTGGATTACCGGTGGCGTCACGCAATCCGAATAGCCCATGCCTATGAACGAACGGAACACCTGGTTTTTCGCCGCCAGCGCACGGAAGTACGCCAGCACTTCGGGCTCCGTAATTCCCTTCGGCAGGTCGAGGCCGCCGCGCAATCGGATCTTCGACGGAACAGTCGCGTCGATGAGGGCATCGAGCGACGCGTAGCCGAGCGCTTTCAGCATCTCGGCTACATCGCGGTCGTCGGGTCCTACATGTCGCGGAACGAAGGATTCAGCAGGAGGGATGGCTGCCTCGACCTGCTTGATTGTAGTGCTCATAAGAGTGACAATTTAACACTCTATGCACCCCCGGCGAAGTTACGGACGCTGGCGACTTCTCCTCGCTCCGCCACGCTCCGGCGCCGAAAACATGGCGCGGGACACGGCATTGCAGGCGCGCGCCGCGAAGACGTTGGAGACCGTGTTCAGCGTCTACTCGTGGACCCGGCCCACTCTTTCATTCGGCAGACATCAACCCGCGACCGGCCTCTACGATGTCGAGAGGATTCAGGCTGCAGGGCTCGACGTGGTGCGGAGACCCACCGGTGGGCGCGCGATCCTGCACGATCACGAAGTCACCTACAGCGTTACAGCACCTCTCGAAGGGGCGGAGCCATTGCGCGCGGCGTATTCCCGAATCAACCGGATCCTGCTCGACGGCCTGGCGCGCCTGGGTGTAGTCGCCGGCCTCGCCACTCCGAGCGACCGCCCGCCCGCGCCCAGCATTCGCCCGTGTTTCGAGACCTCCGGCGAAGGTGAGCTCATCGCCGATGGAGCTAAGCTCGTAGGCAGCGCCCAATGGCGCGACGGGGGAGCATTGTTGCAGCACGGCTCCATCCTCGTCGAGGATGATCAGTCTTCGCTTCCCTCCTTTGCGGCTGGCGCAGTGAATGGATCGGGCGGCGCTATCGCACAGCCGGCAACGCTCGCGGCCCTACTTGGTCGCGCGCCAGACGCGGTTGAAGTATCGCGCGCGATGTTCGACGCCGTTCGGTCGCTGGAAGATGCGGAAGCAACCGGGCTGGATGAAAACGAAATCCGCGCGGACGCTTTGCAGCATCTGCCGCGCTTTCTCGACAAGGAATGGACATGGCGACGATGAAGTATTTTCGGATTCTCTGCGCGGTGGCGCTCTTCGCCGGCTGTAGCGGATCTGAATCGCCTCCAGGAGGGAGGTCCGGCGGCACACTGGCAATCTCCACCGGCGGCGACCCCGACGTTCTCATCCCGTCACTCGTCTCCACGGTCCAGGCCGCGCAAATGGCCGACCTCATTTACGATCGGCTGGCCGAGATAGGTGATTCCCTGAATATCGTCAACGACGGCGGCTTCACTCCGCGCCTCGCCGATCGCTGGATGTGGAGCACGGACTCGCTGAGCATCGCGTTCCACATCAATCCGCGCGCAAAATGGCACGACGGCCAACCCGTGCGCTCGAGCGACGTCAGATTCACTCTCCAGACCACCAGAGACTCAACGCTCGGCAGCCCCGTCGCCGCGCTGGTCACGAACATCGACTCGGTGAGCACGCCCGATTCCGCGACCGCTGTCTTCTGGTTTCACCAGCGCACGCCGCAACAGTTCTACGACGCCACCTATCAGATGCCGATCATGCCCGAGCACATCTGGAAAGGAATCGCACCCGCTGCGTGGAGAGCGTCCGACGCCGCGAAGCATCCAATTGGATCAGGCCAGTTCAGATTCGTACGGTGGACGCCTCGGACATCGGTCGAGGTTGCAGCCGACACAGCCAACTATCGAGGCGCACCGAAGCTGGATCGCGTGGTCTGGAGCATCGCCCCCGATTTCCCAACTGCGCTCACCAGATTCCTGAGTGCTGAGACGGACTTCTTCGAGGTGCTGCGCCCGGAAAATATTCCGGAAGTGGCCAAGCATCCAAATCTGAGAGCCCGAACGTATCGCGGCCTCGCGTATCTGTTCGTGCAGTTCAACCTCCGCGATCCAGCCAACCACGCACGGCCGCATCCGATCTTCGGTAACCGCGAGCTGCGCCGCGCACTGACGATGGCGACTGACCGCGCCACCATCGTGCGCAGTGTGTATGACACTCTTGCCCTCCCTGCGCTCGGCCCCACGGTACGCGCCTACCCCACGACTGAACCCACCCTCACGCAGATTCCGTTCGATCTTCCCCGCGCACGACAGACGCTCGACTCCCTCGGCTGGCGCGTTTCGGGCAGCGATGGAATGCGCTCGCGCAATGGGCGTCCGCTCCGGTTCACACTCTCGGTGCCGAGCACCAGCAAGGTGCGAGTTCGATTGGCTGTGCTTCTCCAGGAGCAGCTTCGACAAGCCGGCGCCAAAGTCGATGTCGAACAGCTCGATTTCCCTGTGCTCGTCGAGAAAGAGAGGAAGCGCGCATTCGACGCAGCGATCGGACAATGGAACACTCAACCCAGTCCGGGCTCTGTTCGCGGATCGTGGGGAACAGCGGGCTCTCACGCGTCGAGCGGCACGAACTACGGCTCATATGAGAATCCGATGTTTGACGCCTACGTCGACAGCGCTCTTGCCTCGTTTGATCCCGCTAGAGGCAAGTCATATTTCACCAAGGCTTACGACACGATCATTCAGGATGCGCCCGCAATATGGCTGGCTGAGCCAAGGCCGACGGTTGGCTACAACGCGCGCCTGCATCCCGCGCCGATGAGATCCGACGCCTGGTGGGCTCACATCCCCGATTGGTGGGTATCCGCCAGCCCGAAAACCCCGTAGCGGGTGCTCCGGTACCTCGCGCGACGGCTCGCGCAGGCCGCAGTAATCGTCGCGTTCGTCGCGGCGATAAGCTTTGCGCTCATCCATCTCGCGCCCGGCGATCCGTTCAGCGCCGTGATTGACAACCCAAACGTGAGCGAGAGAGTGCGTCAGACTCTCCGCGCTCAATACGGTCTCGACAAACCGCTTCCCGAACAGTTCGCCCGCTACGTGGGCCAGCTCGCGCGCGGTGACCTCGGCTGGTCCTTTTCGCACGATCGCCCAGTGCTCGAGGTTCTCGGCACCGCGCTGCCGAACACGCTCCTGCTGATGAGTGTCGCGCTCGTCGGAAGTTTTTCGCTCGGTATTCTTATCGCGCTGATCCAGGTGGCGAGAAGAGGATCCGCCGCCGATTACGCTTTGAGCGGAGTTACGCTCCTCCTGTTCTCGATGCCCGATTTCTGGTTCGCGATCCTGGCGCTGCTAGCCTTCACTTACTGGGTTCCGATTTTCCCGGTTGGTGGCGCGGTGGACGCCGTGATGCACGACTACATGGGTCTGGCCGCACGCATCGGCGACAGGCTGCGACATCTGGCGCTGCCGGCGCTGACGCTTACAGTTCTCGCCGCCGGCGGAGTTGCGCGCTATCAACGAGCAGCGCTGCTCGAAGTCCTTCCCGCCGACTACATTCGCACCGCGCGGCTCAAGGGGCTGACCGAGCGCGAGATCCTGCGCCGTCACGCGCTTCGCAATGCTCTGCTCCCGATAATCAGCCTCATCGGTTTATCGTTTCCCGCGCTCCTCACTGGAGCGTTTTTTATCGAGAAGATTTTCGCGTGGCCGGGGATGGGGCTCGCCGTCGTCAATGCCATCGGCACCAGAGACTATCCGCTCGTAGTAGGCGGAGTGATCATCGGCAGCATCATGGTGACCTTCGGCAGCCTCCTCGCCGATTTGCTATATGCCTGGGCAGATCCAAGACTCCGCAATCGCTAGCATTCCGCGGCCCCGTGAGTCCGCGTTTGCGATCGGCTTGCGCCGCATTCTGCGCAAGCCGTCATCTCGCGTCGCACTGGTAATCCTTGGAACCATCGTTTTGGTCGGAGTTTTCGCGCCATTCATCGCGCCGTACGACCCGGCGGCGCAACCCGACATTGTCGCGCTCAAAAGCCTCGCTCCCTCACTCGCCCATCCATTCGGAACGGATCCTTACAGTCGGGACGTTCTGAGCCGGGTGATTTATGGCGCGCGCTTGTCGCTAACGATCGGACTGCTAGCTACGCTAGTCAGCCTCACCCTTGGCGTGGCGTACGGAGCGATCGCTGGATACGCCGGGGGAGTGGTGGACGGCGTCATGATGCGTGTGCTCGATGCTTTCCTCGCGATCCCGAGACTTCTGCTTCTCCTGGGGATCCTCGTCGGATGGCCGCAGCTTTCTATCGGGTCGCTTATCCTGTTCCTCGGCCTCACGGGTTGGTTCGGGCTAAGCCGCATCGTCAGAGGTCAGGTTCTTGCGTTGAAGCACGCGGAATTCGTTACCGCCGCGCACGCACTGGGCGCTAGCCGGAGACGAATTCTGGTGAGACACCTGCTTCCGAATTTGATCTCGCCAATCGTCGTTGCGGCAACAGTCGGCGTAGCCCACGTTATCGTCCTCGAAGCCGGACTTTCCTACCTGGGCATCGGCGTACCGCAACCGCTGGCGAGCTGGGGCAACATCATTCAGGACGGTGCAGACCAGGTTGCAACGTTATGGTGGATGTCACTCTTTCCCGGTCTTTTCATGGTCCTTACGGTGATGACGCTGAACATCCTTGGTGAAGCCTTGCGCGACGCGTACGATCGCCGCTGACGAATCGATGACGACTCCTGTTTCTCCTCCCCTTCTCTCGATTCACGATCTCAGGACGTACTTCTACACCGAGGCGGGCGTTGCTCGCTCCGTGGATGGCGTGTCGTTCGATATCGGTGCCGGAGAAACCGTGGGTATAGTCGGCGAGTCCGGCTGCGGCAAATCAGTCACCGCGCTTTCGATTCTCAGACTGATCCAGCCTCCTGGACGGATCGAGCCGGGCAGCCGTATCGAGTTCGAGGGACGGGACATCGTCACCCTGGGTGACGAAGAGATCCGCGACATTCGCGGCAACCGCATCTCGATGATCTTTCAGGAGCCGATGTCGGCTCTCAATCCCGTTTTCACGGTCGGTGATCAGGTCGCTGAAGTCGCGCGCGTGCACGCGGGCATGAGCAGGAAGGACGCGTGGGGTCGCGCGGTCGAGATGCTCTCGCTCACGGGAATACCCGACGCCGAAGAGCGCGCGAAGCAGTACCCGCACCAGTTGTCCGGCGGCATGCGCCAGCGTGTACTCATCGCGATGGCGCTGATGATGAAGCCCGCCCTTGTCATCGCTGACGAGCCGACCACGGCTCTCGACGTGACCATTCAGGCTCAGATCCTCGAGCTGCTCATGGATCTCCAGAAAAAGATCGGCACCTCGATTCTGATGATCACCCACGACCTGGGTGTCATCGCCGAGACGACATCGCGCGTGATCGTGATGTACGCCGGGGAGATCGTGGAACAGGCAGCGGTCGACGAGCTCTTCGCCAAACCGCACCATCCGTACACCGAAGGGTTGATGCACTCGATGCCGCACATCGGCCACGATCAGGAACGACTGAATGTCATTCCCGGGACCGTACCGGCACCAACTCAGTGGCCGAGCGGCTGTCGGTTCCGCGAGCGATGTCCCTATTCGTGGGATCTGTGCGAGCGCGAGCATCCGCCCCTTTATCAGGTGGGCATCGGCCACGTGTCGCGTTGTCACCTCGCGATCGAGCCCGAGCGCCGCAGCAATCCCCACGCGCCGCTAGTGGTGGAAGAAGGAGTCGCGGCCGCATGAACGGAGCTACGCCGCTGCTTTCCGTACGGAATCTCAAGAAGTCTTTTCCCATCAAGAAAGGCGTATTCGCGCGCGAGGTTGGCGCGGTTCAGGCTGTAAGCGATGTCTCCTTCGACGTCGCGCGGGGCGAGACGCTGGGTGTCGTCGGCGAGTCGGGGTGTGGCAAGACCACGACCGGACGCACGATCCTTCGTCTCATCGAGCCGACCTCGGGAGAGATCAGGTTCGAGGGACGCGATGTGAATTCGATGGGAACCTCGGAGCTACGCGCGTTGAGACGCGAGATGCAGATCATCTTCCAGGATCCGGTTTCTTCTCTCAATCCGCGCATGACCATCGGAGCGATCATTCGCGAGGGACTCACCATCCATAAGCTGGCCGAAGGCTCGGCGGCGGATGCGCGGGTGAGGCAGCTGCTGCAGGAAGTCGGATTGCGACCCGAGTACTCCACGCGCTACCCGCACGAGTTCTCAGGGGGACAGCGCCAGCGCATCGGCATCGCGCGCGCATTGTCAGTGGAGCCAAAATTCATCGTCTGCGACGAGCCAGTTTCGGCTCTCGATGTGTCGGTGCAGGCGCAGGTGATAAACCTGCTCGTCGATCTCCAGCGGGACCACGATCTCACCTACCTGTTCATCGCGCACGACCTGTCGGTTGTCGAGCACATCGCTGACCGGGTCGCGGTAATGTACCTGGGCAAGATTGTAGAGCTGGCGACGGCGGAAGATCTGTATCGCGAGCCGATCATGCCGTATACGCAGGCGCTTCTCTCCGCCGTTCCGGTCGCGGACCCGAAGGCGCGGAAAGAACGAATAATTCTGCAGGGCGATGTTCCGTCACCGGCAAATCCTCCATCGGGATGCGTATTCCATCCGCGGTGTCATCATCCGGCAAAGGACGAAGCGTGCGCGAAGATCGTCCCTCCGCTCGAGGAAAAGGCGCCGGGACACTTCGCCGCATGCATCAAACAGACACCCACGATCATCACGTGGGAGGAACAGAGGCAGGCTGGTGGCGTACATCCGCCCGAGCGGTATCTTCCCCTCGCGGCGGTCCACGCGTAGCGACCCTCACTCATCCCACAATGGCCCGAGACTCGAGAGACGTCCTCAAAGCTGAGACAGGAACTGTCACGACCGACGCACCCCCTCCGGGCTTCCCACGTGGAGTGAGCGGGCGAAGCTTCTTCGGACATCCGGTAGGCCTCTCCACTCTCTTCTTCACCGAGATGTGGGAGCGTTTCTCGTACTACGGGATACGTCCGCTGCTCGTGCTGTTCATGACGGCCGCGCTGGCCAGCGGCGGTTTCGGCTTCGACCGGACGACTGCGTCATCGATCGTCGGCATCTACGCCGCTTGCGTGTATCTCGCATCGCTCCCCGGTGGGTGGATAGCCGATAGATGGCTCGGACTCAGGCGCGCCATCTGGTACGGTGGAATTCTCATCGCGTTGGGACACCTGTCGATTGCTTTGTCGATCGTCTTCGCGCATTCCGCTTTCTTCATCGGGTTGGTTCTCATCGTCATGGGAACAGGACTGCTCAAGCCGAACATCTCAGCCATCGTCGGCGAGCTCTATCCCGAGGGCGGAGCGCGTCGCGATGCCGGCTTCTCGATCTTCTACATGGGAATCAACATCGGCGCGCTCGTCGCTCCGTTGATTACCGGGTATCTGGGCGAGCGAGTGGGTTGGCACCTCGGTTTTGGCGCGGCCGGAGTAGGAATGGTGATCGGTCTGATCACTTATCGGCTCCGCGCCGATAAAACCCTCAGCAACATCGGCGTAGTACCGGGGTCGACTGATCCTGCCGAGCACCGCAGAGTCCAGCTGACTACGATCATCGGAGTCGCTGTCATTGCTCTTCTCGTGGTGCTGACGATGGCCGGAGTCATCCATGTGAATGCTGTCTCCCTGGCGAAGAAGATGACCATCGTCATCGTCGGATCGGCGGTGGTGTATTTCATCTACCTCTTCGTCGGCGGTGGACTCACGACCGAGGAGAAAAAGCGCGTCGTCATCATCATCCTTCTCTTCATTTTCGCCGCGATTTTCTGGTCGGCATTCGAGCAGGCTCCCACGTCGCTCAATCTCTTCGCCCGCGATTACACCGATCGAGTCGTGTTCGGCTGGGAGATGCCTACTCTCTGGCTCCAGGCGGCGAACTCGGTATTCGTGATTCTGCTTGCGCCGGTCTTCGCTGCAATCTGGATCGCGTTGGGCCGGCGAGGGAAAGATCCCTCGAGCGTGGCTAAGTTCGCGTGGGGGCTGTTCTTCGCCGGGCTGGGATTCGTCGTAATGGTCTTTGCCGCGAACATCGTGATCAGGGGAGGCGGCTCTGTCCGCGTCTCACCATGGTGGCTCGTTCTGAGCTACCTGTTTCAGACGATCGGAGAGCTGTCGCTCAGTCCGGTCGGGCTCAGCTCGATGACCAAGCTCGCGCCGTTCAAGTTCAAGGGGCAGATGATGGGCGTCTGGTTCATGGCTGCGGCGCTCGGCAATCTGATCGCTGGTCTCGTCGGTGGTCGCGTAGATCCCGAGAAGCTTCAGGACATGCCGGCGCTCTTCCAGCAGACGTCGGTCTTCCTCTTCATCGCGGCGGTGGTTTGCGGCCTGCTCGTGATCCCTGTTGGAAAGATGATGCGTGGCGTGCCGGCGGGAGATCGGTGAGGCTGGCCGTGGCGTAGCGTGAGCTACGCCACCTTCGAGGAGATGTCTACGGCCAGCTGAACACCGAAGCGGGCACCGACCGCTCACGACTGTTGGTGACGTCGCGAGGCTCGATCCGGAACATCCGGGTGAAATCTGTCACGACAATCCGCACCTCTCCTTTTCTGTTGCTTTGGCCCCTGACCGGAAACGCAAAATCCGCTCGGAGGGTGCGACGGGATTGTGGTGGAGACGCCGCGAGAATGCTGAACCCCACTGAAGCGGAAACCGGAGTATTGACTCCAAACGGCGTGTCCCCAGCCCACAGCTTTCCGGCTTCCGCGAATCCAGCCACGGCAACACTCGCGACCTGCTTGTATCGGCCGATCAGATACCGATCCTCGACTCTTCCGATCAATCGTCTCCCGCCGCCCACCTCCGCCGATCTGAACCCGCGCAGACCTCCATCGCGATCAGCAAAGGTGAGCTGGAAAGGAATC
>JANMWS010000005.1:0-7307 GCA_031394125.1 Gemmatimonadales bacterium
TCCGACGGCGTATCCGACCGCCATGCCGCAGGTGATCGTCGCGCGAAGCCCGAACGTCGAGTACCAGATCGACGACATCGACGGCGCGTTCGTCATGGTGACCAACTACAAGGCGCGCAACTTCAGAGTACAGCGAATTCCCATCGACCAGGTCGCGGGCGGGAATTGGCTCGACATGATCCCGGCCACAGATTCCGTCTTCATCGAATATGTGGAAACATTCAGGAACAACATGGTCGTCGTCGAACGCTCGGGCGGATTGCGCCGGCTGCGCGTCATCGATCTCAAGACCAACGCCGTCCACTACATCACCTTCCCCGAGTCGGCCTACGCGGTGACCACCGCGCAAAACGTCGAGTTCGATACGCCCCTCCTCAGATTCTCTTACAACTCGCTGGTCACTCCGCCGTCTACCTACGACTACGACATGTCGACCAGAACGCGCGAGCTGAAGAAGCGGCTCGATGTGCCGGGGTTCGACGCCTCCCGGTACGATGTGAAGCGCTTTATGGTGACGGCGCGCGATGGAGCGCGCGTGCCCGTGTCGATGATAGTGCGCAAAGGATGGAAGCAGGATGGAACACGTCCTCTCCTGCTCTACGCGTATGGATCCTACGGCGCGACGACCGAGGCGAGCTTCAACTCGGCAGTGCTGAGCCTGGTCGACCGCGGCTTCGCGTACGCGATCGCGCACATTCGCGGCGGGCAGGAGATGGGCCGAGCGTGGTACGACGAAGGTAAGATGATGAAAAAGAAGAATACGTTCAACGATTTCGTTGACGTCGCGCAGTATCTCGTCGACAACGAGTACACGAACACAAATCGTTTGATCGCGAATGGCGGCAGCGCTGGTGGACTACTGATGGGTGCCATCACCAACATGCGGCCCGATCTCTTTCGGGCGGTGGTCGCCGACGTGCCCTTCGTCGACGTCATCAACACGATGATGGACGCGTCGATCCCGCTCACCGCGCAGGAGTGGCAGCAGTGGGGCGATCCCCACGACTCGACCCAGTACGCCTACATGAGATCCTACTCGCCCTACGACAATGTCGAGCGCAAGTCGTACCCGTGGATCCTCGTCACGACCTCCTTGAACGATTCGCAGGTCGGGTACTGGGAACCGGCCAAGTGGGTGGCGAAGCTGCGAGCTTTAAAGACGGATTTGAATCCACTGCTGCTCAAGGTCAACATGGCGGGCGGGCATGGTGGGTCCTCCGGACGTTATGACGTGCTTCGCGAGCGGGCGTTCCGGTATGCGTTCATACTTGACGCGGTTGGATTGGCAGGGCGGTGAGCGCGCTTCTGAGTCTGAAGGCGACCCTTACGGGCCACGAGGCATAGCCTTTGCCCCCGTTCATTTACAGACAGCGCACCCAGACTTTATTGCGAGAGAGTCGCCCATGAGATCCCGCGTCACGGCCATAGCCATCGCCTCCATCCTCCTCGGCGCGTGCAACGCGCCGACGGCGCCCACCACCGTCGGGGTGTCGCAAGCATTTGCGACAGCGACCCAATCAGTGGCTCAATCGAACGCAAAGACAGGGGGCCAGGGAAACTGCACCTTCTCTCGCGGCACGACTACCTGCACCACCACTGTGCAGTACCAGGAAACGTCAACTCACTCGGAGTACAGTGGCTGTCGTTACGGTCCGAACGGCGTCACCGGAAGCCGGGTCAGAACGTTCTCCGATGTCGATCTGGTCACCGTGACCACGACGACGTTGCGTCGGGGCAAGTCGGATCACGTCTACAGCACACATACCGATACCACACGGCAGCGGCTCAGATCGACTCAAACATCTGACGTCTGCCAGCCGATCTAGGAATACCTCTGGCTCGATACGGTTCGAGGTAGAGCACCCAGCCATCGCCCGGCCCGCCGATCGCCCCCGGCCGGTAGTCTTCATTGTAGTTAAGTCGCGTTCAGTTGCAGTTGCCTCCTCGATGTAACGTCTGCCACCCTGCGGGAACTCATGCTCGTGAGCCCCTCAGCCGCATAACGACATAGGAGACGCGATGACGAGGTCAACGTTCCTGCAGTGTTTCATCCTGGGCGCCGGTCTTCCAATCTCGCAAATACGAGCTCAGGTCGGCCGCGCAATAGTCGTTGCACACGATCCAATCACGACGCTCGAAGAGACGCGCCTGAAGACCTCGGCGGATCTGACCGTCAAGGATGTCGGCCTGTCGGGCCTCGGCGAGATCGTCTTTACCCTCAAGAACCGCGGTAGCATCAGCATCAACGCCGACAGGTTCACTATGGCGAGCGCCACGATCAGCACTCCGCCGATCAAGATCGACCTGTATTTGGGCGGCGCCTTGGTGCAGTCCGTGTACCAGGCGAGTCTGGGCGGACAACAATCGCACACATTCGCCGTGATGCCGCTGTCGAACGTACCGAACTGCAAGGACGTGCGCGACATCAAAATCGTCGTCGATCCTTCGAACGTCGTCCCGGAACTTCACGACGACAACAACACCGCCGCCGTGACGGTCGCCCGCCCATGTCCCGATCTGGCGATCAAGAATATCGAGCGGGAAAAGTCAGGTATGGCCGGCGAATCGTATCGCGTGAAAGTGACGGTGATCAACATGGGCAACGCGCCGGCTCCTGCCTCCGAGGTGTGGGGTACGGCTGTAAACGACTTCCCTGGCCCGACTGGTTGGCCCGAGATGGTTCCGATGCGCCAGATTCCCGCTCTTGCGCCGGGCGAAACCTACGTCTTCCGGCCTGGCGGCGACCAGGCGTCCTTCACTAACACGTACGTAAAGGTGTTCGTGGACTTTACTCGCAAGATCGCCGAGCTGAACGAGGGCAACAATCTGGTGGACAAGAAGCTGTAGCTGTCGCGTGCTTGCCTAGGGATCAGACTGGTGCTAGCTCTGAGGAATGTTCCGGAAGCCGCTCGACGATGAGATCGATGCTTACGGCTTGACCCACAAGGGCCTGGTCCGTCCATCCAATCAGGACCATTTCCTCATCGGGTTCCTCCGCCAGCGGCTCGACGTAAGACAATCGAGTCTCCCCGAAGTCTCCGAGCTTCCGGTGGCCGAGGATCGGCTGGCGTCGCTGATGATGGTCGCGGACGGCGTGGGTGGCGGACAGAAAGGAGAAGCAGCCAGCCGGCTCGCCGTCGAGGAGCTGGCACAATACATCACCGAGAGTGTCCGGTGTTACTACACTGCCGACACCGGTGACTCCGATTTCACCCGCGCGCTCGAGGCGGGCGCGATGAAGAGCCACCAATCCGTGATCGAGCACGGCGCGGCGGATCCCGAGTCGCGCGGCATGGCGACGACGCTCACTCTGTGGATCGGCGTCTGGCCGTGGTGCTATCTCCTGCAGGTCGGAGACTCGCGCTACTACCAGTACCGCGAGGGACACCTGATCCAGATCTCGCGCGACCAGACAATGGCGCAGGAGCTTCTCGACAGCGGCGTGTTCGCCAAAGCAGTCGCCGCGCAGAATTCTCCGCTGTCGAACGTCCTTTCGAGCTCCATCGGCGGTCCGCAGACCGCACCCGTCGTCAAGCGTCTGCCCAATTCGTGGTCGACGATCCATCTACTCTGCAGTGATGGCCTAACCAAGCACGTTCCCGACGCGCGCATCGCCGAACGACTCGGCGCAATCAAATCAGCGCAGCAGGTGTGCGAGGATTTGCTTCAGGACGCGCTCGATGGAGGAGGCACAGACAACATCACCGTCACAGTTGCGCGGGCGGTGGCCAAGCACGGCGACAACTGAAGACGAGCTTGGTAGCCTCTTGGCCAGGAGCATTTCTAATGGCGTTATGGTTTGGGCAAGAACAGATTGGCGTCTGGGCGACAGTTGCTTTGATAGGTTTTGCGCAGCAACTCGACGCGCAGAACACAACCGCGGCGACCGGCAAAGCGAACATTGTCGGTGTGGTCGTCGATAGCCTGAACGGCGGATTCCTGTCTGGTGCTGACGTCGTAGTGGAAGGGAGCAAAGCGACGCTTCAGACCGATTCCCTCGGCAGGTTCAGGATCGACAGCCTGGCGCCCGGCATGTACCAGGTCGGGGTGTACCACCCTCGGCTCGACACGCTGGGCATCGCGCTCGCGACGGAGCGATTTCATATCGGCCCCGACAGCTCGAGCCTCGTGGTGCTCGCCGTTCCATCGGCTGCGACAATCATTCGCGGAGCGTGCTCGGTGCAGCCGGACGCGAAGGGCACGTCCGCAGTCATCGGACACGTCAACGATCCCGAAACGCTAGAGCCGGTCGCGCAGGCCGAAGTATCCGTTGCCTGGGATCAGATCGAAGTCTCCAAGGAATTTGGAATTCGCCGCACTTCACGACTGGTGCGCGACACTACGGACAAATCCGGCGCCTTCAGCATTTGCGGGCTGCCAAGCTCACTGCACGCGACACTGCAGGCGCGCCGTGATCGGGCCGTCACAGCGGAGATTCCCATCTCGCTCGGAAACAGAACCACCGAGCTGCTCGCGCGAACTCTCTTGCTCTCCCCAGCGGATTCTGGGAAGCAGAGCGGAAATGCCACATTGTCGGGACAAGTTTTGCTCGAAGGCAGCCCGACGAACGCAGGAAGCAGAGTGGAGCTGGTGGGAACCGACATCGTCGTCAGGACAAACGACAGGGGAGAATTCACGATGCGGAATCTCCCGTCGGGCAGTCACGCCCTGCTGGCGCGACACATTGGCTTTGGTGCGGAGATAGTTCCGGTAGACCTGTCGTCGCACAAAGGAAAGCGGGTGACGATCAAGCTCCCGAAATTCATGGCGGTGATGGATCCGGTCCTGGTGACAGCTCGAAGGATGTCAGCACTCGAGAGAGTCGGCTTCACCCAGCGGCAGAAATCGGGTTTTGGGTATTACCTCGGTCCGGAACGTCTGCAAAACATGCACGTCAATAAACTCACCGATATTCTCAGTCACGTGCCGGTGGTGTTCGATAAATGCGTGCAGTACTGGGTAGACGACATGCTGTATCAGGAGCTGGAGCCGGGAGACATCAACTACTATGTGGCGGGGAGCGAGATCGTTGCGGCCGAGGTGTATCCGAACCTCAACACGCCCGCGCGATTCATGCGCTTCGGGGGCTGTACTATCGTCGTCCTCTGGACCCGCCTGAAGGTTCCAAGCAGTTAAATAATTCCCGCCAGTTACTTTCGCGATTTCGACTTCAGCTCCTCGAACCAGTTGTCAACAACGATCAGCTTGTCGGGCGCGCTGGCGCCGACAGGCCTGATCATCAGGAAGCGCTTGTCGTCCGGCGAAACGTCATACTGTGTGCTGAGCTGGTACGACACAAATCCCCCAGCCGGAAATAGCGGTGTTGCGCGACCGATCCCGAATGTCGGATTGGTCTTTACCTCGACCGCCATCAGTTTTCCCGCGGCATCCCGATAGAATAACTCTCTCCCGCTGTGGGACCACTGCGGCTCAGTACCCCCGGCCGTCGCCCATCTCGCCGAGCCTGTGTTTGGGAACGGAACGACGTAAACCACGGGCAAACCGGACTCATTCGAGTCATACGCGAGCCAGCGCCCATCTGGTGAAAGCGTGGGAGCAAACTGGTCGAAGTTGGAGCCCACGAGCCGGATTGGCGCCGTATCAACTCCAGGCCTCATTGCAAGGAGCTGAACCGGGCTGGGCGGCCTGATGTCTGTGAAGATCAGCCACTTCCCGTCAGGTGACCAGTGCGGCTCGGCCACTTCCCACTTTTCGTGGAACTGCAATGCGGCGTTCGCGCTGCCATCGGCCCGCTTGGTCAAAAGATCAGCAGAATTTGTTGAGGCTGTACTCGACCTGAATGTCACGGATCGCCCGTCTGGCGTCCAGGCAGGGTAAAAACTTCCTCGTCCGTCCAGAGTCAAGTTGACGGCTAGCCCTCGGTCGAGCTGCTTGATCCAGACGTCCCAACGCCCAGAAAGGGTGCTCATCGAGACTGCGAGCTGCTTTCCGTCGGGCGAAAGAGCTGGGTCAGTGAACTGGCCTTGCCAATCAGGATCGACGGGTTGTGCCTTGCCATCGCGCGTCACCCATACGAGCTCCGTCTTGCCCTCTCCCGCGCCAGTCGCATACACCAGGGTCCCAGTCTCCGAGACAGCGAGATCGGCCGCGCCCAACTCTCCAAGCCGCATTCCTTCGATCATGGGCATCGGCTCACCCGTGACTTTCATTGAATTCTGATCGAACGGGACGACCATCAATGTCTTGTTCGTCGTGATATAGAGCAGGTGGCCCGACGCGACGTAGCGCGCGTACTTCGCGTCGTTCACGATCACGCGATGCTTTCCTGAGGGGATATCGGCCACTGCGATCGCGTAGGTCGTTCCAGGTTTCACGGCGTTCTTTCCCCGGAATGCCACCGTGAAGATCACGCCTTTCCCATTCGGCAGCGCGTCGGGCCAAGTGTGATCGAATTCTCCCCTTGCGGTGTCGAGCGAGGTAAACCACTTCGGGACTGAGTTCGGTTTGGCTTCAACGCGGACAAGAGGAGTCTCTCTCTGTGCGTCGACGTAGATGAATCCGTCGCGTCCCCACGATGCGCCAGCCACTCCCGTCAGTGTGTCGCATACAGCGACCGCCGGACCGCCGTCGATCGAAGCGATGTAAACGTGCTGTTCTCCGAGGACGCCCACATGCTGGCCGTCGGGCGAGAAGAACGGTGATTCCGCGCCGTCGCTCCCTTGGACGGCCGTGGCATGCAGCTGATTGCGCAGTCTCATCATCAGCTGTCCCCTGCCCGAAGCTTGGTCGAGGTGGGGGCCGCCAATGTATGCGAGGCGCGATCCGTCGGGTGAGATTGCGATCCGTGACCACCACGACGCACCCTGAACCATCGCCTCGGTCGAATCAAAAACCAGGTTATATCGAGTCACCGGCTTCGCAGGTGCAGGACGCATCCAACCCCAAAGCGTGGTAACCAGCAACAAGGCAGCGAGCGCGGCGACGCCATAGAGCAGCTTCCTTTCGCGGTGGTTTACACCTTCCGCCGCCTCCGCTCCCGACTTGGCGTCAAGTCTGAACGAAGGATTGTTCAACGCTTCTGCGAACTCGTGGGCGGATGCGAAACGATCTGCGGGGACTTTCTCGAGCGCGTGAGAAACAGCGGCCGCGACGTGGGGCGGTACGCTCCGCCTTTGAGCCATGAGCGGTCGCGGCTCTTCGGTCATGACTCTCGACACAATTGCCTGCACAGTTGGGCCAGTGAAAGGCGGCTCACCAGAAAGCATCTCGTACGTCACCGCTCCCAACGAATAGATGTCGCTTCTCGCAGTGATGGTGCGTTCTCCCATCGCTTGCTCGGGACTCAT
>JANMWS010000048.1:0-4300 GCA_031394125.1 Gemmatimonadales bacterium
TCGCGATCAACCGAGTCGCCAAGGTCGTGAAGGGCGGACGCCGCTTCTCCTTCAACGCGCTCGTCGCGGTGGGAGATGGACAGGGCCGCGTGGGTTTCGCGACCGGCAAGGCGAACGAAGTGTCCGAGGCGGTCCGCAAGGCCGTTGACGGCGCGCGCCGCAACATGGTGAGCATCCCGATGACGGGCGGAACGATTCCGCACGAGGTCGTCGGCTCGCACGGAGCTGGTAAGGTATTGATGAAGCCCGCTGCTCCGGGAGCTGGTGTGATCGCAGGTGGTGCTGTTCGCGCCATCATGGAATGCGCGGGCATCGCCGACATTCTGACGAAGAGCCTGGGCTCGACGAACCCGCACAACATGGTGCTGGCGGCGTTGGACGGCCTGCAGCAGCTCACAACCGTAGAGCAGATCGCTCGCGAGCGCGGGATGGAAGTCTCGAGCATTGGCTACCGCTCGCGCGCCAAGTCGAAGGAGGCCGTAGCACATGCCTAGAACACACGTGTGGTGGAACACTCGCGGTCCCAAGACGACTGCAAAGGAGACCATCACTGAAGGAAAGGTTCGCATCAAGCAGGTGAGAAGCGGAATCGGCCACTCGTGGCGGATGAACCGCACGCTCGAGGCTCTTGGCCTCCGGCACCACCAGGCTGAAGTGATCAAGCAGGATTCTCCCGCGCTGCGCGGACAGATCAAACACGTGCGTCACCTCGTAGAAGTGACGCCGGTAGAGGAATAACGAGTGGCAGACAAACCAACACGTCGGGAACGGCTCGGAGAGCCGGGTAGTGCCGAGAAGATCGGCCTGCACAACCTTGCTCCAGCTCCGGGATCGCACCGGAATCGCAAGAGAATCGGACGCGGTCCGGGCTCGGGTACCGGCAAGACGTCGGGCAAAGGACACAAGGGAATCAAGGCTCGCTCGGGACACCACGGACCAGGTGGCGGCAAACCCCAGTTCGAGGGTGGCCAGATGCCGCTCACTCGCCGTATCCCCAAGCGTGGGTTTACGAATATCTTTCGTATCGAGCACCAGGTCGTCAGTTTCGACGATCTCACTCGCCTACCGAAGGGTGCAGAAGTGACCGAAGAGTCTTTGGCCGAAGCGGGATTGATCCGAAAGGGTAAGGGTCCCGCGAAGCTTCTCGCGAACGGGGATGCCGCGAAAGGCGTCACCGTGCGCGGAGTCAAGATGAGCGCTGGTGCTAAACAGAAAATCGAAGCGGCCGGAGGCCGGGTAGAGAACTAATGGCGCAATCAGCCCCCGCGGCGGCAGTCAGCAACATCTACAACACGCCGGAGTTGCGGGACAAGATCATGTTCACGCTCCTGTGTCTGGTGATCTACAGGGTTGGAGCGCATATCACCGCGCCGGGCGTGGACGTAGTGGCGCTCACGGATTTCTTCGCCAACAAGGGGAAGGGCGGACTGCTGGGGCTTTACGACTTGTTCGTCGGCGGCGGACTCTCGCACGCCACGGTCTTCGCCCTCGGCATCATGCCCTACATCTCGGCCAGCATTTTCATGCAGATCGCCGGTGTGGTAATACCCACCGTCGAAAAGATGCAGAAGGACGAGGAAGGCAGAAAGCGCGTGACGCAGTGGACGCGCTACATCACCGTCGTGCTGGCCGTCGTGCAGGGCTGGGGATTCGCGCTCTTTACCGCATCGCTCCAGAACGCCGTCGCCAATCCGGGCTTCGGGTTCAAGCTCCAGATGGTTCTCGTCCTCACCACCGGTGCGATGTTCGTCATGTGGCTCGGCGAGCAGATCACCGAACGTGGTCTGGGCAACGGGGCTTCGCTGATCATTTTCTTCTCGATCGTCGAGCGGTTCTGGCCGGGCATCTTTGGAACGTTCGGCTTCATCAAGACCCAGGCTGTCGGTCCGTTCTCGCTGGTTGTGCTCGGAATTGTCATGGTGGCGGTAGTCGCCGGGACGATCGCTATCACGATGGCTGCGCGTAGGGTTATGATCCAGATCCCGCAGCGCACGATGGCACGAGGCCGGCAAAGGGAAGCGGCGAAGAACTTTATTCCGCTCCGCGTCAACGCCGCCGGCGTAATGCCGATCATCTTTGCTTCCTCTGTGATCGTCGTGCCGGGTGCAATCGCCCAGTTCAGCGGCAATGAGAACGCGCGGATCATCTCCGAGTATTTCGCTCCGGGCACGTGGCTCTATTACGCGCTGTCGGCGGTCCTGATCGTGTTTTTCACCTACTTCTACACGTCGATCATCTTCAATCCGGTCGACATCTCAGAGAACCTCAAGAAGCAGGGCGGGTTCATTCCGGGTGTGAAGCCCGGTGCCAAGACAGCCGAATACATCGATCACGTGGTGTCGCGCATCACGTTTCCGGGCGCGCTGTTTCTGACCTTCATAGCGCTTCTGCCGGTTTTTATCGCCGACCTGATCAACGTGCCTTTCCGCTTCGGTGGAACGTCGCTTCTCATCGTCGTAGGTGTTGCGCTGGATACGATGACGCAGATCAACCAGCACCTCCTCCTGCGCAAGTACGACGGCTTCATGAAGAAGGGTCGGGTGCGCTTCCGCGGTCGACAGGCCGGCGGCGCCTACTGAGCCCGGGCAGGGCTTCATGATCATCGTGCTGCTGGGTCCTCCCGGCGCCGGAAAGGGAACGCAGGCCGACAAGCTTGCAGAGCGACTGGGAATCCCCAAGATCGCCACCGGTGATGTGCTCCGTGCAGCGGTGCGCGATGGCACCACGCGGGGGAAGGAAGCGAAGGCGTTCATGGATCGCGGCGACCTCGTACCCGATTCCGTGATCCTCGGCATCCTGCAGGATGTGATGACGTCTCCCGCCACGAAGAAGGGCGCCATCCTCGACGGCGCCGTACGCACCGTTCCACAGGCGGAAGGCCTCGGTGTCACGCTCGCCGAGATCGGCAAGAGAATCGACAAGGTGCTGCTGTTCGATGTCGATGATGACGAGCTCGTGAAGCGACTTAGCACGCGCACCGTATGCGAGGGTTGTCAGACTCCCTACATGGGCCGCGATGCGGGAACCAAGTGCGAGAAATGCGGCGGCAAACTGGTGCGCCGTAAGGACGATGAGCCCGAGGCGATCCGCAATCGCCTCGAGGTCTACCGGACCCAGACAGCGCCGGTGATAGATTGGTATGGCGACAACGGGATGAAGGTTCTCAAGATCGACGCGGGCGGTCCGGTCAATGAGGTGACCTCTCGCGCGCTCGAGGCGCTCGGAAAATGATTCAGATCAAGTCACAGCGCGAGGTTGAGATCATGGCGAGGGGCGGCGAGATACTGGCCGCCACAGTGCGCCTGCTGGAGAAGAGCATTCACTCTGGCATGACGACCGCCGACCTTGATAAGATTGCCGACGATTTCATCCGTAGCCATCCAGGTGCGACGCCCGCGTTCAAGGGCCTATACAACTTTCCGGCTAGCATCTGCACGTCGATCAATCAGGAGATAGTGCACGGGATTCCGTCGAAGAAGCGCCTCATCGAGGACGGTGATATCATCTCGATCGACATCGGCGTCAAGCTCGACGGCTACTACACTGACTCGGCGACCACGGTCGCTGTGGGAAAAGTCGACGCCGAATCGAAGAAGCTGCTCGATGTCACCAGGAACGCGCTCGCGGCGGGAATCGAGGCGGCTACGCCGGATAATTTCCTCGGCGACATCGGCGCGGCCGTGCAGGGCGTAGTCGAGGCGGCCGGATTCAGCGTCGTCCGCGATCTTGTCGGGCACGGGATCGGAATCGGCTTCCACGAAGATCCGCAGGTGCCCAATTACGGGAAGCCGAAACACGGGAAGCGGCTTCAGCCCGGGTTTACGATCGCCATCGAGCCGATGGTAAACGTAGGAAAACCGGGAACGCGCACGATGCCGGATCGCTGGACCGTGGTCAGCGTGGACGGGACCCGCTCGGCGCATTTCGAGCATACAATCGCAATTACCGAGAACGGACCGCGGGTGTTGACCGCGCTACCGGCCTAGCGCCGCACCGTTCAGCTCGAGAGTGCGCGCTCCACTGCGGATGTAGCCCGTTCCGCGAGCTCGCCGGCCTTTTTCACGAGTAACTCTGCCTCGCGCGCCAAGGTCGCACCTTTGGACTTGTCGTCCAATGCCTGCACGTTGACCCGCACGTTATACGCGGCGCCCTTGCACGCAGCCTGAGCCAGGAGCGCCGCGACACCCGCATCGGTGACAGCATTCGTATTGCCTTTCTCCGCCACAAGCGCGGCGAGCTGTGCGACCTCGACGGACGCACGAGCGGTTTCCAGCGGGACCTCGGAGGCTTTCAGGAGGGC
>JANMWS010000051.1:0-4970 GCA_031394125.1 Gemmatimonadales bacterium
TGGCCATAGTCGTATCCCCACTTCCAGAAATCGATCAGGCCGATGAGCGCGATCGCCAGAAATCCGGCAGTCCACGCATAAAGCAGCTGTCGCTTGGCGAGTGCTGCCGTCGTCAGCCCGGTCACGATAATTGCCGCGACGACCCACGGCATGATGCGCAGTTCCGGAATTGCTTCCGGCTCAATTCTTTTCATGCCGATGTAGTGGTTGAGATTATTGATGTTGTTGAGATCGTTTTCAGTTGCGCCTTCGACAGTGTTGATGCGGATTTGCATTCCTAGTCCTTCGGGGTACTGTGGCGCCGTCAAGCGCACATTCCACAATGGAAAGAGATACACACCCATCATCAGCACCGAAGCCAGCATAACGAGAAAACGCGGCGCCTTCGGCATCGACATGCGCAGGCCCGGATTGCGCACCTGACCTGCCTGTTCCGCGGCAATTGCGGGGGAGCGCGTTCCTTGCTCCGAGACTATCCCCACGTCAGCGACTCCCACTGGCCCTCTCCATCGCTTGGTGATCCTGCTTTGGCATCGCTTGCGCGCGTGTCGACTGTGAGAGCGCCCTCGCGCTGACGTTGGCCTTCAACGCCACATTGGATCCGGGCGGCGACACGCGAACGTATCCCTGCATCTCCTGATGCAGCGCCGAGCAGAAGTCAGTGCAGTAGAAGGGATAAATGCCCGTCGCTTTGGGAATCCATCTGAGCGTCCGCGTTTCGCCGGGTGCGACGATCACCTCGGCGTTTTCCGCGCCAAGGACGCCAAAGCCGTGAACGATGTCCCAGTCCTGCTCGATGTTCGTGACGTGGAAGTAAACCGTGTCGCCAACTTGCACGCCCTCGAGGTTGTCCGGGGCAAAGTGACTGCGGATTGCAATCATATTGATGTGCACGTTCTTGCCTTGGCGCCTGATCCCACCATCGGCTTCGGCTTTCGTGGCGAACGGATGGGTGTTCTCGGACAGCTTGTAGAACTTCTGACTGTTGCCCCTGATCAGATCCGCGGGGATCGCCTGCGCGTAGTGCGGCTCGCCAATCGTCGGGAAATCGAGCAGCATCTTCATCTTGTCGCCGGTGATGTCGATCAGCTGCGCCGACTGGGAGAGCTCGGGACCCGTTGGCAGGTAGCGGTCCTTGGTGATCTTGTTGATTGAGACGAGGTACTTGCCCCACGGCTTTCTGCTGTCGCCGCCAGGGATCATTAGGTGACCCGGTGAATAGTAGACCGGCATCCGGTCGAGCACTTCCCACGTACCCAGTTTCCATTTCACGATCTCGGACGAGATGAACATCGTGGTGTAAGCGTTGCCCTTTCCGTCGAATTCGGTGTGCAGCGGACCAAGGCCGGGCTTCTGAACTTCTCCGGCGAGCGTGGCGCTGTACTTGAGTACTGGGATGCCCTGCACGTCGCCGTCGAACTGCTTATCGGCAATGGCCCGCTGCATTTTGGTGAAGGAGTGAACCGGGATTACGGTGGACAGCTTGCCGCCGGCAACTATGTATTCCCCTGTCGGATCGATATCGACGCCATGCGGTGACTTAGGAGTCGGCAGATAGTAGACGACGCCGGGGCAGTCCTTCGGCGCCAGCATCTTCACGCCGCTCTTTCTCTCCGAGTGCGCAATGCGCGACTTTTCGTCCATGACGTTGTGGAAGTAGTCGGCAGGCGCGTTTTTCGCCTTGCCGCTCGCGACGCACTGTTCCGCCAGGCGATAATTGACCGCCGCGATGAAATCCTTGTCGTTCTGAGAAGCGTTCAGCTCCAGCTTCTCATACGCCTGCTCCGTGTTATAGGTGGTGAAGAAGAACCAACCGTCCGAGGGGCCCTTGCCCGCGTGGCCAAGGTCGTAGTTGAAGCCGGGCATCAGGATCTGGAACGCGATGTCCATCTTGCCGGGCTGATCAGCGATGATGAAAGACAGCGTGCCTTTGAAGTTTTGTTTGTAGCTGTCGATCGGTACGTCAGTGTTCGGAATCGGCACGCTGAAGCGCGTCGCGGAGACGATGTATTTGGTATTCGGCGTGGTGAACGGCGAAGCATGTCCGCCGGCGGCGTTTGGTATCTGGAGGATCTCGGTCGTCTCGAAAGTCTTGAGATCGATCCGCGCCACGCGCGGAGTGTTGTTTCCGTTGATGAAGAGCCAGCGCCCGTCGGGCACTCCGTCCGTCTGCGATAGCTCGGTGTGGTGAGCGTCATCCCACGGTATGAACCCGTAAGTCGTCTGGAGCATTGGCTTCGTCTCTTCGTTATAGCCGTATCCGGTTTCCGGATTCTGCGAAAAGACGGGGAGGAATTTCAGCAGGCGACCCGAGGGGAGGCCGTAAACCATGATCTGGCCGTTGTATCCGCCGGAGAAGAATGCGTAGAACTCGTCGTATTTTCCCGGTGCGACGTAGACCTTTGAGGCTGCATTTCCAACCAATACGTTGTCGCTTCCACCCGAAGTAGCCGTGCACGAGTAGAAGGCTCCAATGCCCACAACAGCGATTGTTGCACTGAGTAAAAGCGCTTTTCCCGAAAGGGGATTCTTCATTGGGTGTCTTGGTGGAGTGTGCTGGTTGATGATCTTTTGGAATCTCTCCAATCGAGAGAAACGGATAAGTCAGCGCATCGCCGCGAGTTGCTTCCTATTTCTCGCACCCTTTATAGGGGAATACCTTACGAAGGCCATGTAGCCGAAGCCGGGGGGGTTCGAGCATCCAGCAATCATTCGCCGGCGTAGTGAACTGACAACTTAGAGCTCTGCTACTGACAACTCGCACCCGTTCAGATGCAGTTCAGTTGAAGTTTAGTTCAAGTTCAGTTGCAGTTTAATTGCAGTTTAGTTGCAGTTCAAAGATCTACTTCGCCTCGAGCTTACTCCGGAAAGGACGCTCCGGCGGCCCGATGTAAATCTGCCGCGGTCGAGCGATCTTCTGCTCCTTGTCGAGCAACATCTCTTCCCACTGGGCGAGCCACCCCGGCATGCGGCCGATCGCGAACAGCACTGTGAAGAAGTCAGTCGGGAAGGCCATCGACCGGTAGATCAGGCCCGTATAGAAATCGACATTCGGGTACAGCTTCCGCGAGACGAAGTAGTCATCGGACAGCGCAATCCGCTCCAGCTCGAGCGCGATCTCCAGGTCCTTGTCGACGCCGACGATCTTGAACACGTCGTCGGCGAGCTTCTTCACGATCTTGGCGCGCGGGTCGTAGCTCTTGTAGACGCGGTGGCCGAATCCCATCAACCGCCCACCCTCGCCGCTCTTTACGCTCTCGATGAACTTGGGGACGTTCTTCACGCTGCCGATCTCGCTGATCATCCGCAGCACCTGCTCGTTGGCTCCGCCGTGGAGGGGGCCGAAGAGCGCGGCGACGCCGGCCGACACGGCGGAGAACGGATCGACGTGTGACGAGCCAACCGCGCGCACGGCGTTGGTCGAGCAGTTCTGCTCGTGATCGGCGTGAAGGATGAAGAGGATCTCGAGAGCGCGCGCGAACACTGGGTTCGCCTCGTACTTTGACTCGCTCATGCGCGCCACCATCGACAGGAAGTTCTCGACGTACGAGAGGCGATTGTCCGGGTACACAAACGGAAGCCCCTTCACGTGACGGTAAGAGAACGCGGCGATCGTCGGGGTTTTCGCCAGCAGCCGGACGATCGAGATGTTCCGCTCGGTCTCGTCGAAGATGTTGCGCGCCGACGGATAAAACGCCGCCAGTCCGGCGACGGAGCTGTTGAGCATCGCCATCGGATGCGCGTCGTAGCGGAAACCCTCGAGGAATTTCCGCATGTTCTCGTGCACGTAAGTGTGGAACGTGATATCGTGCACGAACTGGTCGTACTCCTTCTGGTTTGGCAGCTCGCCGTGCCGGAGCAGCCACGCGACCTCCAGAAATGTGGCATTTTCGGCCAGCTGCTCGATGGGATATCCGCGATAACGAAGAATCCCCTTGTCGCCGTCGATGTAGGTGATCGCGCTTCTACAGGAGGCTGTGTTGAGGAAAGCTGGATCGTAGCTCGTGAGACCCGTGTCATCGGGACTATCGGTCTTGATCTTCTTGAGCTCGGTGGCGCGGATGGCGCCTTCCGCGACCGGAATCGTGTACGTCCTGGTGGTGCGGTTATCCTTTATCTCGAGCGCGCTTCCGGCCTGGGCAGCGGCAGAAGGTGGCGATTTGGCGGGTTCTTTCTTGGGGGCAGCGGGTGGGGCACTCGTACCGGTCTTCGGCATCCTGTTCTCCAGTTGATGCATCAAATTTAGCGTAACGGAGAGCCTAATGGCATTTGGCAGGAGGGTGGCGGGAGTTATTGCACAGCGTGAAGTGATGGCGATGCCACCGCGCTCGCACTTTGTCCGCAGAATGGCGCGCAACGCCGCGATTGCGTTCGGCGTAATCGGCGGCGGATTGGCCATCGGAATGGCAGGCTACCACTGGCTCGGAGAAATGAGCTGGCTGGAAGCGTTCTACTACTCGTCGATGATCCTTGCCGGAGAAGGGCCGCCCGCAGACCCCGCGCACCTCACGGGTGAGGCGCTGGCGCACCTGCACCTGTTCGCCGGCTTTTACGCGCTTTTCAGCGGCGTGACTTTCATCACCATGGTTGGCGTGCTGTTCGCCCCCGCGCTGCACCGATTCCTGCACAGGTTCCACCTGGAGATCTCGGCGCCGAGCGACGACACTGAGAGCTCCTGAAACTCAGAGTTTCTTGACGCGCGTCACTTTCCACTTGCCGCTCGTAACCTTGCTTCCGGAGATTGACGGAACTGTCGTGTAGATACCCTCTATCGTGCCCCGGTCACGGAATGCGCCCTGAAATGTCGTGTTCACCTGACAGGCGCATTCCGGATCGCGGTAAGGATCGAGCGTGCCGACCACGTTGCTCCCTTCCTTGCGCACGAAGTGAATGGTGAGGACCTCACGGGTGTTGGGTATCGAGGCATCGACCGGCGCGTGATTCGCCTCGAACGACGAATCGGCGCGTGG
>JANMWS010000057.1:0-17668 GCA_031394125.1 Gemmatimonadales bacterium
AGAAGCCTCAAAATCATCGAACACATCTCGCTGGACGGCGTGATCCAGCACTCCGCCGATGACGGCGACTTCCCCTACGGCGACTGGACCGCGCCCTATCGGACCCCCGCTGGCCGGGACGAAGTCGTCGCCGCGCATGGCCGGAGCTTCGACCTGGTGCTTGGCCGTCGCACCTACGATATCTGGTCGGGCTTCTGGCCAAAGGCGCCGAGCAGTCCGATGGCGGACGGCCTCAATGCGGCAAAAAAATATGTCGCTACCCACCGTCCGGAAAGTCTTAAATGGGGTCCGTTCGAGGGCCTTGGACCGGACATCGTCGAGGGCATTCGCCGCATCAAGTCGAAGGACGCCCCGGACCTTATCCTCTCAGGTAGCTCCACGCTGACATCGACGCTGCTCGAACATGGGCTTGCGGATGAAGTCCTGCTGATCGTCTCTCCGGTCCTGTTGGGCACGGGGAAGCGCCTCTTTGCGGAGGGAACCCCGCCACGCTCATTCGAGCTCTTCAGCACGAAAGCAATGCCGTCCGGCATCATCCTCAGTACTTACAAGGTCGCCGGGCCTTTGAAGACCGGATAGTTCAACGACGCGACATGGTCAGTGAATACCGGAACGCCGTAATCTAGCAGGCATGAAAACTGTGCCTAAGGCGATTGAGGGCCGTTTGGAAGATCGAGTCCACACGGCTCATCGCCGCGATTGCCCGGGTCACCCACGATATCGGCGTCGCAGAAGAACTGGCCCAGGACGCCCTGGTGACTGCGCTCGTACTCTGGCCAGAAGAAGGCATCCCCGAAAATCCCTGCGCGTGGCTGATGACAGCGGCCAAACGGCGCTCCATCGATTCGCCCAAAGCATCCTCGACAACATCGAGATTGTTGGCACACCGACTTTCCGTCATTTCAGCTCCGTCAACTTGCCTTACCTCTCCCGCTGCCGACAGCGCACTATCGCGATCTCGCCTCTGAAAAGGCGAGAGTCGAACTAGGTGGGACGCACCACTGTCGAGGAGGCCTGTTCGTGATCTATTCGATTTCTGTCCAACGCGTCACACCGCGCCGGCTCGCAGTGGTTCGCGAGCGCATGCCCCTCCGCGAGGTCCCGTCTCGCTTCCGTCCGTTGCTCGATCAGGTCTACGCTGTCGCGAAGGGCGGGGTGATCGCCCTCGACGGACAGAATGTATTCGTGTATCACGCCGGACCAGACGATATCGCCGACGTTGAGTTCGGCGTCGGGTCGGCAAACTCCTTTGATCCTATCGGCCGCGTCCAGTATTCGGAAGTTCCTGGGGGAGACGTAGCCACGACCACGCACTGGGGTGACTACGGGGCGCTCGGCGCCGCGCACGAAGCCGTCGTCGCCTGGTGCCGGTCGGAACGCCACACGCTCGCAGGGATTTCATGGGAAGTGTATGGGCACTGGCATGATGATCCATCGAAACGCCGGACAGACATCTACCAATTGCTCAAGCGTGCAGACTAAGGTGGGTCCCTCTCATTGGCTCGCGAGTGTCAGTGCGAGGATTCGCACGTTCGCGGCCTAACGAACGCCCGTAACATTGCTCTGAAGTCTTACATGACTATCCTACACTGTCTTGCAAATGAATACATCTGGAACTTCTAGGAAGAGAATATGAAAAAGTCGGGCGCGAGCCAGGGCCAGTCGGCATCGGAGCTCATCTCGAAAAGAATCGCCGAACTCGGGGACTGGCGCGGGGAAACCCTCAGCAGAATGCGCAAGCTTATCAAGGAAGCAGAGCCGGACGTCGTCGAGGAGTGGAAGTGGATGGGCACTCCGGTTTGGTCGCACGACGGCATCATCTGCACTGGCGAATCCTACAAGAATGTCGTGAAGCTTACCTTCGCCAAGGGCGCGTCTCTGAAGGATCCGGCCCGTCTCTTCAACTCGAGTCTCGACGGAAAGGTACGCCGCGCGATCGACATTCACGAAGAAGCAGAAGTTGACGAGTCCGCCTTCAAGGCGCTCGTTCGCCAAGCGGTCGCCCTCAACAGTTCTGGCAAGTCGAAACCTTCGAAGAAAGCGAAGTCCTGAAGGAAACGGTGAATGCCGCCTGACAAACGTTGCTGCTGACAAACACTCTTGTGTAGCTCGCTGCGCTCGCAATTATTGGATGTGGTTACAGCAGAACTTGATTTACGGCGACGGCACCGACAATCGGCCGTCCCTGCATTACCGGCTCCAGGGCGGCGTTACGTTGTTGCTCCGCGCGTAGGCGATCATCTGACCCAGATGTTCATGCAGGTGGTTCACGGTGCCGATCATCGCGCGCTGCCGGCTAATGTCCTGTCCGAAGAACTTGATGTTCTCGCTCAGATTCGTGTCGGTCGTCAGGCCCATGCCCGCGTGCAGGTTCGCAAAGGACGCCTCGAGCTCGGCGATGATCTGGTCTTTCGTCAGCTTGCGGGCTTCATACGCCCCCACTGTCTTCATGTCCGCAGCACTGATCTTGATCCCGGCTGGCGCCGGTCTACCCATAAAGATCGGGATTAGATAGTTCTCGCCCGCGATGTGAAGAAACACCTCGCCGACAGACCGCGCACCGTTGGGGTGCCACGAGTAGGCGCCCTCGGGAATGGCCTTGGCCAGGTCGATGAACTTCTTCTGAACGCCGGTGACGTCACGGTGCATGTCGGCCATCAGGCCCTGTGCCGATGCGGAAGTTGCGAGAACGAGCGAAAGGAAAACGGTAAGCGCGCGGGTTAACATAAGGCTGGCTCCTTTGGGGTAGTCAGACCAAACATACGGGTCGGCACGCGCCAGCGCTCTGGGTTTCCGCAGGCCTCAGAATGCTGATGCTGAAAGATGCTCGAGAAAGTGCTGGGACGCGTGCAGCCAACGAACGTTGCAGCTGACAAGCACTTCTGGATTGCGCGCTACGCGCGCATTGTTAGATGTGCTTGCCGGCGGAACAGGCCGTTAGGCGGCAAGCACCCGATACGCCTCGTTGCACCCCGAAGGCTCATGATTATTCGCGTACGCATCCGAACCGCTTTGTCCGCCTTGTTGGTGCTCGGCGTTTTTCCTGTCGCCTGCCATAAGAATGCCGGGGTCCACAGTGATTCTGACGTTGGTCGCGTGATCAGTGACACGGCCCGCGTCGTCCCCATTAGGGACACGAGCGTCATTGCATTCTTCAAAGACACTACCGTCGTCAGCATCTTCTTAGCGGAAAGGCAGATCTTCAGGCTGCCCGCGCAACTCCAATTCCTCCGAGCTACGCTCAAAAAGGAACGCGAGCTATGGCAAGCTGGAAAGCCACGAGAATATAGGTTCCTGCTCCGAGTGGGATGCTTCTGTCCCGGAACTCAGGGTTGGCTACTGATCGAGGTTCGGGACAGCAAGCCCGTGCGGGCGTGGGACAGGGCTGGTAGGCGTGCTCCCCTCACCGATTGGAATACGTTCAGCATCGACGGCTTGTACGATAATCTCGAACGAACGGCCCGCAACGACGGCGAGGTCGAGATCGCGTTCGACCCGCGTTGGCATTTTCCCAAGTTCGTCCATACCGTAGCGCTGCCTGGTCCGGATGCTTGGTCTACTATCGAAGTGCGAGGACTGCGGCCGATATGACTCTTAGGAGTGGCTTGGACTGGAACGCCATAGGCGCTCCCAGATCGAGTGACTGATCGCACAACAACCACCCTCTAGGGACTAAATGCGCATCGTATTGAACGTCCTCGGCGTGCTGTGTCTCCTCCTCGGTTGTGTATGGATTCTTCAGGGAATCAATATCCTTCCGGGGAGCTTCATGACTGGTCAAGCGAAGTGGGCCATCTATGGTGGCGTGCTACTTTTCGCGGGCATCGGGCTATTGATCGTAGCAAATCGCCGGAAGGTCCAATGAGAAAACTGATCGTTCACGAGTTCATGACGCTGGACGGCGTGATGCAGGCGCCGGGTGGCAAAGATGAGGATCGAGATGGAGGGTTCGAGCACGGTGGCTGGACGTTGCCCTACTGGCACGATGACATTGGCAGAAGCTTCGGCGAGCTGATGAAGGATGTAGATGCCTTTTTGCTGGGTCGGCGTACGTATGTAACCCACGCCGAGGCGTTCGAGCCCATGCCTAAGGGCGACATGTTCGGGGATCTCATGAATGCGCCAAAGAAGTACGTGGTATCGAAGACGCTGGAGAAGCCGACGTGGCGCGACACCACGATCATCCGCGACAACGTCATCGTGTCCGTGCGCGCGCTGAAGGCCCAGCCTGGCAAGAATATCCTGACGGACGGCAGCAGCCAGCTTGTTCACGCCCTGATTGCGCACGATTTGGTCGACGAGCTGCACCTGACTTTGTATCCGCTGACATTGGGGAGCGGCAAGCGTGTCCTGCCGAACAAGGTGCATGCGACATTCACGCTGAAGTCCGCGACACCATATCCGACCGGCGTAGTCGGTTTACACTATACCCGTCAACGTTAGACTAAGGCCGTTGACGGAATTTCGTCGTCTCCTTCACCCGAAATAATCTTGCCCAGACCCGCGGTTGCATCGCCGATTCGAGTCGGCCTGATTGGCTTCGGTTTCGTATCGAAGACCTTTCATGTCCCGCTGCTCCAGGCGACAGCCGGATACAAAATCACCGCGATCTCATCCAGCCGTCCCGGCGATGTGTCGGCTGTCCTCCCTGATGTCGACATCGTATCCGATCCGAAGGTGCTCGCAACGCATCAGGATGTCGACCTCGTCGTAATCGCGAGCCCCAATGAAACGCACGCGCCGCTCGCCGAGCTGGCGATGCGCGCCGGTCGGAACGTCGTCGTGGACAAGCCGTTCACCATTACCGTCGAGGAGGCGAGACATCTCGCGGCTGTCGCGAAGGAGAACGACACCCTGCTCTCGGTGTTCCAGAACAGGAGATGGGACAGTGACTTTCTCACCGTCCAGGATGCGATAAAGCAGGATCTCGTCGGAAGGGTTGTTCTGTTCGAATCCCGCTTCGATCGGTTTCGCCCGGAGGTCCGTGACCGATGGCGCGAAATTCCCGGGCCGGGCGCCGGACTCCTCTACGACCTCGGTCCGCATCTCATCGACCAGACACTATTGCTGTTCGGAATTCCCGACAGCGTGCAGGCGACGCTCGCGAAGCAACGTCGCGGCGCGAGAACCGATGACTTCGTACAGATCGTGCTGCGCTACGGCGAAATGGTGGCGATGCTTGCAGCTGGCTCGCTCGTGTCCGGCGGTAGCGCGCGTTTCTCCGTGCACGGCGATCGGGCGAGCGTGGTGAAGCAGATGCCCGATGTGCAGGAGGATCAACTCCGCGCTGGAGTGTTGCCAGACGCCAAGGATTGGGGGCTCGATCCGGATGATGCGGTGCTGTACGACGGAGCCACCGGCGATGCGCGCGCGCTGAAGGCCGCGCGTGGCGATCAGCGCGGATACTATGTCGCGTTGCGAGAAGCGTTGCACGGGAGAGCGCCGAATCCTGTACCGCCGGAGCAAGGTGCGACGGTCATGGCAATCATCGAGGCAGCGTTGGGCTCCCATGAAGAGGGCCGGCGAGTCGTGCCTGCTCTGACGGAAGAAGAGCGCGCCGCGTGGTGACTGATCACGTTCCCGTCGACCTATCAGAGGCTTCGTTGCACGCCTGCGAGGCAGCGCTTCGGCAAGCGCAACTCACCAGCGATGTGCAAGAACTCGATAGGCTCGTGGATGACGCGCTTGTCTTCACCGGCCCAAACGGCGCGGTCTACGGGAAGCAGGATGATCTGGACGCGCACCGGCGTGGCGTCCTACGCATCACCCGTCTCGAGCCAAGCGAGGAACGCATCCAGCTTTTTGGGCACATCGCCGTGGTGAGCGTGCGGATGGAGATGAGCGGCACGTTCGAGGGAGTGGCCTTTGCGGGGCCGTTCCGATATACGCGCGTCTGGCGGGCGCACACCGGTGGCTGGCGTATCGTCGCCGGACATGTGAGCGCAGTGCTCGCGTGAGAATCTTTCCTGAGTGCAATCTTCTCCCGAAGCATCACGCCGCTCCGCATGGTGTCCGTCAGAGCGGTCGGCACCGGGTTGGCGGTGCCGCACTACGAGGTCCCCTCGAAATCTTCTTAGGCAGCCGGCGCCGGCGCTTCATTCGCGATATCGACGACGCAACGCCATTGACCATCCGGCTCCAGACGCCAGATCGAGTACCCCCGGAGATGAAGCGTCATCGGCGCTCCCTTCGGCCCGGGCACAGTCATTTCGTCCGCGCCGCGCATGTACGCAAACTTGCCGTCGGGCGAGAACGTCGGCTTCTCCGATACCCAGTGAATCTTGAAGCCCGGAGTCTTGAAGCTCTCGGCGACATAGTTGCGAATCGCTGCTTTCCCCTCGACCGCTGGCTGTCCGGGCTCGATGATCACTGCGTCGTCGGTCCAATAGGAGACGATGCTGTCGACGTTCTTTCCAGCAGCTGCGAGGTCGGACCATTCCGCATCGCGACGCAGAAGCTTCGCGGATTCTGAAGTCGCGTCAAAGGTTGACTTTGGCGCGCACGCGCTCAACACGAACACAGATGCCAGGAGGGAAAACCGGCGCACGCTCGAAGCTGGGCTGGACGGAATCGTGGAGAGCATCTTTACCCCATCGTGAACGGTGGACCAACGCCCCAACAATTGGAAAGAAAGCATACTAGTTGCGAGTCACGACGGCCACCGCTTCCCCTTGCCGTCAATCGCTCGTCATGATGAACAGCGGCGCGCCGTCGAACTCGTAGATCGGCCGCAGGCGGTCAACGTTGTAGTACTTCTTGACGTCGACGATCTTCTTCTCCGACGTCACGCTCGTGATCGGAACGCTGTCGTAAAAGCCCTTGTGAACGCTCACGAGACGTCCGAACTCCTTCTTCAGGATCAGATCGAGCGCGAGATTGCCGAACGCCATCGGCACAATCGAGTCGAGCGCATCCGGATCGCCCGAGCGAACGAGATAACCGAGCCGCTGGCTCACGACGTCAATTCGGCGGCCGTTATTGTACCTGGGTGAGTACTCCTTGAGAGCGGCCGCGACTTTGTCACCGATGCCGCCGAGCTTGCGGTGCCCGAACATGTCCGTCTCTTCGCTCTCGAAGCTCATTCCCTCCTGAGTCTTGAGAGTCGCGCCTTCCGATACTAGGGCGACCGAGTACTTGCTGGGATTCCTGTTGTGGTCGTACGTCATCAGCTCGGTCAAATGCTCGACGTCGGCCGCGTACTCGGGGATCAGGCAGCGGTCGGCTGCCCCGGCCATCGTCGGCAAGAGCGCAGTGAAGCCGGCGTATCTGCCGAAGACTTCGATGACGAGAAATCGCTCGTGAGACCCCGCCGACGTGCGTAACCTGTGCGTGAGTTCGATCGTGCGCGTGACGCATGTACTGAAGCCGATGCAGTAGTCGGTGCCGTAGACGTCGTTGTCCATCGTCTTCGGGATGGCGACGACGTTCACTCCTTCGTCGTGCAGCCGCTTGCCGTAGCTCAGCGTGTCGTCGCCTCCGATCGGGATCAGTACGTCCACTCCGATGTGTTCGAGGTTCTTTAGCACGTCCTTCGTGACGTCGTTAACCGGCTGGTCATAGCCCGTGAGATGGGCCGGCACGCGTGCGCGAGGAAGATGGCTTGGCCGCGTGCGGGATGTATGTAGGAAAGTGCCGCCGGTTCGACCCGCACGATTCACTTCGGCTTCCGACAGATCCTGCACGCATTCGGAATTGTCGGCGCTCGCGTCCCGCTTGTAGTCGACTACTCCCGCCCAGCCGCGCCGAATGCCGACAACGCGGTACCCTTCGCGCAGCGCGCGAATCGTGATCGCCCTGATCGCTGGATTGAGACCGGGAACGTCGCCGCCGCCGGTGAGAATCGCGATTGTTGGTTTGTTCGCCATGCGTCGAAAATTATCGCGAAAGCGGGCACTGCGCGGCGCTTCATTTGAATTTCCGCACTTTCGCGCTGCTGGAATCATGCTACCTTGGCGTCGATAACAAATTCATTTGGCCAATGGCCTGGAGGGCTTCTAATGCTTGATCTCATGACGTCCACAACCGCACGCCGGGGCTTCCTCGGCCGCATCGCCACTGTCGCGGCAGCTGCAGGCCTGAGCGGCATGCTGCCGTCGCGCCTCGCCGCCGAGGATGCGCCTGGCGATACGTCACACGACCCCGCTCTCGACGCCTGGTTCGGGAAGATCAAGGGAAAGCACCGCATGATCTTCGACGCGCCCGAGCCGAATAGCGGCATGGTGGCCATCTGGCCTAGGGTTTACCTCAACACCATGGCTGCCACCTGGCCTGGTCCGACCACGGCCGTCATTATCCTGCGGCACGCGGGACTCGCGCTAGCGTTTAGTGACCCAATCTGGGCGAAATACGGTATCGGCGAGATGTTCGCGATCAAGGACGGCGACGCGCCCGCCAAGCGGAATCCGTACGCTACGATTACCGGGCTTCCGATTCCGGGCCTCGGTATCGCCGAATTGCTCAAGTCGGGCGTCCTCGTCGGCGCGTGCGATGTCGCGCTCACGATTTTCAGCAGCGGCGCGGCCAAGAAGATGGGACTCGATCCTGATGCAGTGAAGAAGGAGTGGATCGCGGGCCTGCTTCCTGGAGTGCAAGTGGTACCGTCCGGCGTGCTGGGTGTGGCTCGGGCGCAGGAGCTGGGGTGCGGCTACTGCTTCGCCGGATGATTCAAGCGTAGGCACTCAGACCTTTCACCGATCGTCATGTCGCCTGTCCTCGCCGAGCTCTTCGGCACTGCGATCCTGATCGTGCTGGGCGATGGCGTCGTCGCCAACGTCGTGCTCCACCGGACCAAAGGTCACAACTCCGGATGGATAGTCATCACCGCGGGCTGGGCGCTCGGTGTCACGATCGCTGTTTATTGCGTGAACAGCATCAGCGGCGCGCACCTGAATCCCGCCGTCACGATTGCCCTCGCATCGATCGGCGTTTTCGATTGGGCCAAGGTGCCTATGTACATTGCCGCCCAGATCGCCGGTGGATTCCTGGGCGGCGTGATCGTGTGGCTCGCCTATCTGCCGCACTGGAAGGCAACACCGGATCGGGAGAGCAAGCTCGCGGTGTTCTCCACCACGCCCGCGATACGACAGCCCGGCGCCAATCTACTCTCGGAGATCATCGGCGGGTTCGCCCTCGTGCTCGCGCTGTTGGCGGTGCTCTCTCCCGGCAATTTTGTGCCCGGGTCAGACCTCGCCAAGGGATTCGGTCCCCTGCTGGTCGGAGCCATCGTGATGGCCATCGGGCTCTCGCTCGGTGGTCCCACCGGTTACGCGATCAATCCCGCGCGCGACCTCGGCCCGCGCATCGCCCACGCCGTGCTGCCCATCGCCGGCAAGGGAAGCTCCGATTGGGGCTACTCGTGGATTCCGATCGTTGGCCCGATTATCGGCGGGGTGCTCGGCGCACTGGTCTATCAGTTGGTTTGGAAGTGATGCCACGGTGTGATGCAAATAGACTGGTGCGAGTTCTGGCAACTGCAACTGAACGGGTGCGAGTTGTCGGAGATGCGTAGCTGTTAGTTGCGAGTCACTACGCCCCGACTTATCTCAGTGGCATTCTGAGCAACTGCTTGTGCCATCACGTCTGTAGGAACGTCTGGGCGTAGTGAACTCACACCTCGCAGCTATGCCACTGGCAACTCGCACCAGTTCAGTTGCAGTTGGACATGAGACCAATCGAGTTGTCAGGGCTCGGATCGAAGCGGTCGACGTCGTCCGCGGGGTGATCATGATCATCATGGCGCTCGATCACACTCGGGACTTCTTCGGCATACCCGGACAGAACCCCACGGATCTGGCTACCGCCAGTCCTGCATTGTTTCTCACGCGCTGGATCACGTTCTTCTGCGCACCTGTGTTCTTCCTTCTTACGGGGACGGGCGCGTACCTCTCACTGCGGCGGAAATCTCCGGGCGAGCTGTCCCGATTCCTTCTCACTCGCGGACTGTGGCTGATTTTTCTGGAGCTAGTGGTACTTCGCTGCCTGGGCTACCAGTTCAATTTCGACTATCGGGTGACGATGCTGCTCGTCCTGTGGGCGCTTGGCTGGGCGATGATCACGCTTTCGGCGCTCGTTCGCCTACCGGCGTTCGCTGTCACCGCGATTGGCGCCGTCATGATCGTAGGTCACAATCTTTTTGACTCGTTGAAATGGGCGAACCCGCTCTGGTCGATCCTGCATTCACCGGGATTCGTCGTGAACACTCCGAGCCACATCGTGTTCGTGGCCTATCCGCTCATTCCCTGGGTCGGCGTTACCGCCGTGGGATATGGCCTCGGACAGATCTATGGGTGGGACGCGGGCCGACGACGCGCATTTCTCCTGCGACTGGGGCTCGCGCTGACTCTGGCGTTTCTCGTGATCCGCGGAATCAATATTTACGGCGATCCTTCGCACTGGATGCGTCAGAAGACGGCGGTGTTCACCGTGCTTTCCTTTCTCAACGCGACAAAATACCCGCCTTCGCTGCTGTTCCTGCTGATGACGCTCGGTCCAGCGATGATTTTTCTCTGCGCGGTGGATCGCGGGACGCCACGAATGCTTCAACCGGCGCTCGTAATCGGAAAGGTGCCGCTGTTCTATTACATGCTGCACTTTCCACTGATACACCTCCTCGCCGTCATCACCTGCTACGCGCGATACGGATCGGCGCACTGGATGTTCGAGTCACCGGACCTCGGCCACTATCCTTTCAGCGCGCCTCCCGGCTGGGGATATTCGCTGCCGGTTGTCTACCTGGTCTGGGCGTTGGTCGTGGTCACGGTGTATCCGCTGTGCCGCTGGTTCGCGGCACTCAAGCAGCGGCGGAGCGATACGTGGCTGAGTTACATCTGAGGCATTCGTACCCTGGCAGAGGCATGGGAGTCGACATTGCTTTGTGCCACAAAGTAGTTTACGCTTCTAGAGAGGATTCGCTGGAGGTCGTTGACTCGAAATCCATTGCCGGGAGCGTGCGCATGAAGGTGTCCACAATCATGAAGCAGCCAAGCGCCTATCTGCCGGTGACGATGTCGTTGATCGCCCTCGCTACGGTGCTCATTCACGTTGCCCTGTTCGGTGCCGCCCGTGAGGCCGATGAGGGAACTGCCGCTCACATCTGGCAGCTCCTCATGGCCATGCAAGTCCCTATCGTGGGGTTCTTCGCCATCAAGTGGCTGCCACAAGCACCGAGACAGGCGCCGTACGTGCTGGCGCTACAGATTGTTGCCGCGCTGGCAGCGCTTGCACCGGTTTTTATCCTGAAGCTTTAGGCCCGCGATCACACGCTAACCGAGATCACCAATGCGCCTGGCTACGTTCTACGGCATTCTGACGAGCCTGCTCACCTTTCCTATGTCCAGCAACGTCATTGGCGCCCAGGCCCGGGTTGGAATCTTCGATGCGCAAGCGGACGTCGGCGGAGTAAGAAATCCAGGGTCCACGTCATACGACCCGCAGCTCCAGTCGTATGTGATTGCTGGCTCGGGTGCGAACATGTGGGGCGACCACGACGATTTTCATTTCGTGTGGAAGCGGATGACGGGCAACTTCATTCTTTCCACGCGGGCGCGGTTCATCGGCGCGGGAGTCGAGCCGCACAGGAAGATCGGCTGGAGCATTCGCCCTTCGCTTGATTCCAACAGCGCGCACGTGACCGCGGCGCTGCACGGCGACGGACTCGCGTCGCTCCAGTTCCGTCGCGCCACCGGCGGGATCACGGAGGAGGGGAAATCGCGCGACAGCATGCCGAGCAGCCCGTACACGGTTGTGCAGCTCGAGCGGCGTGACGGAGTGTACCTGATGTCCGTCGCACGATTCGGTGACACTCTCATCACTCGAGAGATCGCCGACGTGTCGCTTCCGGACACGGTGTACGTCGGGCTGTTCGTGTGCGCGCACAACGACACCGTCGTGGAGCGTGCCGCGTTCAGCAACGTGCGCATCACTAAGCCCCCGAAGCGCGATCTAGTCGCTTATCGCGAATATCTCGGCAGCAACCTGGAGATCCTGGACGTCGCCACCGGCAATGCGACAATCGTGCATCAGTACCGCGGGTCATTCCAGGCGCCCAACTGGACTCCTGACGGCAAGGCGCTGATCTATGCGCAGGAAGGTCTCCTCTACCGCTTTGATCTCGCGTTGCGCGCGGCGGAGGCGATCAACACCGGATTCGCGACGCGCAACAACAACGATCACGTCCTTTCGTTCGACGGGCAGATGCTGGGCATCAGTCACCATGCGGCGGAGGACAGCGGTGTATCGATCGTGTACACAGTTCCGGTGACCGGCGGGACGCCAACGCGCGTGACAGCGAAGGGACCTTCATACTTTCACGGCTGGTCACCCGACGGGCGCTGGCTGGCGTACACAGGCCAGCGCAATGGCGATTACGACGTCTACAAAATTCCCGTAGCGGGGGGCGACGAAATCCGCCTTACCTCGACACCTGGACTGGACGACGGGCCGGAGTACACTCCCGACGGCAAGTACATCTACTTCAACTCGGTGCGCAGCGGACGGATGCAGATCTGGCGGATGCGTCCCGACGGGAGCGAGCAACAGCAGATCACGAACGACGGCTTCAACAACTGGTTCCCGCACATCTCGCCGGACGGCAAGTGGATCGTTTACATCGCCTTTCCACCGCCGCCCGAGGTTGCCGCGAATGATCATCCGTTCTACAAGCACGTGACGCTGAGACTGATACCCATCGGTGGCGGACCGGCGCGAGTGATCGCTTATCTGTACGGCGGTCAGGGAACTATGAACGTTCCCTCGTGGTCACCGGATGGCAGCCGGCTGGCGTTCGTCAGCAACTCGACGATGCCGTAGCTGAGCCCATTAGGTGTCGGTTTCAGACTGTAGATGCGGCATGCACCGCCACAACTTCCTTGCGCAACGCCGGCGCGACGCGGGTGCCGAGCAATTCGATAGCCCGCATCAGCTTCGCGTGGGGCAGAGACGCCGCGTTCATTTGAAAAGTGAACCGCGAGACACCGCCCAGCGCTTCGCTATGTCGCAGGATCTTCTCTACGACTTCATCGGGGCTCCCAATCAGGAGCGCGCCCTGTGGACCCCGCTGTGCGTCGAACCCCGCACGAGTGACCGGTCCCCATCCCCGTTCTTTCCCGATGTCCGTGAACGCACGAGCGTAGCCGGGAAAGAAATCGTCGGCGGCCTGCTGCGTAGTCGCTGCGACATAACCGAGCGAGTGCACGCCGACCTTCAGTCGATCGTGTGAGTGCCCCGCACGCTGGCCTGCCTCCCAGTACAGATCGACGAGCGAACGGAAGCGGTGCGTGTGCCCACCAATGATGGCGACCATCAAAGGAAGTCCGAGCGTGCCGGCGCGGGCGAAGGATCCCGGCGTACCGCCAACTCCCAGCCATATCGGCAAGGGATTCTGCACCGGTCTCGGGTAGACGCCCTGGCCTGTCAGAGCAGGCCGATGTTTGCCGGACCAGTGGACGTGCTCGTTGTCACGGATCTTGAGCAGCAGTTCGAGCTTCTCGGCGAACAGCGAGTCGTAGTCCTCGAGCCGGAACCCGAACAACGGAAAGGAATCGACGAAGGAGCCGCGGCCGACGACCATCTCTGCTCGGCCCTGCGAGATGAGATCGAGTGTGGCGAAATTCTGGAATACGCGTACCGGGTCGGCGGAGCTGAGGACCGTTACAGCGCTGGTGAGCCGTATGCGGCTCGTTCGTGCCGCGGCCGCAGCGAGAATGACCGGAGGAGCTGAATCGAGGAAATCCTTGCGATGGTGCTCGCCAATTCCGAAGACATCCAATCCCACTTGATCGGCGTGCTCGATCTCCTCGATCAGGTTCCGGAGCCGCTCCGATTCACTGACCGCGCGGCTGGATTCATCGTGCGCCGCCGCGAAGCTATCGATTCCGATTTCCACTTGTGGCCTCCGCCTCACGCCCGATGCCGCGATCTGGCATGATCACGTCTGTGCGACCGCAGGACGCCGGCGCAGAGCGACGTTGGCAAAGCCGCCAAGGACTCCGACGAGCAGAGCGATCCCTGTGTCCGTGATCGGCAAATGCCCCACAATCCCGATGATGACCCGCGCCGACGGCAGTCCGAGGCTCAATGTCTGAAGATCCCTTGCGTGCGTACCCATGGTGCAGCTCCCTCTTTCAATATAGGTTACTGATGGTAACTATCACAACCTAAAACGGTCGCTCGCGGCAAAAAAGAAGGCACGCGAACGTGCTTTAGTCACCTCGGAGTAACCAATGGCAAACAAAGCAATGACACCGCCCGCTGAACTGCAGCACACCCCGGCGAACTGTCATGCGCGGGAGATGTTGGCGCGCGTGGGAGATAAATGGTCGGTGTACGTCATTCACGTCCTAGGCGACGCCGGCACGCTGCGGTTCAACGAGCTGCGAAATCGAGTGGATGGGATCAGTCAACGGATGTTGACGGTCACCCTCCGGGGCATGGAGCGCGATGGCCTGGTGACGCGGAAGGTTTTTCCCGAAGTGCCGCCGCGCGTGGAGTACGCGCTCACCCGACTCGGCAGGACTCTGCGTCAACTGGTGCGTGGCCTCGTCGACTGGTCAGGCGCCCATCTCGGGGAAGTGGACGCAGCGCGGGCAGCGTACGACGCGCGGACTCGGCGGTCCGTGAAGCCAACGCCGATCTCACGCCCCGCCCCACCGCGTCGAGCACGCCGGTCACTCGTAGCGGTATAGAGTTGTGCGAAACCGTGGCCGACGACGTTAGGACCGATCCACTCGCTATCACGCCCGAAGCGCTGACCAGCGCCGTGGCGGCGTCGCTCATTGAGGAGCTCAACAGAGATCTCTCCGCTGATTACCCTGAGCCTGGCACCACCCACTTCCGCCTCGACCCGGATGAAGTCGCTGCCCGCAACGGAATTTTCGTCGTCGCACGGTGGGAGGGGCGCCCAGTCGGATGCGGTGCACTGCGTTGCATCCGTGATCCCGAGCTGACGCGGGAGCTGGGCCCGCGGGTCGGAGAGCTGAAGCGGATGTACGTCGCGCGAGACCTGAGGGGCAAAGGCATCGGGCGGGCGTTGCTCGATCGCCTCGAAGCCGAAGCGCGCAATCTCGGGCTCGATCGACTGGTGCTGGAGACCGGGATTCGGTCTCCGGAGGCGCTGGCGCTCTATCGACGCGCGGGTTTTACTGGGATCCCGGCCTACGGCGAATATCTGGCGTCCCCGACGACGAGCGTCTGCCTGGCGAAAGCGCTGTAGATCTAGTCGGTGCTGCGGGCGACCCATGGGTCGTCCGTCATCCACTTCTGGTCGGGCGCGAAGAGAAAGACCATACCACCTTCGGCTAGCTCGGGAAGCACGCGCCGAGCACGCTCCTGTTCCATCGCGGGACAACCCTCACTCCGCCCGGCCTTATCTGCGGTCACATATGGTGCGCCGTGAGCAACGACACCCCGCGTGAGCGCGTTGTCGTTGAAGTTCTCGGACACGCCCTTGAGGCGCAGCCCGATGGAGCTGTACGCCCGCCCGCCGGTGTGGCCATGGAAGTCGTACGTATTCTCAGCCAGGTACAGCCCGAGCGATGTCGCGGCACTTCCCGGCGCATTCGAGAATCGGGTCGGGACACCGTACTGCGTCCGCGATGACCCGCGGCCGTGGGCGACCGCGAATGGACCTTCGAGAATCTTCAGGGCCTGCATATCGAAGACATAACCACGCGGCTCGGTGCTCGGCAGACCGTAATCGACAAAGTACAAGACCGGCTTTTTCACTTCGTTGGGATGGGCCGCCATGTAGGCGAAGTAGCTGCGGAACGCGGACTCGAGGGCTCTTGGATGACTCAACGGGTGCACCGCTGCCGCCAGGGCGCGGACCGCAGCACTGCTCTTCGCCAGAAGGCCGTTTGCTGGCATCGCGTTGACTGAAGTCGCTGGGCGATTCGCAGCCATCAATGGTGGTGCCCCGAGGAGGCCGGTGCCGTGCGAGTCGGGAGCGGGAATGAGCCGCGCTCCAGCCAGGATCAGGGCGAAAGCGCCGATGACTCCGCTCTTCAGATAATTGGCTTGTCCCACACTCGCTCCCGTCGACCGGCGGCGCGTTTGGCGCCTATATAAATGACAGACTACAGGAGCGGACTAGACCGCTCCTGTAGGAGTTTTCGTGTTCTACTATTGGACTCCTGAAGTATAGGTTGGAAACGCGATGCGAGCGGTTGTTTTTGGCTTTCGGAAAGCTTTTCACTCCTCCACGAAAGCTTTGAGTCTGGCCAGCGCCTGATCCCACTGCTCGGAAACGACGTCCGCGTATTCTCTGACTTGCCGAATCGGCGCGGGATCGAATTCGAACAGGTTTTCTCGGCCCGCTCGAACACTGTGCACGATCTTCGCGCGCTCCAGCACGCGAAGATGTTTGGTGACGGCCTGCCTCGTGAGCCGCGTACCCTCCGTGAGCTGGGCGATCGAGCGGTGTTGGCCTTCGGAGAGCTTAGCCACGATCGAGAGCCTCGTCTCATCGGCCAACGCCGCGAAAATCGGCGCGTAAGCTCGTCGCCGGTGCGGGGCGCTACTCGTTTTGTGCGACATAGCGTTCGATGTTCTTGATCTGTGATGTCCAGCCAGCATCGTCCATGCGGAAGGCCTCGTCACGTCGATGAGCGGGTATCTTGTCGAATCCGGACTCAGTAACCACGAGCAGCGTGCCGGTCGGGATTTCTTTGAGCCGGAACTCGACGAGCGTCGGCGTCTCCTTCGAGTAGTCCACCTTCGGATCGGCGGCGTACGGGTGCCAGGTAAATGAGAACAGGCTCTCGGGTTGAAGGTCCTTGACGGTCGCCTCCAATTTGACGTGCTCGTACCCCTTGGAAGTGATGTTCCCGCTGGTGACGCGCCCGGGCACGAAGGGTCCCTCCAGCTTCACTCGAAACCATTCGCCGAACTCGCGGTAATCGGTGATGGCGCGCCAGACGCGTGATACGGCTGCCTTCAGCTCGATACGCCTTTCTATCTTGTCCTGCATAGGTAACCTCCAGGTTGCATATTGTTGTATGCAGACAGACTAGCAACCATACGGTTGCATGTCAAGGGTCGGCGAGATGGAGATCGTGCGTCGCACTTCGATGCCTGCAGCCTACCGAACGTTGCGGCTCAAAGGCATTTTTCGGATACGATGTTCATCCACGCCGTGTATTTCTGGCTCCGACGAGATTTAAAGCCCGCTGAGCGTGAGCGGTTCGCCGCCGGTCTGCGATCGCTGCGCGCGATCGAGGGCGTCCGGCAGGGGTACATCGGCGTGCCCGCGCCAACGGACCGGCCGGTGATCGAGCGCGGCTACTCCAACTCGCTTGTGCTCGTCTTCCCTGATGAGGCGGCGCACGACGCATACCAGGTCCACCCAGTGCACGATCGTTTCCGGGCGGAGTGTGGCGCATTCTGGACCACGGTGCGCATCTTCGACTCTGTCACCGAGGACAACGCATCCGCCCAAACCAGGTAAGCGCACAATGTCCATGATTCGCTCCCTCCTTCCTCACGTCTCGTGCGCAGTGACATTGCTGGTCGCGTCCAACCTCGGTGCGCAAACCAGGTCCGGGGTCAGCGCAGAAGTCCAGGCCACGTATCCTGGATCCGAAGCGCTCTATCTCGACCTGCACCGGCATCCCGAGCTCTCGTTCCACGAGACAGAGACCGCCGCCAAGCTCGCGAGCGAGCTACGCCAGCTCGG
>JANMWS010000059.1:0-6594 GCA_031394125.1 Gemmatimonadales bacterium
TTCCACTCCGTCGCGCCCACCTTCTGGACTGATAATCTGCTTCCTTTCTGGAGGAGCGGCATTCCCTCGAGCTCGGGCTTCCCTCGCAGCTCGCTCAAAGGGATCGCCCGTGGGAACCGCTCGATGGCGTGTACATCGACCATCGACCACTGCGACTCGTCCCCCTTGGTTTTCGGATCGTAGTGGGGATCCTTGGGATCGACCGCGGTGTGATCGGGGTATCCATCGCTCGTGATCTCGACGATTCCCACGATTCCCGGCTCCGCGCCGGAGTGATAGAAGAACGCGAGGTCTCCCTTCTTCATCTCGTCACGCATGTAATTCCGGGCCTGGAAGTTTCGGACTCCATCCCAGTGCGTGGTGCGGCCGGTGGAATTCCAGAGATCGTCAAAGGAGAAAGAGCTGGGTTCCGACTTGAGCAGCCAGTAATGCCGGTCCCTGTGTGCAGCCTGCGCGACCTTCGCCATTTCAGTCACCACCTGTCTCTAGAAGTTGGCGCTAGTGGAACCTAACCAGCCACGCGCCGTAGATTGAAGTACATCATAACCATCATATCCGCGGGTTCTATCGCCATGCATCGCTACACTTTGTGCTCGTCTCTCTCTCTGCTGACCATCGTCGCGGCCTCCTCGGGCGCTCAGACCCAGAGTCCGCTGCCCTATCCGTCCGCCGCGCGCGGCAGCCAGGTCGATGTATATCAGGGCCAGAGCATCGCCGACCCGTATCGGTGGCTCGAGGACACTGACTCCCGGGAGACGAAGGCGTGGGTCGAGGCCGAGAACACGTTGTCGGACAGCTTCCTCGCGAGCATTCCCGAGCGTACCGCAATCAAGGACCGCCTGACACTGATCTGGAATTTTGCGCGTTTCAGCGCTCCGTTCAAGGAAGGCGGTCGCTACTTCTATTTCGGCAATACCGGTCTCCAGAACCAGAGCGTGCTCTACGTGCAGGATGGCAGAAGCGCTCCAGCGCGCGTGCTGCTCGATCCCAACGTCTTTTCTCCCGACGGGACGGTGGCACTATCCGGACAGGCTCCTTCGCATGACGGGCACTACCTCGCCTACAGCCTGTCGACGAGTGGATCAGACTGGCAGGAGCTGCACGTACGCGACGTCAACAACGCGCGTGACCTCCCCGACACCGTGAAGTGGGTGAAGTTCTCCGGAATCTCCTGGACGCAGGACAACAAGGGCTTCTTCTATTCGCGCTATGACGAGCCGACGTCCGGCAACAAGATGACGAACGTCAACCGCAATCAGAAGGTCTACTACCATCGTGTTGGCCGCCCGCAATCGCGCGACGAGCTGATTTACGACAGGCCCGATCAACCCGATTGGAATCTCTCCGCAAATGTCACCGACGACGGGCAATATGTGATCATCACCGTGAACCAGGGCACTGACATCCGTTCGCGGCTCTATTTCATAGATCTCGACAATCCCGGCAAGCCGGAGATACACAATCCCATCGTGCGGCTGATAGACAAGGCCGATGCCGAGTATGAATTCGTGGGCAACAATCGGACGATCTTCTACGTGCGGACAGACCGCAACGCGCCGCGCGGACGCATCATCGCGATCAGCATCGACAATCCGCGAGAGGATCGCTGGAACACGATCGTCGGCGAGAGCAAAGACGCGCTCGTGGGTGCGACGATGGCGGGCGAGAACCTGGTCGCAAACTATCTGCAGGATGCGCACTCCAGCATTCGGTTCTTCAGCGGATCGCGAGACGCGCGCCGAGAGGTGCGCCCGCGCCAGCCGCAACAGCAACAGCGCAATCCGGCAGGCATTTACGACGACACCAGCACCGCTCCCATAGTGACGAGGGGCCCGCAGCTGACGGGAGGAGGATTCGTGCTGGTCGGCGAGCTGCCCCTTCCGGGAATCGGCACGGTGGGCGAGCTGAACGGCAAGCAGGATGACGACGAGCTGTTCTACAGCTTCACTTCGTTCCTCTATCCGACGACGATCTATCGCTACGATCTCAAGGCTCGCCGTAATGAGCTTTTCCGCGCGCCAAAGGTCGCGTTCGACCCAAGCAAGTACGAGACGCGCCAGGTTTTCTACACGAGCAAGGACGGAACGCGGGTGCCGATGTTCATCACCGCGAAGAAAGGTCTAGTGCTGGACGGCTCCAATCCGACCCTCCTCTACGCGTATGGTGGATTCAACATCTCCATGACCCCGACGTTCTCGTCGGCTAACGCAGCGTGGCTCGATATGGGCGGCGTCTACGCGCTCGCCAACCTTCGCGGCGGAGGCGAGTACGGCAAGGAATGGCACGAGGGCGGAATGCTCGCGAAAAAGCAGAACGTATTCGACGATTTCATCGGCGCGGCGGGGTACCTGATCAGTCAGAAGTACACGTCGATCCCCAAGCTGGCGATTCGCGGCGGCTCGAACGGCGGACTGCTGGTGGGTGCAGTGATGACGCAGCGCCCGGATCTTTTCGGTGCGACTCTTCCGGAAGTGGGAGTGATGGACATGCTTCGCTTCCAGAAGTTCACGATCGGATGGGCCTGGACTTCCGACTATGGATCGTCGGACGACCCGGAGCAATTCAAGTTCCTGCGGGCATATTCTCCGCTCCAGAACATCAAGCCGGGCACCTGCTATCCGCCGACGCTGGCGTTCACCGCCGACCATGACGATCGCGTAGTCCCGGGCCATACCTTCAAATTCATCGCGACGCTTCAGGCAGCTCAGGCTTGCCCGAATCCCATTCTGGTTCGTATCGAGACGAAGGCCGGGCACGGTGCTGGCAAGCCAACGTCGAAGCAGATCGACGAGGCAGCCGACCGGTTCGCCTTTCTCGCAAGGGAGCTGCACATGAAGTTTGCACCGCAATAATGGAGGTTTTTCTCGCAGGGGCGGACGCAGTAATCCAGATATTGCGCACCGCGCTTCTGTCCATCGCCGTCGTGTTCGGCGCGATTTGCGTCCTCGACTGGGCGGTGCGGACGAGAAAGATCAGTCCCTTCAACCCCGTCGCGCGGTTTTGCCGAACGACGGTCGATCCATTCATCTCCCCTATTGAGCGGAGAGTGATTCGCGCGGGCGGAACGCCGGCTTCGGCTCCGCTATGGGCGCTTGCGGCAGTAGTGATAGGCGGAATCCTGTTCCTGACACTGCTCGACGTAATCCGGATCGAGGTAATCAGGTCCATAGTAGCAACGCAGCAGGGGTCAGCAGGAATCTTCCATCTGCTGGTGAGCTGGACGTTCACTATCCTCAGGTTCGCGCTGATCGTTCGGGTGATCAGCTCGTGGCTGCCGATCTCGCCGTATTCGCCATGGATCAGGTGGAGCTACGCTCTCAGCGAGCCCATTCTCGCGCCGCTACGGCGTATCGTCCCCGGCCTCGGAGGGCTCGACATTACTCCGATCCTGGCTTACTTCCTTCTCAGCATCATCGAGTCCGTGTTGTTCAGGCTGATGTGAAGCTCACTGACATCCCTTTCGGGAAACTACAAACGGAAGTCTTCAGTCGATCGTTGAACTCACTGACCTAAGGGGGCGACACCAGCGGTGGCAAAAGTAATTCTGGTAGGAGCTGATACCGCGCTCCTCGAGGGTCTCGCGCAGACTCTGCTTGGACTCGACCACGACGTTTTGTTTGCGACCACTGTTGGAGAGGCGGCCGTAATGGCGAACGACGGATTGCCCGCGCTCACTGTTGTCTCCTCCGACGCCCTCGAGGGTGCTGGAGTCGGCGCAGCGCTTCCACTTTCGCTCGGCAGCGCGCTCATAGTGTACGGGTCCACGCACGACGAGCGGCCCTTTCTTCCGCCCAGGCTGCAACGCGCGACGCTCGCGCACCTCGTCCTCCCGCTCGAGCGACACAGGCTCGTCGCCCTCATACAATCGTTCGAGAATCGATCGCGCACGACGGGCAGATCGATGCGTGAGGACATCGGAGACGACGTCCAGCCCGAAGTCTGATCGGACAGCCTTGACTCGTTGACCGAGAAAAGCTTGAGCCGAACGAATCCCCGCGTGGACGCCGCTTCCTCCAGGCGCGGACGCAATCTCGACCAGATCGGCAGGATCATAGACGAAGGCTGGAAGCGCGTGTCGCGCACGACCGGATATCTGTCGGAGCGCGAAGCGCGCTTTCTCATGGCTGCGGCAGCGCTAGCCCCAACGCGCGGGAAGAATCTCGAGATCGGCAGCTTCTTGGGCAGATCCACCGTCGGGATCGCGTACGTCACCCGGGAGCTCGACCTCCGTACTGTAGTCGCGGTCGATCCGCATACTTCGCCGGCGACCACTGATCCCGATCTCCGCGGCAAAGCCACTTCGTACGATGATTTCGTCGCGAACCTGAAGTCGGCCGGCGTGTTCGAGCGCGTGGAGATCAAGCGCGCCTATTCACACGATCTCGCGCGGCAATGGGAAGACTCCATCCGGTTTCTCTGGATCGACGGGGACCACACCTATGAGGGAGCGAAAGCGGACGTCGATCTCTTCAAACCGTATCTCGTCGATGGAGCGATCGTGGCGATGCACGACGTGCTGGGAACCTTCGAGGGGGTGTTGCGGGTGTTCGTCGAAGAAATTCTCGACAGCGACGATTTCGGTCCGGCGGGCTTCAGTGGCTCGATTGGCTGGGCGCAGTATCGCCCACGCGACGGCAGGAGCGCGCGATTCCGGTGGCGGCGACGACTGCTCGCGATTCCCGCCCGCAAACTCATACCGATTGCTCGGCAGGCAGAGGGCGGGTTGCATGGTTTCAACAAGCTGCTCTACAAGATCTGGCGGCCGCTCGCGCCGCACGGTGCAGTGAGTCTGAAGTATCTGCAGCGGGTTACCTCCTGAAACGGTCTCGGCGCCTCGACCGCGCGCGGTCGGCTTGCCCGAGACCCGTCCTCCCGCTACTATAGTGAGGAGGGCACAACTGAATCCGTGGCGATTTAAAGCAACTTGCGGCCACGTTAAACAAATCGCTAAAGCGCTCGCCCGGCGCCTATGCGCGGGCTTTTTCGTTTTGCAGCCTGCGCGTGGTTCGCGGCCACAATAAGGAATGGATCAAAGGCTGAAATGACCGACATACGCAGACAATCACGGTACCTGGACGAGCTCAAGCGTCGAGTGCTGATCTACGACGGCGCGATGGGCACCAACATCCAGCGCTACAACCTCAGCCCCGAAGACTTCGGCGGGAAGGCGCTGGAAGGGTGCAACGACAACCTCGTCCTCACCCGTCCGGACGTGATCCGGGCGATCCACGAGTCGTTCCTCGAAGTCGGCTGCGACGTCGTAGAGACGTGTACGTTCCAGTCGACTCCCCGCCGTCTTCACGAGTGGGGACTGGGCGACAAGGTTCGCGAGATCAACGTCGCCGCCGCGAAGCTCGCCCGTGCGGCGGCTGATAAATACTCGACGCCGGATCGGCCTCGTTTTGTGGCTGCATCAATGGGCCCCACGGGGATGCTTCCCTCCAGCTCAGATCCGGTGTTGTCCAAAGTCACCTACGAGGAGCTCGCCGACAACTTCTACGAGCAGGCCAAGTATCTCGTCGAAGGCGGGGTCGATCTCCTTCTGATCGAGACGTCGCAGGACATACTGGAAGTGAAAGCGGCCGTCGCCGGGATCGAGAGATTGTTCGCGGAGATCGGCCGCCGGCTCCCGATTCAGACGCAGGTTACGCTCGACGTCAGCGGCCGCATGCTACTCGGCACCGACATCGCCAGCGCGATGACGACGCTCGAGGCGCTCAAGGTCGATGTCATCGGACTGAACTGTTCGACCGGACCCGAGCATATGCGCGAGCCGGTGAGATACCTCTCCGAGCACGCAACGCTGCCGCTGTCAGTGATCCCCAACGCGGGATTGCCGCTCAACACGGGCGTCGGTGAAGCCGTCTACCCACTCGAGCCGGCTCCGATGGCGCAGGCGCTGTCCGAGTTCGTTCGGGATTTCGGAGTGCGCATCGTTGGCGGCTGCTGTGGGACGACGCCAGAACACCTCTCCGCGATCGTCGCCGCCGTGCGCGAGGCCGAGCACGGCTCAAAGCCTGCTTCGAGATCTCAGCACGTACCTCGCGTCAGCTCGGCAATGCGCGCCATCACGCTGCACCAGGATCCGCCGCCGCTGCTCGTCGGCGAGCGGGTGAACTCGCAAGGATCCCGCAAGGTGAAGCGCCTGCTGCTCGCCGACGACTACGAGGGAATTCTCGAGGTTGCCCGCGACCAGGTGGATTCCGGTGCGCACGTGCTCGACGTGTGCGTCGCTCTCACCGAGCGCGCCGACGAAGCCGAGCAGATGTCGAAGGTAGTGAAGCTGCTGTCGATGAGCGTGGAGACCCCACTCGTCATAGACTCGACGGAAGCGAACGTCATCGAGGCCGCGCTCGAGCACATCCCGGGACGCGGAATCGTCAACTCCATCAACATGGAGAACGGGCGGAAGCGAATCGACTCGGTCGTGCCGCTGGTGAAGAAGCACGGAGCGGCCGTAATCGCGCTCACTATCGACGAGATCGGGATGGCGAAGACGCGCGAGCGGAAGCTCGAGGTAGCCAAAAAGATCTACGACATAGTCGTGGGTGAGTACGGATTGGCCCCTGAAGATCTGATCTACGACGCCCTGAC
>JANMWS010000006.1:0-4432 GCA_031394125.1 Gemmatimonadales bacterium
TATGCGGAGCATCAGCGTGGCACCCGCAGAGACGGGGCCGGCTGCGAAGTGATGCGCCTGGGATACGGCAAAACTGAAAAGGTTCGGCGTCGCTCTGGCAATCGTGACAGGCGGCAGATATGCCGCCTCGAGCGCGAATCCAAACGGACCGCCCACTGTTATCCTCGGCCGGCCAAATACCGGTGAGAGAGAAGTGTGCTCGCTCTTCTGGGTAAAACACGCTCCGGTTTGCTCGATCGCCGGGTTCGGTTTTGGTATGTACTCTCCCTCCGCGCCGACCCTGATGCTGGCGGGCCTCATGACCTCGGGGGCAGTCGCCATCGAAAACACGATCGGTGCCGTGTAGAAAGCCAGCAGCTTTCCTTCGTTGCTGCTCGTTCCGACTTTGCACTGAGCTGCCGCCTGGTGCTGCAGAGCACAGAGAGATCCCACGATGACCAGCGCTCGACGCATTATCGCTCCAATGGTAGTGAACGTATTGGTGAGGTCACTAAGGTAGGATACGAACAACGACCCAGCGAGAAAGCTTCGGCAAGCGCAGTTATCCGGAGCGTCAGCGTATGACTGGAACGGGCGAGCGCACAACATACGTCCGCTGCATGCATTCCGAATAAAATGCGCGATGTTCCTGGTAAGCACCCCAATTTTTGTTGACCGCCTTCATTTCTCTGTCATAGGCCAGCAACAGCACTGTCTTGGCTTGTGTCTGGGCTGCCGACCGGTTCGCGGCTCTCGTGGCCAGTGCGTAGCCGACGTAGTACATGGCGCCCACCTGATGCTGTTTTCGCAGGTCGGCGACCAGCAGGCCGGCCATTCTGTGATCGAAGTGATCGTGCGGATTTCGCGCGATACTCGGGTCGCTCGTATGTATCGTGACTGTCGCCGAATTCAGATCGGTTATCGCACCGACCGTTGCCTTGAGGTCGGCCCACCCCCGATAGGTGGTACTGGCGTCGATCGCCCTCATTTCGGAACTCGGCCTCGACCGCAATTTCCGCAGACTCTGATAGCCGTAGCGTGCGAACCCTTTTCCGTCTCGTTTCCCGTCGGGAAGGCGCAAAAAGTAGGACTCGGTATTGCCAAGGTTGCACTTTCTTATGGAATGATCGCGGATCTGGACCACCGAGCAGACAAGTGGCTCGGTGACGGAGACGCCGGCGGCAAACCGAGTCGACCGCAGTGCTGCGCGCTCCCGGGTCTGCCAGTAAACGGAATCCCGTCCGTCATCGCCAGCGGTGAGGTAAATGAAAACGCCTCGATTGCCTGAGCGGAGCCCTTGCGTCAAAACATCACCCATGAATAGCTGCCAGTCGTCTTGGTGGGCGACGACAGCGACATCAACCTGAGCGGGTGAATTAGGTATTAATCTAACACTGCTATGGAGCGCGGCCATCCCGGGGATGAGGACGATCCAGGAATTAGCCACCCGGTGGATGATTGAGTTCAATAGTAGCTCCACGGCGTGAAAGCTAGCAGCTTGGTCGGCACTTATATAAAAAGCGGGTGTGCTTAGACAAAGCACACCCGCTCGATGGTTAGGTTCTTATAGAATCAACTCCGGGAGCTAGACCTTAACGGCCTGCACCTCGAGGCTGATCTTGATCTCGTTCCCAACCATCACACCACCCGTCTCCAGAGCCTGATTCCAGGTAAGCCCGAAGTCTCTGCGATCGATCTTTCCGGTCCCGCTAAAGCCGACTCGCTCTCCTCCCCACGGATCCTTCTGCTTGCCCTCAAATTTCACGTCCAGGGTTACCGGCTTCGTGACATCGCGGATGGTCAGATCGCCCGTGAGCTTGAAGTCCTCTTTGTCACCCTCGATCCGGGTGCTGCGGAAGATGATTTCCGGATACACCTCAGCATTGAGGAAGTCGGCTGAGCGGAGATGCTGGTCTCTCTGATCCGTCCGCGTATCAAGGCTCGCTGTCTTGAGCGTCGCTTCAACAGTGGACTTCTTTGGATCCTTTTCGTCGGTGTAGATGGTGCCTGTGACATCTCCGATCCGACCCTTTACGGTCGTAATCATCAGATGCTTCGCCGAAAACTCGACCAAGGTGTGTGTAGGATCGATTTTCCAAGCTGTCTTGGCCCCAGCTACGGGGGCGGTTGTCGCGGGTGCGGTCATTTGATTCCTCTTCGATCTTTCGTGAGCAAATACCCATCAACTGCTTGCCAATGGGGCTGGACTTACTATTGATAGGCTAGTATACTTTAGTAAGTAGCTTGTGTCAAGCGCCCGTCTTTCCAAGATTTCCCCATGGCCCTGAACAATTCACCCGCCCCTGTCTGCGCCCGCTTCCACCAAGCTGTCGAGTTGATCGGCGGCCGATGGACGGGCGCGATTATCCAGACCCTGCTTCAAGGAAAAGCCCGCTACGCCCTGATCAAGGCCTCGATACCCGATATTACCGATCGGATGTTGTCGGAGCGGCTGCGCTCTCTCGAGGCTGAAGAGCTCGTCACGCGAAGAGTCGCTCCGCAAAGTCCCATACGCGTTGAGTACGAGCTCACTGCGAAGGGCAGGTCGCTCGAGAGCGCATTGCTGGAGATCAGCGCGTGGGCCGAGCGCTGGATTTCGCTCGAATCGGAAGAATCACCAAAGAAGAATCATAAAGCAGCCGGCTGACACTGGTCCCTAGTAGGTCGCCTGATAGTTCAATCGAAATCCTCGCGCTGGCTGCGGGATGAAATCCTTGATCACCGAGAGATTGTCTCGATAAACACGATTGAACACGTTGTCGCAATGAAGGCTGATATTATTTACCAATCGCTGCCGTGTGAGGCGCACGCCCACCCCGAGATTCACTATGGCGTATCCAGCAGTAGGCGTGTCGCCTTCGCCGAGCCTAGTTTGTGTCGCGTAGTCCACCTCTTGCTTCGACACGAACGAAGGAGACGGGGAGCCGGCGAGAGGATCTTCCGGCTCTCCTTTTTTTTCTCAACCAGTCTCAATACACGAAGATGACGTTAACGCCCACGGTCGTCTGCTTGTCGGCGAAGGTGGCCCGTTTGGTGAGGATCGGCTGGTCAGCCTTGTCGAAGCGCACCTCGCCCCGTAGCAGGACGTGATTGGTGAGCTTGTACGCCGGCGTGAACGTCCCCTCCGACAGCGTCACCTTGGTGCCCGTTCCGAGGCGCACGCCATCCTCGTCTTGAAACGTCTCACCGCGCAGCCCGACGGAGAACTTCTCCGTCACCGCAAGCGTCGCGTAGCCAGTGATCCCCTTCCACGTTGCGTCGGAGCCCGGGTTGACGATGCTCGTGCCGTTTTCCTTCCCATAGTCTCCGTTGAGGCCGAGCGTGAGTCTTGTGGTCGGTTTGAGGACCGCCACCAGATCGAACACGTTGCGGTTCGTGTGATTGTCGCCCGAGAGCTCCGGCCCTCCGATCCAGTTCAGGATCACGGTGAGCGGCGACACCGGTGTCAGACTGACCTGAGCGCCGACTGATTTGGAGCGATTGTTGTCGCGCACGAGGTCCCACCCGTTCACCACCTCGAACATTGCGCCTACCTTGTTCGAGAATGCGTAGCTCGCCTTGACCCCGGTGTGCGTGAAGGGAATGGCGTATCCGAAGAGGATCGACCGGCTGTAGTTGTCGTTGTAGCCGTCGTACCCTTCGATTATCTCGTAGCCCAAATGAGTGACGTACTTCCCAAAATCGAAGCGCAGCCCGGAGCCAACGGCCGCGATGTAGCTCACGAACAGCTGTTGCAGGTCGAACTGGGCGACGGTCTGATCTTGTGACTTCGTCATCTGAGGGATCGAGTTGCCGACGGCCAAGTCCACGCGAAAGCCAGCGTCATTCGGCTTGGTAGGTACGATCTGCACCACGAGCTCGGCGACGTCGAGGTTGAAGGAATTGTCGATGAAGTCGAAGACGCGGTAGCTGCTCATGCCCGTCGCCGGGCGGTTGGCGTTATACACGTAGGCGGTGGAGACAAAGGCGTTGACCGCTATCTCGTCGAACCATTTCGGGAGTGCTGCTGCTGTCCTGTTGGTTGAGGCTGTGCTGTCTGCGGGTGGCTTGCCCGAATCGGCCCACGAAATCGGAGCGGCGAGCAGTTCGGCCCCCTGTTGTTTCACGCCTTGACCACCCGCGGTGCCCGCAATCGACAGCGCCAGCATTACCCCAGTGATGCGGATCGTGCGGAAGGGGCCGGCTCTCGACGGGGGGACCGACACGCGAACCGCTGAGGGTAATCGATGGAGCATCTCGACCTCCTTTAGGATGAGTCGTGCTATACAGTGGAATCCGTAGACAACAAGAAAAAAAGCCCCCGCGTTCATCGATCGAAACGCGAGGGCATTGGAAATGAGCTGTGCTAGCTCTTGGCGGCTCTACCCGGAACGTTCGATCACGCCCCACAGCATCTGTGGGAGCGAGCGATTGTTTCCCGGATTATTGGAAAGAGACAGGCAGAGAGCGGAAC
>JANMWS010000095.1:0-23842 GCA_031394125.1 Gemmatimonadales bacterium
GCGGCGCGCACGGAGACTTCCACGACGTATGGATCGACCCGACCAGCACCGATCGCCTGATCACTGGCGACGATGGCGGAGTCTGGTATTCGTACGATGCCGGCAACAAGTGGTGGAAGGGCGACAACCTTCCGGTCTCGCAGTTCTACCACGTGAGCCTCGACAACGATCGTCCGTATCACGTGTACGGCGGACTGCAGGACAATAGCTCGTGGGTTGGCGACTCAGAATATCCGGGCGGCATCACCAACAGTCGCTGGGAGAACATGTATGGCGGCGATGGATTCTGGATGTTTGTGGATCCCACCGATCAGAACTATCTGTACGCTGAATCCCAGGGAGGTGAGATCGGCCGCATCAACAGAAAGACTCACGAGATCCGCCCGCTCAAGCCGCTTCCGCGATACAAGGAAGGAAAGGAGCGGTTCAACTGGAACGCGCCGATCCACCTGAGTCCCACGAATAACGGCACACTGTACATCGGATCCCAGTATCTCTACCGCACCAAGGATTTCGGTCAGACCTGGGATCGCATCTCACCCGACCTCACGACGAACGATCCCTCGAAGCAGCTCCAGGAGCAGTCCGGCGGCGTCACCGTCGACAACTCCGCCGCGGAAATGCACACGACGATCTATGCGATCGCCGAGTCGCCAAGGAACGGGAACGTGATCTGGGCGGGGACGGATGACGGGAACCTGCAGGTCACCCGCGATGGCGGAAAAAACTGGACGAACGTCGTCGCCAACGTCCCGAATCTGCCAAAGTCCGCGTGGGTGTCTTCGGTAGACCCGAGCCATTTCAACGACGGCACCGTCTACGCGACCTTTGATCTTCACACATTCGGCGACATGCGCCCGTACGCGTACAAGTCGACCGACTACGGAAAGACGTGGACCTCAGTCATCGCGCCGGGTAGTCCGGTGCGCGGGTACGCGCACGTGATCAAGGAAGACCTGGTCAACCCGAATCTGCTGTTCCTTGGCACTGAATTCGGACTCTGGGTGTCGCTCGATGGCGGCGCTCAGTGGTCCCGCTACAAGGGCGGGGATTTTCCGGCCGTTGCCGTGCGCGATCTGGCGATTCACCCGCGCGACAACGACCTGGTCATTGCCACGCACGGTCGCGGTATCTGGATCATCGACGACATCACGCCTCTCCGCGCTCTCACACCGGCGGCTCTGGCGAGTAATGTCGTCTTCATTCGCGCGCGTCCCACCGTCCTGAAGATTCTTGCCCAGGGTGGATGGATTAACGGTGACGCCGCTTACACCGGCGACAACCCTCCCAACGCCGCGGTCATCACCTACTACCTGAAGAAGCGCCACATCTTCGGAGATATGAAAATCGAAGTCCTGGACGCAGCGGGTAAGGTCGTCGGGACCGTGCCGAGCACGAAGCGGCGCGGCTTGAGCAGAGTGCGGTGGTCCATGCGTCTGAAACCGCCCAAGGTTCCGCCCGCCGCGAGCGCCGCTTTCGGCGCTGCGTACGGTCCGCGCGTTCTGCCCGGGACCTACACGGTGAAGATGACCAAGGATGACAAGGTCTACACGTTGCCGCTCCAGCTCGTGCCCGATCCGCGCACGACGCACACGCTCGCCGATCGCCGATCGCAGTTCGCGCTCGCCACCAGGCTCGTAACGCTGCTCGGCGATATGTCCTTTGCGGTCGAGCGAATGAACGGTGTTCGATCCGGGCTCGCAGACCGCGCGGCGAAGTTGCCCGCCGCTGATCCGCTGGCGCAGCGGCTACGCGACGCTTCAGCGGCCGCCGACTTGCTGCGAAAGAAGATTGTCGCAACGAAGGAAGGCGGCATGATCACAGGCGAGGAGAGACTTCGCGAGAATCTCGCCGACCTCTATAGTGCTGTCGTGTTCTACGATGGACGGCCGTCGCAGATGCAGCTCGATCGAACCGACGCAATCGGTCGTGAGCTGTCCGACGTAGTGGCGGCGTTCGATGCGTGGTCAGGCAAGGATTTGGCTGCGCTCAACACCGAGCTTGGCGCAAAGAAGCTTCAGCCTATCGTTTTGATTGACCGGAAGGCGTGGGAAGAAGAAGGGAAAGCGGTACAGTAGCGGAGGCGACTCCTTCGAAAGCTAACGCGGCTATCCATCGCGGATGATATCGTATCCGTGCTCGTGGCTGATCGCACCGATCCGCGCGAAATCCGGCGGTCCTGGTGCCGCGAAGACTTCGGCGCAGCGCGCGTAGAACGTCTCGAATCCGCTCGGATTCAAAATCGCCCAGTGACGGCTGGGTTTGTCGCCCATATTCTTGAATGTGTGAGGCGTGCCACGAGGTAGATACACGACTGCGCCAGGTCCTACCTCGGTCCAGGCGCCAGCGATGAGAAAGTTGTACTGACCTTCGACTATGATGAAAAACTCGTCGTCGACGTTATGGACGTGGGGAGGTGGACCGCCGCCCGGAGGCACTACGCCTAACATCAGCGTGAACGTTCCTCCGGTATTCTCTCCAGTGAGCTTGAAGATTCCCTCATTTCCGAAAGCGTTGATCCGCTGTCCCTCCTCGGCATGAAGGATGAAAGCCTTCTTCTCGTTCGATGCAACCGGTGTAACTACATTCATACGCGTGACCCGAATTTAGCTCCTGTTAAATCATCGTTCTTCTGACCACTCGAATCAAGAAATGACTTTCACGCGGCGGGACTTCGTTCTTCGCGCGAGCCAATATGGAATCGCGTTCTCACTCTTTCCCCCCGGGTTTCGCCAGCTCGTCCGTTCGCAATTGGCGACAGCTGCCCCGCAGGAAGATCTGGGGCGAGGAATAGTCACGGCTCCCGTCCCGACCGATCTCTATTCCGGCCTTCGCTGGCGAATGCTCGGCCCATTCCGCGGCGGTCGAGTCGCGGCGGCGACGGGAGTTCCCGGCCGTCCCAACGAATTCTATTTCGGCGCGGTGAATGGCGGGGTCTGGAAGACGATCGACGGCGGCCGAGTCTGGAAGCCGATATTCGATTCCCAATCTACCGCGTCGATCGGCGCGATCGCAGTTGCGCCGTCCCAGCCAAACACGATCTACGTCGGGAGCGGCGAGTCGACGCTCCGTGATTCCGTCGGATACGGAAATGGGGTCTACAAATCAGTCGACGCCGGGCGCACGTGGACGCACCTCGGGCTCGACGAGACGCACCACATCGGAAAGATCGCGATCGATCCGAAAAATCCGAACAATGTTTTCGTAGCAGCGATCGGGAAGTTGTACGCCGCCAACAAGGAGCGCGGAATTTTCCGCTCCAGAGATGGCGGACAGAGCTGGCAGAAAGTACTCGGCGACGACAGCGTCGGCGCGGTCGAAGTAGTGATCGATCCGTCGAATTCGAGCGTCGTCTACGCCGGGCTGTGGGCGACGCGGCGTCCGCCCTGGTTCACGTACGCGCCGACGAATGGGCCGGGCGGTGGAATCTTCAAGTCCACCGATGGCGGAAGCACGTGGACGCGGCTTACCAACGGATTGCCTAAAGAAGGAATCGGGAGAACCGGCATCGCAATCGCGCCGACGAATCCCAATCGCCTCTACGCCGTTGTGGACTGCCTCCTGCCTGATGCTCCGACGCAGGTCGAGCCGCCGCTTGGCACTCCCGCGCCGCAGCCATCGCCGGCGGGCGCTCGTCCATCCAGCCCTCCGCCGGGGCAGGGCGGATTCTTCCGCTCCGACGACGCCGGGGCGACATGGACTCGCTTGTCCAACGATCCTGCCCTATGGGGTCGCGGCTGGTACTTCGAGAAGCTCACCGTTGACCCAGAGAATCCGGATACCGTCTATGTTCCGAACGTCGCCGTCAATCGAACGAAGGACGGCGGCAAGACGTGGGTCGTTCTCCGCGGATCACCGGGCGGCGACGACTACCATCAACCGTGGGTATCGCCCGACGATCCGGACACGATGATCGTCGCCAGCGATCAGGGCGCGATCATTACCCGAAATGCGCGGACTGATGATCCGCGCGATGTCATGTGGACCTCGTGGCTCAACCAGCCGACGGCGCAGATCTATCATCTCTCCGTCGACTACCGCTTTCCATATTGGGTGACTGGCGCGCAACAGGATTCCGGAGCGATTGCCGTTCGCTCGCGCGGAAAGTTCTCCCAGATATCGATGCACGACTGGGAGCCGATCGCGCCGGGCGGTGAGAGCGGCTACACTGCGGGCGACCCGTTGAATCCCGGAGTCGTGTACGGAGGCGACGGGCAGCGCTGGAATCTCGACGCCAACTTCCCGATCGAGAACACGACGAGTCCCAAAGCGCCCGAGGCAGCGCGCGCCGATTGGAGTCAGCCACTCGTGTTTTCCAAGGCGGACCCGCGGGCACTCTATTACGCGAATCAGTTCCTGTTCAAGACTACGGACGGCGCGAAGACCTGGACTCAGATCAGTCCTGACCTCACCCGCCTCGAGATTGTTGTTCCGCCCACGCTGGATCCGGTCACGGCTGCCGCGGTAGATCGCAACAGCAAGCGTGGGGTGATCTACGCCATTGCTCCGTCGCCATTGCGAGCGCCGCTGCTATGGATTGGCACCGACGACGGAATCATCCACCTCACGCCCGATGATGGAAAGAGCTGGCAGAATGTCACACCGAGCGCGATCGCGCCTTGGAGCCGAGTGACGATGATCGAGGCCTCGCACTTCGATCCGGGCACCGCCTACGCGAGTGTGGACCGCCACCAGCTACAGGATTTCGAGCCGTACATCTACCGCACCCGCGATATGGGGAAGAGCTGGCAGAAGATCACGAAGGGTCTGCCATCAGGCGTGTATGTGCACTCTGTTAAGGAAGATCCACGGCGTCGCGGGCTGCTGGTCGCTGGAACCGAGCGTGGGGTCCACCTCTCTTTCGATGATGGTGACAACTGGCAGTCGTTCCAGCTCAATCTGCCGGTGACGTCGATGCGCGACTTCGAGATCTACGGCAACGATCTCATACTTGCGACACACGGGCGCGGGTTCTGGGTGATCGACGACATCAGCTCTCTCAGACAGTTGAGCGACGCTGTCGCGCGCGAGGATGCTTACCTGTTCAAGCCCGCCGAGACGATCAACTTCATCGAGGGGACAGACAACGGGACGCCGCTTCAGAAAGACGAGCCGCACGCAGATAATCCGCCCAGCGGAGTGGTGATCGATTACTACTTGAAGAGTGCGTCGAGCACGCCCGTCGTGATCGAGATCCTTGACGCGAGCGGGGCAGTGGTGCAGACCTTATCGAGCGATCCCAACGCGCAGCGCGCGCCGGCGAGCGGAGCGGCAACGCAACCCACCGGTATTCCGCGTGTGTCTCCGCTCTGGCAGACGAAGCCCGAGCTGCCATCGGCGAGCGCTGGTATGCATCGCGTGACGTGGAATGCGCTCCGTCCGCGACCGCGCGGCGCGCCGCCTCCTTACGAAGGCGGTCCACTCGACCGGCACTACGTCGGCGATTTCACCGCGCGGCTAACCGTGAACGGAAAGAGTTACACGCAGCCGTTCACTGTAAAGCCTGACCCGCGGAACGTCGTCTAGCCCGATCGCTGGGCGAACAACCACACCCAATCATCGAATCACCGGCGCGATCAGATCGCGCCAGATTGCGTATCCCGCTGGCGTCATATGCAACCCGTCCTCGAGATACAGCTCGCGCCTCGGCTGACCCGACGCGTCGAGCATTGGAGTGAACACGTCGACGTAGGCGAGCCTGTCATCCGTACGCACGTAGTCTCGAACGAGACTGTTCGCCTGGCGCATCTTGTCGACGATGCTCCACCTCGCGATGCTGGGCTTGATCGATATGAACACTACGCGAGTTGCCGGCAGGTCCCGGTGCATCGTGGCCACAAAGGACTGGAATGCAGCGAGAACCTGCGCCGGAGTCTTGTCCGCTGCCAGATCGTTGTCGCCCGCGTAAAAAACCACAACCGGCGGCTTGTACGGCACCACGATGCGCTCCGCAAACTGCGCGACGTCGCCCGCCTCGGATCCTCCAAACCCGCGATTCAACACCGGCAATCCGGGGAAGTCGCGGTCCAGTGTCGTCCACATCCTGATCGAGGAGCTACCGACGAAGACGATGCTTCCCGGCCTGGGCGGGCTCGCGCGATCCTGCGCTTCGAATTGAGCAATGTCGGGCTGCCACTGACTCGGAGCAGGGACAGCTGGCGAAAGGATAACCGCATGCTGACCAACGACTTGTGGTGAACAAGCCAGCAGCCAGAGGACCATGAACAACCGTAATGCGCGCATTTGACTCGCTGGTTGTCGGGCGAGACGGATTAGTCGCAAGGTCCATACGCGAAAACGCAAAAAAACTGTGACTCACTCATCTGCGAAACAGTCTCTTACCAGTGAGTCTTCCCCTCCGTAATCGAAACTGGCGACGCGTTGCTCCGCGCGCCTGGAAACAGCTTCCGCTGGTCCAACCAGCCAAAATCGCTGGGTGTGTCGCGATTTCCGCCGTCAACATTCTGTGGGCTGGGCATGGAGTCTTCAGATCGTGGCCAAACGGGGCGAGAGCCGCCGCGGTTCTGGTTTCATCGTATCTGATCGTGACTGCGGCGGAATTCCTTTGGCTGCTGCTCACCGTGCCGCAGCCAGTGGACATGGGATTTCGTGAGGAAAAACCGACCCCGCCGACCCCACCGGAAGTCGACCCTCTCGTCGAGCAGTTGCGTACCGTGCCCGCGCCCGTGTTGAAAGAGGGCACCCTCCAGCTCGCTGAAGCGATGCGGACGTTCGAGGCGGGAAGTGACGGCGATTACGTGAGTACTCTGCTCAGTCCGCGCGTGCTGGACACGCTGTCGGAAGAAGAGCGCGACAAGGAGCTCGAACGCGAGAGCACCGAGCTGATTCAGCAACATCTCACGACTTGGCGCACTTTCCGCGACCAATTCTACCGTCCCGCCATCGCCTTTCGTAACGAGCTCCGCAAGCGACTCGGCATCAGAAACCCGCAGAGAGAACCCGAAATTCCCGCACTGGACCAGGCGGCGCTCACCGGCGCCAAGCCAATTACGGAAGCGGCAGACCACCTCGCCGAATTGGCAAACCGGCTCCAGTAAACAGCGCTGGAAGCAGCGCAATCTTTAGCGACGCCAGATTTTTTTGGCCGCGTTTCGAGCCCACCGGTATATTCCTGCCCTCGGTCGCTCATCCCGGAATAGTCGAGGCTCGTCATGATCCGGCTACTGTCGAAGTCCTCACGCAACTCCTTTGACGTGTTCGCGTGTGGTGCGTTTCTCGTACTGTCTGCTACGACGTCGCTAGCCCAGGTCGTAGCGGCCCGTCCTGGCCCCAGCGGTGAGTGCACGGGTCTCCGCAACCTGCGTCTGGCCGATGTTCGCCTGACAGAAGTCGCAGACATTCCCGATTCGCTCCAGCATGGTGACAATGTGCGCGTTCCACACTGCCGAGTGTCGGGGATAATTGGGAGAAGCACCGCTTTTACGGCGATGCTTCCGAAGCAGTGGAACAAGCGGATGCTGATGGGCGGGAATGGCGGGTACGCCGGGACGATCAATCGCGGCATTCTGGCCAACGCAACCGCCGGCTATCTGACTGTAAGCACCAACACCGGTCACGAGCGTTCTCCGGGAGGTGGCGCGCGGTGGGCGCTCAACGATCCGGAGCGTCAGGTCGATTTCGGATATCTCGCCGTGCACCGCACGGCAGAAACCGCGAAGTCGCTGGCAAAGGCCTTCTACGGCGTGGAGCCCAACTACTCCTATTTCTCCGGCTGCTCGAATGGAGGGCGTCAGGGATTGATGGAGGCAGAACGATTCCCTGATGATTTCGATGGAATCATCAGCGGTGCTCCCGCTGCGCACATGAGCAAGACCGGCGCTTCATTCCTCAAGAATACGCAGGCTGCTTTTCCGGATCCTACGTACTTTGATCACCCGCTCGTGACTCAGACGAATCTCGATCTCGTGTCCGCCAAGGTTCTTGAGGCGTGCGATGCTCTCGACGGCGTCAAGGACGGCATACTCGACGATCCGCGGGATTGCAAATTCAGGCTGGCATCTGTCAAGAAGTGTCCCGGCGACAACGCTGCACCCGATTGTCTGACGCGCGCACAGCGTGCGGCAATCGCGCGGATTTACGCGCCTGCAACCGATGACCGCGGCCGTACGATCTATCCGGGGCAGCCGTTCGGAGGAGAGAATTTGCCCGGCGGCTGGCCGATTTGGATCACCGGTCGCGACACCGCCTTCATGCGGCAGCTGCACGTACCCACCGCCCAGGCGATGTTCGTGACCGAGGGCGCGAAATACTTCATGTTCAGTGATTCGACCTGGGATTACAGTCGCTACAAGGGGTCTCTTATCAAAGACGCGAAGCGCTGGGTGGCCATGCTGGATGCAGATAGTCCTGATATCTCCCGCTTCGCGAAACGAAAGGGGAAACTGATTCTTTGGCATGGCTGGTCCGATCCCGCGCTCAACCCGCTTGCCACCATCGACTACTACAAACAGGTTGTGGCCCGCGATCCTCGAGCGCGCGAGTACGTTCGGCTTTTCATGGAGCCCGGCGTTCTGCACTGCGGCAGCGGTCCAGGACCGAGCGACGTTGAGTGGCTGAATGCCGTGTCGGAATGGGTCGAAAATGGGCACGCTCCCGAACAGCTGGTGGCGACAAAAGCGGATTCCGTTGGGAGAGCTGTCAGAACGCGCCCTTTATGTGAGTATCCGAAGCGCGCAGTCTACACCGGGAAGGGAAGCAGCGACGAAGCATCGAGTTTTGTGTGCCGGGCACCGAAATAGACGCTTATACGGTTCGCCGCTGCACACGCGACGACGCGGAGACGATCGCATCGCTGGGCACGCGTCTGTTCGTGCAAGCCTACGGGCCAACGCATCCGGAGCCGGAGCGGAGTCGATATCTCGCTAAAGCGTACTCGGTAGGTGTCATCGCCGACGCGATAGAAGGCGAAGGCAGCTCCGTTTTCGCAGTGGAAGACACGAATGGCGTGCCGATCGCTTATGCGCACATGAGTTCGACAATGGAGCTTCCTCCAGGTGTCGATGGCCGGCGCGCGTTCGAGATCGTCCGGTTTTATGTCGACGACGCGCACCAGGGTCGCGGTATTGGCGCCAGGCTTATGAACCACTGCTGCGATGTGGCCAGGCAGGCGGGTGCCGATGTGATCTGGCTTCAGACGTGGTCGCAGGCCTTATGGGCGATCCGATTCTATTTGAGAATGGGATTCAAGATCCGGGGCAGGAAGCCGTTCTATTTTGGCGCGCGCGTCGATGAAGACCACGTCATGGCCTTGTCGCTATAAGTTCGTCAGTACCGACTCACTTTCGGATCGCGATGTTTCGAACCTGACAGGAAGGTTACAAAAATCGGTGTCTTGACAAGCATCGCTGCGGCGAATACAGTGACGCGAGGCATAGATGTCATGGGCTCGTCAGCCACGATTTGAGATTCGTGGTCGCGGCGGCTGGTGGCACCGAACGAAGCAAGCAGTTCCACAGATGCGTACCGTTACGACGAGGTCGGTATGATAAAGTGGTTCCTGGTACACGCTCCTCTGCGGAGGGGCGCATGGCCGACCGCGTTCATGGGCCGAGCTGGTATTACCGCAGCACTTTTGTTGAGCACATTGGCTCTCGCTCCTCCCGCGGCCACTCGCGTTGGTCCCAAGAGTTACCGCCCTCCGCACAACAATACCGGACCTTACGCCGCCATCGCGATCAGACTTCCGGATCGGCGACCCAATTACAGCAGCACGGTGCCGGAGCACTATCGGCAGCTGATGCTCGCCCGATTCAACAAGGCGATTCCGGCCTTCGCCCGAAAGTACTCCCTCCCATGTTCCGCGTGCCACACAACCTGGCCCGAGCTCAATAGCTTCGGACAGAGGTTCCGGGACAACGGATACCAGATCGGGAACGACCGAGACGCTCCGACTTGGCAGAATCCAGCCTATTGGCCGGCTGCCATCAGAACGTCCCCTCAGTGGCATCTTGAAAACACGACGCATCAGCCCGTCGATGCCGTGCGCGGCGATCCAACCGGTGGTACCGTCGAGCGGACGATCACCCAGCACGGATTCGATCTGTCTGGAGTGGACCTGCTCTTCATCGGCACGTTGCACAAGAACATCTCCTTCGGCTTCGTCTCCGCCATCGAAAACAGCGGAGCCCTCGGTCTCGAGGCCGCGTTCGTGCGCTTTGACGATCTGCTCGATACGCACTGGGCCAACGTTAAGCTGGGAAAATTCGAGCTCGACAACATGGTCTCCGAGAAGCGGCAATTTTGGCTCTCCGCCAACGGCGGATTCTACCAGAGTTATCACTTCGTGCCGGTCGGCTCCGCTACAACGTTTGGTCTCGGCGACAATCAGCTCGGCGTCGAGTTGTCGGGGCACTCGACCAACAGCTACACACGCTACGGCCTTGCGCTACTGGAGAGCTCCGACGGTGAGCCCAGCTTCAATGGCGCCGGACACGCTTACGATGGTGCCTTCACGCTCAGCCAGGCTTTCGACGCCGGTAGTTTAGGTATCCAGCGCATTGGGGCGTACGCCTATATGGGACAGCGACCAACCGCTTTTGAAACGAGCGGCGGCGCGCCGATAGCCGGCACTGGATTGCTAAACAAACCGTTCCAACGCTATGGCGTAGTGGGCGATTTCTACCTTGGCAGCCTCGAATTCCTGCCGCTCTATCTGCGTGGGTCGGACGATGCCTATCTCGGCACAGCAACGGCCGGAGACCAGCCGCTTCCTGCCGGCGCGAGATCGGCTCAGTGGAACGCGGGCTTTCTCGAGATGCACTACTACGTGAATCCGCAACTTGTCTTCCTTCAGCGCAGCGAATTCATCCGCATGTCACAGCAGGCACTCCCATCTACGCCGAACAATCTGGGAAACATCGACGCGTACACATTCGGGTACCGGTGGTATCCGATGATGCACAGCCGTGCCGGCCTGGCCTTGCATACGGAATTCTCCATGGCGAAAACCTTGGGCGCGGCACCGCTCAGCGGGGCGGGAGTCGGACTGCCGCCACTGTCCACCGACACGCCCGTGTGGGCCCGGTCGCTTTTATTCGCGCTCGATTTTGCTTTCTAAGACGGGGAGGCTCGTCATGATACCGGGAACTTTAGACAAAAAGTTTCTCTGCAAACTGAGTGTCGTGCTTTGCTTCGCCGCCGCCTCGGTGCTCCCCGCTCAGGTCACTCACGTCGGAAGCCAGAACGCAGACCCATCCGCCGGCAAAAAGGAGTATCGCCGTTACTGCGTCGGGTGCCACGGTCAGGATGGTGATGGACTGGGCGAAAACGCCCAGTGGATCGACCCGAAGCCGCGCGATTTCACGGCGGCGGTGTTCAAGTGTCGATCGACGCCCACCGGCACATTGCCAACCGACGAGGACCTGGAAATGTCGATTCACCGCGGGTTCGTGACGACCAATATGCCGTCGTGGCTTCCGCTTACCGGTCAGACTCGAGCCGACCTGGTTGCCTACATCAAGTCGTTTTCACCACGGTGGAGTCAGGGCCATGGAACACCCATAGTGATTCCGCCCGAAACTCCCGCAACTGTGGAGAGCATGCTGCGTGGGAGGGCGCTGTTCCAGAAAATGGAATGCTGGAAGTGTCATGGACCTGCGGGTCATGGAGATGGTCCGTCCGCATCGACGCTCACCGACAGCAAGGACAATCCCATCCGCCCGTACAATTTTGCCACCGGGACGCGCTTCAAGTGCGGGGAAACCAATCAGGACTTGTATCGCGTTTTCATGACGGGTCTCGATGGAACGCCTATGCCGTCATTCGCTGACAACCTCAAGCCTGCGGAGGCATGGGATCTCGTGCATTTCCTGCGCACACTGCAGCCGGTGAAGACCCCGGAAGCCCTCGCCTGGAAGGCGTGGGTCAAGTCTCATCCCACGCTTCCGCCAATCGGACCAGAAGCACAATAGCTCTCACACTCAACCTTTTTCCCAGAGAAGTAGCCCAGATGCAAAAAAGAAATTTTCCCATTCTCGCGATCGCCTTCCTTGTGTCCTCCGCCGCCAGCACCAAGGCGGGAAGGTTCACTGCCCCTGCCGCGGCTACTGGTAACGTCGAGGGAGTAATCAGCTTTACAGGAACGCCGCCCAAGATGAAGCCCATCGACATGGCGAAGGAGCCTACGTGCGCCAAACAGCACGCCACGCCGGTCATGACAGAAGCGGTGGGCGTCCGTCCGGGAAACACTCTCGAAGATGTCGTCGTTTACGTGTCGGCGGGTGACCAGGGCCCGCCTGCAACCAAAACTGTCGGCTACGATCAGAAAGGGTGTCAGTACATCCCGCACGTTGCCGCGGTCGAAGTAAATCAGCCGATGGAGATCCAGAATCACGACCAGACTTCCCACAATATTCATCCGATGGCGAAGCTGAACTCCGAGTGGAACAAGTCCCAGCCTCCCGGCTCCCCCCCGATCAAGGTGACTTATGAGAAGGCGGAGTTCATTCCGGTGAAGTGCAACGTTCACCCCTGGATGCACGGATATTTCGCGGTGCTCGGTACATCGCACTACTCGGTATCCGATGACGACGGCAAGTTCAGCCTGAAGGGACTGCCTCCCGGGAAGTACACGCTCACCGCGTGGCAGGAAAAATTTGGCACCCAGACCCAGGAGGTCACGGTTGCCAGCTTAGGAACCGCCAAGGCGAATTTCACATTCAAGGCGACGCCCTACTAACCGCTAAAGAGTCCTACCAGGCGTAGAGGAGCTTCAGGGCGTGGGGAAACTCTTCGCGATCATCGTCACGATCATAACGATCGTTTCGGCCGCGATCTTCATTGGGCACCACTGGATGCCACCCGACTTCTCCCAGCTGGGCGTCGGCATCGACCACCAGATGGCGGAGACGATGATTACCTCCGGCATTTTGTTCGTCGTCGCCCAGCTGGTCCTGGCTGCGTTCGTCTGGCGGTTCGCCGACAACAACGATCAGCGCAAGATCAAGATCTTTCCCGGTGGCGCCACGCCTATGGTTGTCGGCGCGATAATTCTCGTTGGCGCGGAGATTCTCGCTCTCACCCTCGTCGGCTCAAAGATCTGGGCGAGCATCTACGTCGCTCCCGCCGACCCTCACTCCCTGAAGATCGACGTTCAGGCCGAGCAGTTCGCCTACTATTTCCGCTACGCCGGGCCCGACGGCAAGTTCGGCGCGCTCCACCCGGAGCTCATTGACGCGTCGACCGGAAATTTCATGGGGCTGGACCCCGCCAACGATACCGCGGCTCGTGACGATATCGTTGCGGCGACGCTGGCGGTACCAGTGAACACTCCCGTCGTGCTGGAGCTGCACGCGAAGGACGTCAGCCACGCGTTCTATGTGCCGGAGCTGCGGATTCAGCAGGACTTCGTGCCGGGTCTCGTGATACCGCTGCATTTCACGGCCACGCGACTTACGAAGAGCGAAATCGTGTGCACCCAGTTGTGCGGTCTGGGTCACTACAACATGCGCGCCTACCTCGAGGTGATGAGTGCCGACGACTTCCAGAAATGGTTAAATGAGCAGTCCGGTCAGTAGTCACCCCGCCGGGCCCCAAGGCTTCTGGCGCAAGTACGTCTTCAGTCTCGACCATAAGGTGATCGGCAGGCAGTACCTGGATCTTTCTCTGGTCGCGCTTACGACGGGGATGATCCTCTCCTGGCTGATGCGAATGCATCTGGGCTGGCCAGCGAAGGCGATCCCGGGGCTCGGTGGGATTCTTCCCCAGGCGGCGGGCGGAATCATCACACCCGAGTACTACCTGTCGCTGATGACGATGCACGGCACGATCATGGTGTTCTTCGTGCTCACGACAGCGCCCTTTGCCGGATTCGGGAATTTCATCCTTCCGATTCAGATTGGCGCGGAAGACATGGCCTTTCCGCGCTTCAACATGATGTCGTTCTGGGTGACGTTCCTTGCCTTCATCATTCTGGTCTCCGCCTTCTTCGTCCCGGAGGGGCCGCCGCTTTCCGGCTGGACTGCTTACGCACCACTGAGCGCGGTGGGCAAGGACGCTGGTCCGGGGCAGGGTTGGGGCCAGACGCTCTGGGTCATATCGATCGGAACGTTTTGCATCGCGCAGCTGCTGGGGTCGCTGAACTTCATCGCGACGACACTCGATCTCCGAACAAAAGGCATGTCGCTGGCGCGAATGCCGTTCTCGACCTGGGCATGGTTCATCACTTCGGTGATTGGCCTCATCGCGTTCTCGGTTCTTCTTCCCGCGTGCGTTCTCCTCCTGCTCGACCGCGTCGCCGGGACGAGCTTCTTCATTCCGGCGGGACTGGTCATCAGCGACCGGCTGCAGCCGCACGCGGGCGGCTCACCGCTCCTCTGGCAGCATCTATTCTGGTTCTTCGGCCACCCCGAGGTCTACATCGCCATCCTCCCGGGGTTCGGAATCATCTCTCACATTCTGCCCGCGGTGACGAGAAAGCCGTTGCTTGGGCCGCGCGTCTTCATCGTGTGCATGATCGCGATTGCGTTTCTGAGCTACACCGTGTGGGGCCACCACATGTTCATGAGTGGAATGAACCCGTTCTCGGCTACCGTGTTCTCGGTTCCAACCCTGATCATCACGATTCCAGCCGCCATTACCACGCTGCTCTGGATCGGAACTCTGTACGGAGCCAAGCTGCGATTCAACACAGCTGCGCTGTGGTGCCTCGCCTTTATTTCAGTGTTCGTGAGCGGCGGAATAAGCGGATTCTTCCTCGCGCAGCCGGCGATCGACAGCTACCTGCACGGCACTTACTTCGTGGTCGGCCACTTTCACTTCGTGATGGGCGTTGCCGCGATGTTCGGAATTCTGGCCGGTACGTATTTCTGGTTTCCAAAAATGTTCGGCCGCATGATGAATGAGAGGCTGGGCAAGATCCATTTCTTCCTGACGTTCATCGGCGTCTACTGCATCTTCATGCCAATGCACTACCTGGGGCTCGGCGGGAACGTGCGCCGCTATTCCGCCTTCACGGTCGACTACATGAAGGGATCGATTCCGTTGCATCGCTTCATCACTGTGGCTGCTCTTTTTACGGGAGCAGCGCAGCTCATATTCTTCTACAATCTCATCAGGAGTCGCGTCCGCGGGCAAATCGCGACGGATAATCCGTGGGAGGCGACGTCGTTGGAGTGGACGACGAGCTCACCGCCGCCACACGACAACTTCGGCGGCCATCATCCTGTGGTCTATCACGGCCCCAACGAGTATGGGGTTGCGGGCAAGAACGGAGACTACATCATGCAGAATTCTCCGGAGCCCGACCCCGCAACTCCGGCCGCGGCCGCGCGAAGGCCAGCGATCGCATGACGTCCATGTCCATGAAGTCGCCCGTATCGCCTGCTAACACCGGAGTCTGGGTCGGCATCGCCGCCATCACGATGTCATTTGCGGCCTACTCGAGCGCTCTCATCGTGCGACAGGGTGCGAATCCGGATTGGCAGCACTTCACTTTCCCACGAATTCTGTTCTTCAACACTCTGGTCGTTCTGGCGAGCAGCGCAATACTGTATTTGGGGCGACCGCGCAGCCCCGCGACGGTCGATCGATCCGGAACCGTTACAGCCGTCGATGCACCCCATCTCAACTGGCTCTACCTCACAATCGGCTTCGGGTTTCTGTTTCTCGTTGGTCAGATCTTGGCGTGGCGAAACCTCGTCGATCAGGGGATCACGCTGGCCTCGGGGCCGAGCAGCTCGTTCTTCTACCTGCTGACCGCGATGCACGGGCTCCACCTGTTGGGTGGTCTCGCCGGTCTTCTCTATGTCGTGTACCGTGTTCGCAGCTCCACGACAGAGCGTGCGGTGAGGGCATTCGGGGCTGCGTCACTCTACTGGCATTTCATGACGGTCTTGTGGATGTATTTATTCGCACTGCTCGCCACCCGCATCTAACTGAACGGAGGAGTGGGTGACGCACGCTGAGCTGACGATTCAACACGCGCCGGGCGCGGTGGCCGAGGAGCGCCCTTACGGAGTCCCCACCAGGAAACTGGTGATGTGGCTTTTCATCATTGCCGACGCCGCCACATTCGGGGCGATCCTCTTCGCCTACGGCTACGTGCGCGTTGGCAGCGCGGACTGGACGAAGCCATTCCTCTTTTATCCAACGATCCTGAACGGGATCGTCATGACATTCGTGCTGCTAACGAGCAGCCTCACCATGCTGGGAGCAGTCCGCGCCGCGAGCGCGGGCCGCCCGAGCGCGATTCGATGGCTGAGTGCAACGATTCTCCTGGGACTCCTGTTCGCAGGTCTTCACCTCCGCGAATGGTTCGCAATGATTCACGAGGGCTGGAGTCCCAGCCACAATCCCCTCGGCGGCTCGCCACTCTTTGGCGCCGCCTTTTTCGGCATCACGGGATTGCACCTGTTGCACGTCGTATGCGGTGTAATCGCCATTGGAGTCGTGACGCTGCTGTATAGACGGGGTCGATTGGATGCGAGCTACATCGAGACCACCGGACTGTACTGGCATTTCGTGGATTTGGTCTGGATGTTCGTGTTTCCGCTCGTTTACCTGTTGAACGCGCGCTGACCAACACGGGGAGAAGAGACATGCTGAGTGCTGCGTCCAAGCCAAGTCCGGGGATGAGATTTTATGTAGTTCTTTGGACGGGATTGTTGGGGATCGTGATCGTGGAGGTGCTGCTAACGTACGCCGACCTGCGTCCCCTCGTGCTCACGATATCGTTGGTCGCGCTTGCATTGATCGAGGCCGGAGTTGCCCTCATGTACTTCATGCATCTGAAATACGAGCGGCGGATTCTCTTCTGGAGCCTGATTCCGGCTCTGGTGTTCGTGCTGGTGATGTTCGATCACTTCTGGCCCGACGCATTTCGTGTCACGTCGATGAGGCTGCCCACCGCTTCCAGCAGCACTCCGGCAGGCGGCGGCTAATGAACCGCTACATGCCGGGGATGCTGGCCTCGATGCTCGTCCTGATCGTGCCGGCCTTCGTCATCTGCGTAGGCCTGACGGTCATCGCCTATCGCAGATGGAAATCCGATCAGGGGTCACAGCTGTAGCTACTCTTCGGTTCGCCGTCACGTGCCGTGGCTGTATGATTCGACTAGCGCGACGTGGCTCAGCTACGACGACCCACAATCCGTAGCAGCCAAGGCGAGCTACGTCCGAGAGCACCACGTGGGTGGTGTCGTGATCTGGGAGCCGGGCGGCGATGACGGAGCCCTGATGCGCGATTGCTGGACGCTGACGGTCAACGCTCCGCATCTCGCTTGGGTTCGCTAACTTCACAGCCAGATGCCCGTCCACCCACCGCACGAGAATTCGCGTCTACAAGCTCGCTCTGAGGACCTCCCACTCCACGAGGATGTCCGCTGGCTGGCCGGTGCACTCGGTCGCGTGATCCAGCGACTCGAGGGACAGGAATCATTCGAGATTGTCGAACAGCTCCGCGTTGCCACCCGCGGGCGTCGTCACAACCAACGCGATGCTCCTTCACTCGAGGAGCTGCTCCGCAGGATCGACGGGTTGAGTGTAGAGCAGTGCGCCGTGGCCGCGCGCGCGTTCACACTCTTCTTTCTGTTGATCAACACCGCCGAGCAGACTCATCGCGTCCGGCGTCGGAATACGTACCTGGGAAAAGGGACGAGTGTTTTGCAACCGGCATCTGTACGGTGGTCGATGCGGAAGCTCCGCGAGATGGGCCGCACCGCGGAGCAGGTCGAAGCCGCCATGCTCACGCTCGACGTGCGTCCGGTTCTCACTGCGCATCCAACCGAATCCACTCGCAGCACTCTGCTGGGATTGCAGGCGCGCGTGGCCGACAAGCTCCTCGCGCGCGAACGCGCACCGACCGACGAAGCAAAGCTGATCGAGCAGGAAATGGAAGGCGAAGTGGAGCTGCTCTGGCTCACGAGCGAAGTACGGCAGGACAGACCAACGGTGCTCGACGAAGTCAGCTCCGCGCTCTGGTATCTCGAAACCCGATTGCTCGACGCCGGCGCCCACGTTCACTCCGCGCTCGCTATCGCGTTCGAGGAGGAATTCTCACGCTCGGCAGATGCTTTCCGGCTCGCGGTGCCCTTGCGTTGGGGCACCTGGGTTGGCGGCGATCGCGATGGGAATCCCCATGTGACGCCCGAAATCACCATCGCCACTGCGCGGCGGGCCAGTCACGTGATACTCCGCAGATATCGCGAATCGCTCGACGATCTGATACAGCGTCTCTCATTGTCCGCTGAATTCACGCCGCCATCCGGCGCATTTGTGCGCTCCATCGAAAGCGATAAAGAGTTGTTGCCGGATGTGTGGAAGAAGAACAGAAAACGGAACGCCGACGAGCCTCTTCGATTGAAGCTGAGCTTCATGTCGGCGCGGATCGAGGCCACGCGCCGGCTCGTTGCATCTCGCGATGCCGGACGCGTCCGCAAGGAGCGGGCGGCGTATCCCGATGTTGACGCCTTCGAGCGCGATCTCACGTTGGTGCGGGATTATCTGAACGGCGCAGGGGCCGTTCAGGCGTGTCGGACCACACTCGATCCATTCATAGCGGGAGTCCGAGCCCACGGATTCCATGGCTTCATGATGGACGTGCGCGACCACGCTGAAGTGCATGCGGCAGCCGTCGCTGAAATTCTGTCGAAAGCTCCGGCGGCGGGGGCGGACGGAAATCGCCTGCGATCGGTTCTGCTTGCCAAATCCCGTCGCCGGAAGGGGAAGCCCAGTGCCTCGACGGAGACACAGCAGGTGATCGATACCTTCCGCGCGATCGAGACGATCCAGGCCGAAGCCGGTGAGCCTGCCGCGTGCACATACATAGTATCGATGACCCGCTCAGCCGATGACCTTCTCCGGGTTCTGGTTCTCGCGCGCGAGGCGGGGCTGGTCGATCTCTCCGGCAAAAAGCCGAGGTCGCGTCTCGATGTCGTGCCGCTGTTCGAGACGCTCGAAGATCTCGATCACGCGCCATTGGTGATGGGGGCGTTGCTCGACGACCCTGTGTACGCGCGACAGCTGGAGGCGCGCGGACGCCGGCAGGAGGTGATGATCGGCTACTCTGATTCCGGAAAGGACGCCGGCATCATTGCCTCGTCGTGGGGACTCTATCGAGCGCAGGAATCTCTGTCGGAGCTGTTTCGGGACGCGGGTGTCCAGCTGCGGCTCTTTCATGGCAGGGGAGGGAGCGTCGGTCGCGGAGGTGGCTCACCGGTTTACCGGGCGCTCGCTGCGCTACCACCCGGAACGACCAACGGGCGTATAAAGATCACTGAGCAGGGAGAGATCATCTCACAGCAGTTCGGATTGTTGCCGGTGGCCGAGCGCAGCGTGGAGGTCACGACTGCCGGAACACTTCTGCACGAGTTTACTGACTGGCGAGAAAACGTCGAGCCGCACGAGATGGCCGAGTTTCGCGAAGTATTCGACAGGCTCTCCGAGAGATCACACGCCGTGTATCGAGAGCTCGTCCACGACAACGATGCGCTTTTCCAGCTCTTTCGCGTGGCCACTCCGATCGACGAGCTCGCCAATGCGCGCTTCGGATCGCGACCGGCGTATCGTCCCGGCGCGAAGGCGGGCATCGAAGGAATCCGCGCGATACCATGGGGTTTCGGCTGGACTCAGATTCGACTCATGCTCACCGGTTGGCTCGGAGTCGGTACCGCACTCGGCGAAGAGATCCGCTCACGTCATGGATTGGCGCGGCTTCAGAAGATGGCGCAGGTCTGGCCGTTCGTGGACGATCTTTTCGCCAAGGTGGAGATGGTCTGCGCCAAGACCGACATCGACATCGCGCGGATGTACGTCACGGAGCTGGGCGGAGATCTGAAGCTGTTCGAGAATCTCGTTGGTGAATTCGAGCGCGCCGTGGATGCGTTGCTTCTCATTCGCGGTCACCGGCAAATGCTCGATGACACCCCGGTCCTGCAGGCGGCGATTGCGCTCAGAAATCCGTACGTGGATCCGTTGTCGCTACTTCAGGTTTCCCTGTTGCGCAGGAAGCGCAGCTCCCGAGACCTCGACAAGCAAGCGCGGGAAAAGATCGATGATGCTCTGGCGACTACGCTGAGCGGAGTTGCCCAGGGACTGCGCAATACCGGCTGACGGCACACGCCGGATCAGTCGAGAAGCTCTCGCGCCTTCTCCGTGATCGTCTGATAGCACTCGCACGACACTTTCTTCAATCCGTCTGCATCTGAGATCGAGACCTTACCGTAACGGTGCTCGATCAGTCCCTGTCTCTCCAGAGTCCCGATGGCCACGGTTACTCCGGGCCTGCGCACAGCCAGCATCTGGGAGAGGAATTCCTGGGTAAGACTGAAGTCTTTCCGGCCAACCGCGTCCGCGGTGAGAAGGAGCCAGCGCGCGCACCGCTGTTCGATCAGGTGCATGCTGTTGCAAGCGGCCGACTGGGCTACGACTTCATTCGAAAATTGCGCATATCGATGGAGCTGATGGCGGAGTTCCGGCGCGATCTTGAGGAGCGAAACGAAGTCGTCCGGAGACATCTGGTAGAAATCCCCTTCGACCTGGGTGATCCCTTTGGAGCGCGCGACCGGAATCCCGTGAAAAAGAGGCAGACCCATGAATCCCTCGCGGCCCACGGTCTGCGCCTCGAGCGTGGTGCCGTCCCTGAGCACCGTAACCAGCGAACCCATTCCAGTCAGCGGAAAGAGCACACGCTCGAAGGGCTCGTTCAGCTCGAAGAGAGTCTCTCGCAGCGGCAAGCTGATCCTCTCGGCTCGCTCCTCGAAAGCGGCGAGCTCGTCGGCGGGCAACTTGGCGATGAGGTTGTTCTGGACCGTGGTGGGAGCGCTAATACCGTTTCCACCAGCGTGCCCGTAGGGACCCGACTTGGATTTCATGCGACTCTACCTTGGCTGGGATGCCAGAAGGTCGCAGACTAAAGGGTTGCCCGTAGCGATCTGGTTGTTTATGCACGCTACCCTTCAGGGATAGGCGCCGCAAGGCACATAACCATTTGTATTTTCGCTGTACTTCGCGCTGCTGAGTGAAAGCGGTCCGCACTGTGCGGTTACATACGATTCCCCCGCCTCGTAGCTCAGTTGGAACCAGAGAAGGTCCACACAGATTCCGCACTCTCAGAGGTGCATGCCCTCCGTGAGAAAGAAGTTCGCCTAGAGATAGCCACGCGTCTGCGTCGTGTGTGCGGCAATTTCTCCCAGGACGACTTTGACCGCCTCGTGCAGAAAATGGCCGAGCGGCAGGTGAGGGACGAGCGCAGATTGGTTTGGTGATCAGGCGCGCGAGCAATATCGTTGCTCGTAAGGTGGATTCAGTCCGGTCTCATCGCCTGTACAATCGCGTGAAACCAGGGCGTGCGCCGAATCGACTCGAGATCAGGATCGTTCGCCATCGACTCCCTGTGGCCGAACCCGTTCTTGACCGCTCGCTCGAGGTGCGCGAGCGCGTCTTCGCGCTTGTCCATCAGGGCATACATGCAGGCGACGTTGTAGAGTATGAGCGGATCGTCGGGCTCGATGGTGAGCGACATCGTGGCGAACTCGAGCGCCCGGGGGATATTGCCGAGCTTCATCAGCGTCGTCGCGCCGAGGTTGTACGCCCGCGCGTGGTCGGGGTCTATGTCGAGTCGCTGCTCGATCAGCCTGACGGCCCTCCGCCTCGCGGCGTTCGCCTCGGAGCGCATTCCCATTCCGGCGTAAGCGCCGCCGAGAAAGGCAGGAGCCTGAAAGTTGTCGGGCTCCAGTAGCGCAGCCCGTTCCAGCATCTTCACCGCTTCGGCATAACGCCCCTGGTACATGAGGGCCCTGCCGTAGAAATAGAAGGCATCGAACAGCTTCGGATCGAGCCGAATCGCCTCCTCGAATTCCTTCTGCGCATCCCCGAGCTTTTCCGCGATCCGCAGCGCGAACGCTCTGGCGAGGTGCGCCTCCGCTAAGTCAGGAGCGAGCTCGAGAGCCTTTCGGCTCGCCACATCCGCCTGCATGGAGTTTACTTCGCGTGAGTCGAAGTAGATGTACAGGAGAGAGCAGGCGATTGCGACGCTGGCGTAGGCCAGCGCATAGTCCGGGTCGGTCTCTATCGCCTTCTCGTACATCTGCACCGCGTACTCCAGGCTCTTTCGCCGGTGCTGGTGAAAGAATGTCCGGCCACGCAGGTAGTAGTGGTACGCGTCTACGTCGACTGTGCGCACCTTTCCCAACGCCAGCTTTTCCCCTTCGCTCAGAATTACTCGCAGCGATTTGACGATGGCCTGAGCGATGTCGTCCTGGATCGCGAAGATGTCTTCCATCTCGCGGTCGTACTGTTCTGCCCAGAGGTGATAGCCGTCGGCGACGTTGATCAGCTGCGCCGTGATGCGAAGCTTGTTGCCTACCTTCCTCACGCTTCCTTCCAGCACGGCTGAGACCTTGAGCTTGCGTCCGATCTCGCCGATATCGTCGCTCTTTCCCTTGAAGGTGAACGAAGATGTCCGCGAAGCAACGCGGAGCGACTGGATCTTGGTGAGCGCGTTGATGATCTCTTCCGCGATCCCATCGGCGAAATACTCGTTGTCCGGCTCCGCGCTCATGTTGGTGAATGGAAGCACGGCCACAGACTTCGCCGCGGACACGGTTGGTCGAGGGCCGGAGTGTATCGTGACCGGAGCGGCGAGGGCGCCTGGGCTGATGGCTTGGGCGAACAGCGCCATGCTCGTGTAGCGCTTCTTCGGATCCGGCGACATCGCCTGGGTGAGAGCGACCTCCATTGATTCGGGGACACCTTCCCGCAACAGCCCGATTCTCGGCGGCGCATCCTTGAATCGCTCGGCGAACGCTTCGACGTCGGTCAGGCCGCTGAATGGGCGCTCTCCAGCCAGCATCTCGTAAAGAACGACGGCGAGGCTGTATTGGTCGGCCCGACCATCGACCTCGCGTGCGCCGGCGGCCTGTTCCGGCGCGACATAAGCGGGCGTGCCGAACAGCGCGCCGCTCTTGGTGATGCTGTGCTCACCGGTGTCGATCGCGGTCTTTGCGATGCCGAAGTCCATCACCATCGCTTCACCCTCGTACATCATCACGTTCTCGGGTTTGACGTCCCGGTGGACGACGTTCTGGCGGTGCGCGTAGTCGAGAGCAGAGGCGATTGACAGAGCGTGTCGAATGGCTTCGTCGATCGGGAGCTGGTTCTCGCGCTCGAGACGCTCGCGCAATGACTCGCCTTCGACGTAGGGCATCACGTAATAAAGAAATCCCCCGATCTCACCGGAGTCGAAGAGCGGAAGTATGTGAGGGTGATTCAGTCGCGCGACGACTCTGATTTCGCGCAGGAACCGCTCCGGCCCTACGGACTCCGCCAATCCGGGGTTGAGCACCTTGACAGCGACGACGCGCTCGTGCTTGGTGTCCTGCGCGAGACACACGGTTGCCATCCCACCGCGACCGAGCTCGCGGTCGATCGTGTAAGTCGGAGCGAGTAGCTCCCGGATGCGATTGATGGGGAGTGGCAAACTGTGACCCTCGACCAGAGGCGCTGGGTCGGTCCTGACTCCCCAACATGAGACGCCCGCATAGCGTGGTCAAGCTCACACATCGTTGCGCGCGCCTTCGTCAGCGCAGCCCAGGTGCTCGCGTGACCCGCCAAATGGTATTGCCGACGTCGTCGGCGACGAGCAGGGCCCCGGACTTGTCGATCGCGACGCCGACCGGGCGTCCCATCGCGTCTCCGTTTTCCCTGACGAATCCCGTCAACACGTCGATCGGCTGTCCGGACGGCGTGCCATGCGCGAATGGTACGAAGATCACCTTGTATCCGCTGCGCGGCTTGCGATTCCAGGAGCCGTGCTGCCCAACGAACATTCCGCCGTTGAAGGGAGCGGGGAGAGATGTCGCACCTGACCAGGCGAGTCCGAGCGATGC
>JANMWS010000099.1:0-11050 GCA_031394125.1 Gemmatimonadales bacterium
GGCAGCTTCGTGGAGCGTGGACCCCGTTAGGCTTTTCACGATCGGGCACTCTACCCGATCGCTCGAACAGTTTCTCGGACTGCTTGCAAGAGAAGGCGCGACGCATCTAATCGATGTTCGCGCCTTCCCTACATCGGCACGATACCCCCACTTCTCGCAACCGGCCTTCCAGAGAGCGCTGGTCGATGCCGGCCTGAGGTACACTCACCTGCCGTCGCTCGGGGGCAGGCGCCGTGGGCGTCGCGATTCGCACAATACACAGTGGCGGAACGCCAGCTTCCGGGCCTACGCCGACTACATGGAGACGCGCGAGTTCAAGGAGGCGCTCGAAGATGTGCTCGCGTTCGCGAGGCTCGAGCCCACTGTGATCATGTGCGCCGAGGCGGTTCCGTGGCGCTGTCACCGGTTTTTGATCGCAGACGCGGCGGTCGCTGCCGATTGTTCGGTGGTGCACATACTCGATGCCGGCACCGAGCCGCATCGTCTTACTTCGTTCGGGCGAATCGAATCCGGACACGTCCGATATGATGCAACGGCGCAAAACGAATTGTTCGAACCGGGGCCACTTTAGAAGCTCAGGCATGCTCGTTGCCATCTTGCCCGGCGTAGCTCACTTCTTACAAGGATGCCATCATGCTTTGGACTATTGCGATAATTCTGCTCATCCTGTGGGTGCTCGGCTTCTTCGTCGTGCACGTGGGTGGCGGGCTGATCCACCTTCTATTGGTAATCGCGGTAATTGTGGTCGTCTATCGCCTGGTCACCGGTCGACCAGTCGTTTAGCGGAGACCCGTCTGCCGGGGCGACCGTTGCCTTGGCGCCATGCTGCCCTCTTCTTTCATGCTCACACGAGGAAGAGGGCAGCATTTTACATCAGTCCACGTGACGCGTACCGCTAAGCGCGCCCCCGGCGCCCCCGCGTCGCTCCCTGACACGGTCTTGTCGGCAGTGCGCGTCGTTCTCTACGAGCCACAGAACCCTGTCAACATCGCGGCGACGATACGCGCGATGAAAAACATGGGCTGCTCGGATCTCTACCTCGTCCGCTCGGTGGAGTACGATCCCTGGAGGCTCGAAGGAATTGCCCACGACACGGGCGACATCATCGAGCGCATCAGGAACTGCGATTCGATCGACGAGGCTCTCGACGGCTGCATCCGGGTGGCGGGCTTTACCGCGAGAAGAAGAGCCGCAAAACGCGACGTGACGACTCCGCGAGCCGCGGGGGTGGAGCTGCTCGACTTCGCTCGCGAAGGGCCCGTGGCTCTCCTGTTCGGAAGGGAAGATAAGGGTTTGCCAAACGAGATTCTCGATCGAGCGCATCTCGTAGTCACCATTCCGACGACGGACCACGCTTCGCTCAATCTCGCGCAGGCGGTGCTGATCGCGCTGTATGAGCTGCATCTCTCCGCAGCCGACGCGACGCGAACGCTCGCTCCGCCGCGCAAGGATGCGCCGCCCGCGACGGCGGAAGAATACGAAAAGCTGTTCGCGGATACCGAGCGCGCGCTCTACGCCGTGGAGTTTTTCAAAACGCGATTCCACGAGCACATCATGCGCAGCGTACGCACCCTCTTTTACCGCGCCGCGCCCGACTCGCGTGAGCTGGCCCTGCTGCGCGCGATTTTCATAGAGGTGATTCGAACAATCGACCGCATCACCCGGGGAAAGGCCGGTGGTTTGCAGCAGTGACATCGCACCTTGCGCCGCTATACGTGTCCGGACATTTTTCCGCCTGTTGATCGGCTTTGTGAAATTCTTCACAAAGCCGATTGATTAACTCGCCTTTACACGAATAATCGCGGATGAACTTGCGAAGCAGATGGTTTGCAGTGCCGGGGTTCGTATGTATCGCGGCGCTGGCCACCATGCTCTCTGCATATAGCGGGGCTTCTTCAGAGGAGGGGACCAGTCCGGTGCAACCGGTCGCGTTCCGCCACACGATTCACGTGGACACTTTGAAGATGAACTGCCTGTACTGCCACTTTTCCGCGAACAAGTCGTTCGATCCGGGCCTCCCCGCGGTTGGCACCTGCATGGGTTGCCACACAGTCGTGGCAACGGACAAACCGGAAATCAAGAAGCTCGCCTCGTACTGGAACAACAAGCAGCCCGTGCCGTGGGTTCGCATCCACAAGCTGCCGGAGTACGTCCATTTCCCGCACATGCGGCATGTGAACGCGGGCGTGACGTGTCAGACGTGTCACGGCCAGATCCAGAACATGAAGCAGGTGTATCAGGCGTCGTCGCTCAACATGGGCTGGTGCATCAACTGTCACATCGGACAGTCGAATCCGCCGTTCCGCGCGAGATACGACTGCAGCTCGTGTCACTACTAGTCACTACTAATAGAATGAGCACCGAGCAAGAAGCTTCGCCGATCCCAGGCACCGCAGCAAATGGAGTGAAGCGCCGCGAGTTTCTCAAGGTGCTTGGCGTCGGCACCGCCGCGACTACGATGCTGGGATGCGCCTCTGAGAAAGTCGAGAAGCTCATTCCGTATCTCGTTTCTCCTGATCAGACTGTACCAGGCGTATCCACGTATTACGCGACGACTTGTCGGGAGTGCTCTGTCGCGTGCGGTCTCATCGCCGAGACCCGCGACGGACGTACGATCAAGCTCGAGGGCAACCCGGACCATCCTGTAAATCGTGGCGCGCTCTGCGCGCGCGGGCAGTCTGCGCTGCAGGGTCTCTACAATCCCGATCGCTATCGCGGGCCAATGGTCCGGCGTAACGGTCAGTTCCACGCCGTCACCTGGGATGAGGCGCTGCAGGTTTTTGCGCAGAAGCTGGGAGAGACTCGCAGCCGCGGTGCCGCCGGCGCGGTGTTCATCAATCAGCACGAGTCTGGGAGTTTCCCCGGTTTTCTCGATGCGTGGCTCGCCGGATTCGGAATGCCCGCGCATCTGAGCTATGATGCGGGCGCAGATCATGCCGCGATCGCCGCGAACCGCCAGAGTTACGGCGTTGCGTGGCCGCGCCTCGATTTCCGCGCCGCTCGGCTCGTCGTTTCGATCGGAGCGGACTTCCTCGACAGCTGGGGCGCAATGGTGCCACAGCAACTCGACTTCGCGGATGCGCGCGCCGATCACGAGAGAGCGCCGAGACTCATTTATGTTGGCCCGCGCCGTTCGCTAACGGGTCTCAACGCGGATCAATGGATCGATTGCCGCCCCGGAAGCGAGATGGCGATCGTGCACATGCTCGGCGGTCAGCTAACGTCGCAGCAGGCGTCACAGGCAACAGGTGTTGCCGCAACCGTTCTCGATGGCTTCGCGCGCGAATTTGCCGCGACCAAACCGAGCATGGTTTTCGCCGGCGGCAGCGGCGCTGACGGACTGGAAGTAGCGCTCGCGGCCAACGCACTCAATCAGTCGCAGGGGAATGTCGGCGTCACGATCAAGCCGAAGGAAGGCTACCTCGGCTTCGATCGGATGGCCGCGCCCGCGGAGTTGCGCGCTCTCGCGGATCGCATGAACTCAGGCGGCGTTTCGCTGCTGATGGTGCGCGGCGCCAACCCGGCGTTCACGCTTCCAAAATCGGCCGGGTTTGCCGCCGCAATGGCGAAGGTGCCGTTCAAGGTCAGCTTCTCGAGTTATCCCGACGAAACGTCGGAGCTAGCGGACCTGATTCTTCCCGACCATCACTCTCTCGAGCAGTGGGGAGACGCCGAGCCAATTCGCGGAACGATCTCTCTTCAGCAGCCGACGATGGATCCCGTGTTCGACACGCGCGCGACTTCCGATGTGTTGATCGCTGTGGCGAAGAAGGACCTCGCGAGCGCAGCGCGCTACCCAATGGCCGATTATCGCTCCTGGTTGATCAGCCGCTTCCCGGGAGGAGCCGCCGGACTCACGGCCGCTCTACCGCGCGGGATCGCCTCCGGCTCGCTCGGCGAGCCCACGACCGCGCGTCCCGTTCCCGCTGTGCGTAGCACGACGCCGATCGAGCAGTCGAGCGGAAACATGTACCTCGTCGTCTACTCGCACCCCTTGATCGGCGACGGGCGCGGCGCCAACAAGCCGTGGCTGCAGGAGATTCCGGACCCGGTCACCAAGATCTGCTGGCAGACGGTCGCCGAGATGAATCCTCTTACCGCCGAGAAGATGGGCTTGGCGAACGGTGATCTCGTAACTGTGCAGACGTCGGCCGGAAGCCTGACGCTTCCCGTCCTGCGATATCAGGGCACACAGCGCGACACCATCGCGATCGCCACAGGAAGAGGACACACCCACGCGGGCAGATACGCGAAATCGGGGTTCAATCCGCTCGAGATTCTCCCGGTCGCGGAAGATCGTGCCGGCGGTGTCGTGTTCGTCTCGACCAAGGCGAGCGTCTCAAAAGCCGGCGGCTACGCGCAGATAGTTACGACGGAAGGCTCGGCGCGGCAGCACGGGCGCGGAATTGGACAAGCGATCGCGATCGCCGATCTCAGAGCGGGACGCCCAGGCCACGACACCGGCGCAGAACACGTGACGGAGGTCGCGCAGAACGGCGGATCAGAAGTTCCGGCGGGGGAGCGTCCGGAAGGCGGCGTTGAGCACGGCGAAGAAATGCCCGGTGATGCGAACCATGCGTTCCTGCCCGGTCTTCGGTCGCCCGTCGCGAACGATGCTCAGGGCGAACAGGGCGATCCGACCTCGAAGGAAAAGGGCATGTACGATCCGAATCATTGGAGCGGCATGGCCAAGCGGCGTTGGGCGATGACTGTCGATCTCGCCCGCTGCACCGGATGCGCTGCGTGCGTGAGCGCGTGCTACGCCGAGAACAACATTCCGACCGTCGGCGCAGACTGGCAGACCGGCAAGGTCCTGCCGGACAGGACCGGATTCGGCGCCAACATACTCCGCAGCCGCGAGATGGCGTGGATCCGCATCGAGCGATACTACGAGGGGGGAGAGGACGGCGGCGCCGACTTCGACACCCGCTTCGTGCCGATGATGTGTCAGCACTGCGGCAACGCGCCGTGCGAGCCGGTGTGCCCGGTATACGCGACCTATCACTCGCCCGACGGATTGAACGTGCAGGTCTACAACCGGTGCGTCGGCACGCGGTACTGCTCCAACAACTGTCCTTACAAGGTCCGCTACTTCAACTGGTTCGGCTATGGGGAGCCGGCGCGTCCGCAGTACGCTTTCCCGGAGCCGCTGAACTGGCAGCTCAACCCGGACGTCACGGTGCGCGGCAAGGGAGTAATGGAAAAATGCACGTTCTGCGTCCAGCGAATTCGGGAAGCCGAGAATCGCGCGACTGCGGAAAAACGCGTGCTCAAGCCGGATGAATTCACGACAGCGTGCGCGGCCGGATGTCCTTCGCGCGCGATCGTCTTCGGTGACGCCGCCGATGAGAACTGGACGGTGACGCAGCTGGCGAAAGACGCGAGAGCCTATCACGTGTTCGAAGAGCTCAACACTTACACGGCTGTCGTGTACCTGAAGAAAGTGAATCATCCTACGCCTGCGATTGCGGGGACGGTCTGACGATGGCGACTCTCACGCAGCCGATACCAGCCCGCGACGAGCCGCGCCGTCCGAATATCGCGACCGCTGACATCCAGCTTCCCGCGGTAAGGGATTACGAGCAGGTAGATCGCGAGATCGTCGGAACGCTGCACCCGACGGTCGCGTGGTTCATTGGTCTCGGCGTCGCCGTGTTCTTCCTGTTCGTCGGCATCGCGGCGTGGATGTATCAGATCTACAGCGGACTCGGCGTTGCTGGGTACAACCCGCCGGTAATGTGGGGCGTGTACATCATCTCCTTCGTCTTCTGGGTCGGTATCGGTCACGCCGGAACGCTGATCTCGGCGATCTTGTATCTGTTCCGCGCGGGATTTCGCACGACGATTTACCGCTGCGCGGAAGCGATGACGGTGTTCGCCGTCATGACGGCCGGACTGTTCCCGGTTTTGCACCTCGGGCGGCCCTGGAAGTTCTTCTGGCTGATTCCTTACCCGAACTGGCGCTACATCTGGCCTCAGTTCAAGAGCCCGTTGGTGTGGGACGTGTTCGCGATCCTGACCTACCTCACGATCTCCAGCACCTTCCTCTACATCGGCTTGATCCCCGACATCGCGGTTCTCCGCGACCGCGAGAACATCAGCCCGATAAGAAAGCGGATCTTCAGCGTCCTCTCGCTCGGATGGCGCAATACCGACAGGGAGTGGAGGCATTTCGCGAGGGCGTATCTCTTCCTCGCCGCGTTCTCGACTCCACTGGTGCTCTCGGTTCACTCGGTAGTGTCATTCGACTTCGCGATGGCACTAACACCCGGGTGGCACACCACGATCTTCCCACCCTACTTCGTCGCCGGCGCAATCTTCTCGGGTATCGGGATGGTGTTTACCATCATCATCCCGCTCAGGAAGTTTTTCGGGCTGAAGCACTACGTCACGATCAACCATCTCGACGCGGCGGCCAAGCTTTGCCTATTCACTTCGCTCGTAGTCGGCTGCGCATATATGACGGAGTGGTTCGTGGCCTGGTTCAGCGGCAACGAATTCGAGCAAAGCTTCTTCGCCAACCGCATCTGGGGACAGTGGTGGTGGGCCTCGGCGATTCTGTACACGTGCAACATGGTGCTGCCGCTGTCGCTCTTTTCGCAGAGGCTCCGGCGCAATGCCTCGTGGCTGTTCATCCTTTCATTCACGGTGAACATCGGGATGTGGTTCGAGCGGTTCGTGATCGTGGTGCCGTCGCTCTCGCACGAGTTCGAGCCGTGGCAATGGACGAGTTATCGCCCAACCTGGGTCGACTACGCCATTCTCGCCGGAAGCTTCGGCTGGTTCTCGATGTGGTTCATGCTCTTCATCAAGCAGCTGCCGATCATCGCAATTGCTGAAGTGAAGGAGATCGTTGCGCCAAGGCTGCGGAGCGCACATCCGCACGGAATGACTCCCTCTGGCGAACATTTCGATTTCGAGCCCGAGACGCCGGGAGAGCACGACTGATGCGCGGAGTACTCGGCGCCTTCCGCGAGCTGGACGCTGCCGTCAGCGCCATCGAAGCGCTGAAGAAGGCCAAGCTTGGCGCGATACAGGTTTTCACGCCGACACCGCGTCACGAGCTCGAGCATGCCTTGGAGCCGGGACCAAGCCCGGTTCGGAAATACACGCTAATCGGTGGATTGTGCGGCGTGACCTTCGGGTACTGGATCGCGATCTGGACATCAGATTACTGGCCGCTCGTCGTCGGCGGCAAACCGATCGCATCGTGGGTGCCCTACACCATCTTCGGATTCGAAGTGATGGTGCTGATCGGCGGTCTTTCGACCGTGGCCGGCCTCTTCATCAATGCGCGGATTCCCCGACTGACGATGATGGTCGGTTACGATCCCCGCTTCAGCCATGGAGACTACGGAATCTGGGTCGAGTGTCCGCCCGAGAAAGCCCGGACCGCAGAGGAGCTGCTGCGCGAGCACGGCGCGGTGGAGGTGCGACTTGAACGCTAGGACACGCGCGCTCATCCTCGTGCTTCCGTTAATGCTCACCGCGTGCGAGTGGTTCACCGACTTCAAGCGCCAGCCGTCGATCTGGACGTGGGAGCCGCTGAAAGACACGCTGACGCCGTCGCGCGGCAATCCGCAGCAGTCGGTGCCCACCACCGGGACAGCCGTCGCCGGATTTCAGGTTTCCTACGGCGCATTTCCGGCGACGATCGATTCAATGGCCGGACTTCGGAACCCAACGGCGGCCAGCGACTCATCGCTCGCGAACGGCAGAAAGTATTTCCAGATCAATTGCGCGGTGTGTCACGGAGACAGGGCGATGGGCGATGGTCCGGCAACGAAATTCGGGATGCCTGGAATCAATCTCACTGCCGACATGACCAAAGGCCGAACCGACGGATACATCTTCGGAATGATCCGCAACGGCCGCGGGCTCATGCCTCCCTACAATCGCATCGAGGAGCCGGATCGTTGGGATGTCGTGAACTACCTGCGGGCTCTGCAGGGAGTGAACGGTCATCAGGTCGAGGTCGGTGCGCTCGCTCCGCCGGGGGTTACAGGTGACAAGGTTCCTGGCGCGACGCGAATGGGCCCAACAGTGCCGGCGCCCTTCTTCAAACCGCGCGAACTTCTGTCCGACAGTGCTGCACGGAGTACAGGAAAGTTGCCTGACAGCTCGCTGCTTCGTGAAGCGAAATTGCGACTGGATTCGGCGCAAGCCAAGGCGAAAGCAGACAGTGCACGAGGAATAGTCATCCGATGACGGCACACGAAGGACACGTTCCGACACGAGAAGAAGTCGTAGCAGGACTCGATCGGCCGACGCCGGCCGGTCTCAAGACCCTATCCATCGCTCTCGCTGTCTTCGGCCTCGTTGTGTTCGTGATCGGGTTGTTCGTGCAGCCCGACCGGGTATGGCAGGCGCTTCTCGTCAACTGGCTCTACTTCACGTCGATCTCCTCCGCCGGCGTGATGTTCGTCGCGGTGCAGCGGATCACTACTGCAAGATGGTCGCGCCCGATCATTCGGTTTCTCGAAGGCTACGTTGCGTTTTTGCCGGTTGCATTCGTGCTGATCCTGCTCATTTTGTTCGTCGGGCGCCACCACATTTTCTGGTGGAGCAACAACGCTCCGACTATCCACGAGAAAGCGGTGTGGCTCAATCCACCTTTCTTTTTCGCGCGGGTGATCGCGGTCTACCTGATCATCACTTCGCTCAGCGTCTGGTACATCTACACGTCGGTACGTCTCGACGTGGGAATCCTGCCGGAAGCTGGCGCGAGGTGGGCACGAGGACTCAGGGAGCGGATGCGCAGAGGATTCCGCGACGAGCGCCGTGAGCTTCACTCCACCCATTCACTGCAGGGCAAGCTCGCGGTCTTTCTTGGCTTCGCATTCGTGTTCGGATGGATCGTGCTTGCGTGGGATCTTTCGATGTCGCTCGATCCACACTTTCAGAGCACGATGTACGGATGGTGGTTTTTCATGGGAGGATGGGTCGCAGCGCTGGCGAGCTGGACCATCATCGTCATGGCCTGGCGCAGATACCTCAACCGCTACGACCTGATCCAGGACAAGCACTTCCACGATCTCGGAAAGCTGTGCTTCGCGTTCACCGCGTTCTGGGGATATCTCACCTTCGGGCAGTACCTGGTGATCTGGTACGGCAACCTTGGGGAGGAAACCCATTGGATGAGGCTGCGCCTGATAGAAGGTTGGCGGATTCCGACGCTCATCGGCGTGGGGCTGATGTTCGTCCTGCCGTTCTTCGGATTGCTCTCGCGCGCCGCGAAGGTATTTCTTCCGACGATGGTGCTCTTCGCGACCTCGACTATCCTCGGATTGTGGATCCACCGCTATCTCGAGGTCTATCCATCGATCTACGGCGTGGTGAGCAACATCCCGCTCGGACTCTGGGAGCTGGGCGTCGCTCTCGGTCTCCTTGGGGTATGGGGCTTCTGCTACCTCTCGTTTATGGATGCATTCCCGCGAATGCGCGTGCTGCTCATGACATCGCCTTACCGCGATGAGGTTCAGGTGCCGGTCGACCCGCGCACAATGGAGCCGCTCCCCGCGCACGAATAGCGCGTGTGCGCGGGCGCCGGCACCGTCTATATTTCGCGTTGAGGGGCGTTAGCTCAGCTGGGAGAGCGCCTGGTTTGCAACCAGGAGGTCGCAGGTTCGATCCCTGTACGCTCCATACGATTGACATGAGGCGTTGCGGCTCCGTCGATGGATTCCGAGATCCCTTGGGAAAAATGGGTTTCCTCGCCATCGGGTTCCGCGTAGTTGCAGTTATCCCGATCGTCGTCCGCGGTAAATCCAGACGGCGGCCACCAGAGCAGTGGCGCCGAGCACGAGAAGCAGACTCGAGTAGAGCGGACCATCACTCAATCGGCCAGTGTCGTGCGCCAGATACGCAGCGAGTTGCAGGAAAATGGCGACATAAAGGATAGACACACCCACTTTCTTGCTCGTCATATCACTGCGGACTCCACGTCGGAGTACCCGCGAAGAGTCCGCCGGCGACGCCGGTGCGATAGGCGACAAACAAGCCGAATCCGAGGCTGATCGCCCCTGACGCGATCCGGAGGCCGCCGCCGAGGCGTGCAAAGCGCTCATCGCTACGAGCGAAGGGAATGGTGATGGCTGCGGTCATCAGAGTCATCCCCACTATCGTGCCGAGTCCGAAGACGAGAAGGTACCAAACGCCCCATCGCGGGCTGCGAACAGTGGTGAGAACCAACAGCGCAACGGCGGCAGATCCGGCCAGCCCGTGGACGACTCCCACCACCAGCGGTCGCACAAGCTGATACAAGTGGATTCCATTGAGATGTCTGTCCAACCAACTCAGCGGCGTTCGCTCTGGCTGGTGAGGATGCGCCTCCGGGTCGTGTGAGTGGGCGTGGGTGTGGACATAGTCACCGTGACTGTGCGGATGAGTGTGCTGGTGCACCGCGCCTCGACTCAGTTCGCTCGCGCCAAAGTAGCGCACCACTCCAGTCAGGTTCATGACGCCCAGCACGATCAGCATCAAGCCGACGGAGAATTCCATTGAGAGTCCGATTCGTGGGGGAATCACCCATCCAAAGAGAATGATCCCGCCACCCACAACGAGAATCGTCAGAGTGTGGCCCAATCCCCACGCCGCGCCAATGGCGGCCGCCCCGGAGGGGCTCCTTTGGCGCGCGACGATGGTCGTCACCGCAATGACGTGATCCGGATCAGTAGCGTGCCGCATTCCGAGAAAGAATCCAAGTACCATGAGCGCGAGAGCCGTCACAACGCAGTCGCCCGCATCTCCGCCAATCTCGCTTCGAGAAAAGCGATGTACTCGGTCATTCCTTCCCCCGTCTTCGCCGAAGTGCGTAGGGTTTCCATGCCTGGGCGGACTGACTGAATGTTGCGTTCGGCAGTTTCCCACGAGAATTCCGCAGCCGCCGCGAGATCCACTTTCGTAATGACCGCGATGTCCGCACTGTTGAAGATGGTGGGATACTTGAGCGGCTTGTCCTCTCCCTCGGTAACGGACAGGACCACCAGTCGGAGAGCTTCGCCGAGATCGTACGAGGCGGGGCACACCAGATTGCCGACGTTTTCTATGA
>JANMWS010000107.1:0-52797 GCA_031394125.1 Gemmatimonadales bacterium
ATCGCCGCAATCGCGTCGAACGCCGCGTGAGCTGAGCGCGCGACTTTTTCCGGAATCTGCACAGCGTCGATCATCCGATGGATTTCCGAGACCGCCCTTCCATGCGGTTGGTGAGGGATCTCGAAATCAACCTTGACGCAGTGGACGTGGGAGCGCTCCACATCCTTGATCCGCACCTCCACTCCCGACAGGCCCAGCGTCGACGGCAATCGCTCGAGCCACGCCTTATCGAGTCCAATATCGACGAGTGCGCCGAGGAACATGTCGCCGGCGATGCCGCTGGCTGGATCGAGGATCGCGACTTTCATCTAACGAAGGGAGATGCGAGTGAGGGATCAGAATTTCGAAGGTAGGCTAAGGGTAATACCCCCTCAAGCCACGCGAGTCGGTCCGAACACGGTGAACGAATGAAAAGTAATCCCGAGTGGACTTGTCTGGATTGAAAACGGTCGCTAGGTTCCGCGCGTCACGACCCTCAATAGGAGTTCAGTCAGACGATGCTCAGGATTGCCCTCACGCTTTTCGCCGCGCTTTTCTTGTCCGCCTCCGCGCACGCGCAGCAGGGTTACGAGTTCGAGGTCTACGGTGCCGAGATACCTCACCGGGGATTTGGAGAGCTCGAGTTTCAAACGAATTTCGTCCCATCGGGTTCGCAGCTGGTCGACGACGCTGAGGGGAAGGCGACTCATCACGCATTTCGCTCGAGCATCGAGCTCAGCGCCGGCGTTTCAAACTGGCTCGAAGCGAGCTTCTATACAGTGACCTATGCGCGCAATACAGCAGGCTTCGCGTACGTCGGGAATCGCGCGCGACTGACCGCGATTGCGCCCGCGGCGTGGGGTCTCCCGGTAGAGGCAGGCATTTCGCAGGAGGTCGGATACGCGCGTCCGGGGTTCGCCGAAAGCCTGTGGGCCTACGAAATCACGCCGATCGTCGGAAAGGATTTCGGAAGGATCTCGATGCTCGTGAATCCGGCCTTCGAGCGCGGACTCGGTAGTGGTGTTCACGCATGGGAGTTCGAGCCCCGCGCCGAGATTAGTTATGGCCTGGGTGGGGATGGCGCGGTTGGCGTCGCTTATTACTCGGTGCTTGGTCCCATTGCAAAGTTCGATGAGCGGAGCAGTCAGCGTCACCAGCTGTTTCTCACCGGAAAATCCGAGTTGCACTCCGGAATAGAAGGAGGCCTGGGAATCGGACGAGGCCTCACCAGAAATTCCGATCGTTGGGTGATCGCGACGAAGCTCGAATTCAGTCTGTAACATTTTCATGAGCGCACGCGCGCTGTTCGTGTAAGGAATCGAACTTGCACCCCGCGTCGCGCATGACCTCGCGATACGATGTTGCGATTGTGGGCGGCGGCCCGGCCGGACTCTCCGCCGCAATCTGGCTCGCCCGATATCTACATAAGGTAGTGGTGGTGGATTCGGGCGATCCCCGGAACTGGGAAACCCGCGCCATCAACGGCTACCTCGGCCATCTCGGAATTCGCTCTCCCGAGCTGCGCGCCATCGGCAGGGAGGAAGGCGCGAAGTTCGGCGTGGAGTACGTTGGCGGAATCGTCGACGAGGCGATCAACGAAACCGGGGAGCTCTTCGCGATAAGGCTTCGCGACGGAACCGTCATAGAGGCGCACCGAATCTTGCTCGCTATCGGAATCAAGGATGTTTGGCCCGAAATCCCCGGACTCGAGCGCTGCTATGGCGAAACCATTCACGTATGCCCCGATTGCGACGGCTACGAGACGCGCGACAAGAAGACGGTCGTGGTCGGCAAGGGACGAAAAGCGGTGGGAATGGCGCTCGCCCTGACGACGTGGACGCGGCAAATCGTCATCTGCACCAACGGTGAGCCGCCGGACATGGAGCAGAAACTTCTCGATCAGCTCGAGGCTCTGAACATCCCGGTGCTCGACCAGCCGATCAAGTGCGTCGTGTCCAAGTCTAGCGAGATCAGCGGCGTAGAGCTCGAGGGCGGAATGTCACTCGATTGCGATCGTCTCTACCTCGCGATCGGTCAGTACCCGGCCGACGATCTCGGCGCCCAGCTCGGATGCAAGCGCGACGAGATGGGCCGGCTCGTCATCGACGAGCGCAATCACACCTCGGTGAAGAACGTCTATGCGGCGGGCGACATCGCGCCGGGTCCGCAGATGGCTATCGCGGCTGCCGCGAGCGGCGCCATAGCCTCGATTGCGATTCACGCATCGCTGATTCCCGAGACGAGGAGACTGGCGCCTACCACTTCAGCTTGATCGTCTGCGGCTTGTGTTTGCGGATGACCTGCAGTGTGACAGATCGATCGTCGGCGCTACGGATCGCTCGAACCAGGTCGTTCGGGTTATCGGTCTTGATCTTGTCCGCCATCACCACTACGTCGCCGCCCCGGAGTCCGGCCTCTCGCGCGATTGATCCCTCGACGACGTTGGCCACGAACACGCCTTCGGGCTTAACACCGAGCACATCGCTGAGATCGCTGTTGAGTGCTGTGAACTCGGCGCCCGCAAAGGGATAGACTCCACGTCCAAGGCCGAGGGCGGGGACCAGGAGTGATGGAAGCCGAGGCGGCGTCGGACTCTCCACCTGCACCCTTACGCCAGACGGCTGGAGCCCGGTTCCTGTTGGTCTCTCCCCAGCGCTTCTCCGCAGGAATATCTGCTCATTGGGCGTCACCTGAACAATTATCCGCTGCTCCCAGCCCTCCGGTCGACGTCCGAGCACGCCACGCACGAGACGAACTCTCTCGTTCCGCCTGACGCTGAGCTCGAATGCAGCTCCAGGCTTCATCCAATGGCCCAACTGGAGGGTGCTACCACGCATGTCGTGCGAGTTGAAGGTGAGGATCACGTCTCCCGGAAGAACCCCGGCTTTTGCAGCGGGGGATCCCGGCTCGACATTGCTGATGACGGGATACCGCTCGAAGAATGCAGCGCCAGTCTCGTTGAAAATCCCCTCGTCCGAGAGCCGGACGCCCAGCCAGCCAGTCGGTGTTTCTACCGGGGGGAACTGCGAGGAAGATTCTGACGACGACGTTTGCGCTCCCGCCGCTCCGGCGAGCGCGAGCGACGCGACCAGTGCTACGGCTGCAGGACTTCTTCTCATGACCAATATCCCTTTCCTCTCACCTTTTACCTAAAATCCGCGGAGCGCGAGCCCGACGGGCCGCGCTGCCATCTGCTCCGTCGCGACGCGGGCGCCCATCGTCGCGAGATAGTACTGGTTGATCACCGGATCGTGCGGCGCTGTTCTGAGCGCGCTTTCCATGGCGTTGTTGACCTTGTCGAGAGCAGCCAGCCGGGTGCGGTAGATCCCCGAGCTGTCCACGGTGGTGGGGCCTGACGAGTTCGCGGCGAGGAACGCCGACGCGCGCTGATAGTCGCCGAGTGCCCGCTCGAGTGTTGCTGATGCATCATCGACTGAGGCGAAGCTATCGGCCGTCGTCGAGCTGGCCGGAACGGCCGGGGCAGTGGAAGCGCCGGAACTGGTTGACGTGCCCGGATTTACCGCCGTCTGGAGCGAGCTGGGTATTGCGATCGTCGTTCGGCCGATCGCGATTCCCCCGACCAGCAGGAGCATTGCAGCGGCTGCCTGGATCCAGGGCTGGCCCGCAACCCACGAGCGCGATTGCGACTCGCGAATGAGTCCTTCCTCTCGCGCTCGTGCGGCGATCGTGCGCCAGTCGTTGAGCGGCGCCTGGTCCCGCGCTTGGTCGTCGGCGATGATCTGGTCGAGTTGGTCTTCAGACAGGTGCGACATGTGCCTTCCCCTTTCCCACTGGAATTGATTCGTCAACGAGGTGTGCCAGCAATCTTTTCAGTTTGGCCCGAGCTTTGAACAACTGCGATTTCGACCCGCCAGGCGTGATTCCGAGCTCTTCTCCGATTTCGCCGTGCGTATATCCTTCAATATCGTGAAGCACGAACACCGCTCTCGCGCCTGGCGACAGCTTCGTCATCGCCTGTTCTATGGATTCCGCCAGGAAAGTCCTGTCCGTGTCCTGTTCGGTGAGCGCGGAGTCGTCTTCGATGTCGGTCTCCAGCTTCGCGAGCCGCCTGATCTTCCGCAGCGCGTTGAGAGTGCGGTTGACCGCGATCCGATGAGCCCAGGTTCCGAACTGCGAGTCCCCTCTATAGCTTGGGAGTGCCCTGAAGATCTGCATCCAGACCTCCTGCGAGACGTCCGCTGCCAGCTCCGGATCCCCGCAAAGCCTGCGTACGACCGCGTCGATATGAGGTGCATGCTGCGACCACAGCCGCTGCATGGCCCTCTCGTCGCCGGCGATAGCGCGCTTGAGGTCGAGCTGGTCGAATGGCATCTCGGACACTTTCTTAGTCACGCTCCATGTCTCTAAAGTTTCCTTACGAAAGACGGTGACTTTCGTTGTGCGGAATCGTTTGCAACTGTACGCCCTCGCCGTACCGCGGAGCGGCAGTGTAAGCCCGGCCGGGTCGGAACTTCGGCTCTCGCGGACAGTATAAATTAAAGTAGTTAAAGGAGTTAGCGTTGCTTAGAGTCATTCTCACCGCACTGACGGTGACGCGGGCGGGCGACGGCCTGCCGGTCAAGCCACCGGCAGATGTCGGCATGTCCGGCAATCGCCTCGGCGCCATTGAGCGAGTGGTCGAGCGCGGAATCAAAGCCGGTGGCTACCCCGGGGCTTCCGTCGTGGTGGGCAGAAAGGGCGCTGCGGTGTTCGAGAAGGGCTTCGGAAAGCTCTCGTGGAGTGACAACAGCACCGCGGTCGATGCGCAGCACACGATCTACGACATCGCCTCGCTGAGCAAGGTCGTCGGAACCACTACGGCGATCATGATTCTCTACGACGAAAAGAAGATCGGCCTCGATGATCCCGTCGTGAGCTACATCCCGACGTTCGGCGGCGGCGACAAGGACAAAGTCACGATTCGCATGCTCCTCACGCACACCTCCGGATTGCCGGCTGGGCGCGACATCTGGCGTATTGCGCAGACTCCACTCGAAGCGAGAGCGCTGGTTCTCGGCACTTCGCTCGAAGGTCGTCCCGGGATGCAGTACATCTACTCCGACCTTGGCGCCGACGTTCTCGGACTGCTGGTCGAAGTCGTGTCCGGCGAGCCGCTGGACAAATTCCTCGAGCGCCGCGTCTTCGAGCCGCTTGGGATGAACGAGACGATGTACCGTCCTGCCGATTCGCTTCGCTATCGTATTGCTCCGACCGAAGTCACTCCTCCCCGCGGCTACCCGCTGCGCGGCGAAGTTCACGACGAGAATGCCTACGCCCTGGGGGGAGTCGCGGGGCACGCCGGCTTATTCAGCACGGCCGCGGATCTCTCGGTCTTTGCCCAGATGATGCTCAATGGCGGCGAGTACAACGGCGTGCAGATCATCAGCAAGCCGACCGTCGAGCTGTTTACGCTGAGAGCATTCGGACACCGCGCGCTGGGCTGGGACACCGCCGACGGCGATTACGGCTCGGGTCGCTATCTCGGACCAACCGCCTACGGCCATACCGGGTTCACCGGGACATCGATGTGGATCGATCCCGAGAGGCAGATGTTCGTGATCCTGCTGACGAACCGCGTTCACGCAGCTCGTGCGCTCCGCCCGGCCAAGGTGATCTCGGACGTGCGCGCAGATCTCTCCGACGCCGCGGTGCTGTCGGTGCTCGACGGTCCCGAGCTGGCTTCCCGCTCCGGGAAATTCCGCGCTGATCGCGAAGTGGGCTGGAATCCTGCCCCGCGTCGCGCCGCGAGACGTCGTCACGGGTCGTCCAGACATCACACGATCGCGAGTGCCACATCGAAGAGCCGCAGCTCGGTGAAGAAGGCCAGCCGGAAGAAGAGTTCGAAGAAGCGGTAACAGTCTTCCTGGCCAGCAGTGTCTTTCTCGAGCGGGCGCCAATTGGCGCCCGCTCTTGTTTTGGTGGCTGCTACCGGGGATTATTCAATCAATGAGCGCAGGATCAATTATGAGCGACGAAAACGGAGTTACTCCGCCCGCCACGGCGGGTGAGACGGAGACGGTCGCGACCACGCCTGGTGTCGTGAGCGAGGACCAGGTGAAGCTCGCGCTCCGGCGCGTAAAGGATCCGGACCTTCAGCTCAATATCATCGACCTGGGACTGGTCTACGCGATCGCCGTCGATGGCACCACCGTGAAGGTCGACATGACCCTCACCTCGCCCGCGTGCCCTTCCGGACCCGAGTTGATGACGAACGCCGAGACGGAAGTGAAGAGTTTACCGGGCGTCGAGAAGGTGGAAGTGAATCTCGTCTGGATGCCCTTCTGGACACCGGAGAAGATGGAGCCGCGGGTAAGGGCGTACCTGGGCTTTTAAGGCCCGGGCGGCCTTATGCTGAAAGCGCCGCGATAAAACCCGCCGCCATTTCTTCGATTTGCCAGCGACGTAGGTCTGGAACAGCCGTAAGCTCCTCCACGCTCTTAGCTCCGCTCCGCGCGATGTTTTCCAGCCTCTCGCGCGAGCATAACACTCCGGGATCCAGGTCGAGCCTGGACGCAGCGGAGTCCCGAACGGCTTTGAGCCGCGCGACCCGCTCGTCGAAGTCGCGATCCTTGTTCCAACGCTGACCGCGTGGAAACTTGGGGAGCTCCGCCTCCGGCACCTCGACGCCTCTCCTCACTGCCGCGACAATGTCGGCACCTCCGCGCTCGACCATTCCCTTCGGCATCCCCTTGATCGCGCCAAGCTCCGACACACTCTTGGGAGCGCGGCGAGCCAGCTCGAACAGAACCTCGTTGCCCATCACGCGAAACGTCGCGCGATTGAGCTGCGCCGCAACAGTGTCGCGCCAGTTAGCGACTTCACGAAGCACCGCCAGCTCCTGGCGCGTCAGATCTCGCGCGCCTTTCAACCTTAAATATCCTTCCATGCTTTCCTCGGCTTCCCACCGGGTACCTTCGAGCCTAATGAACTCTTCCTGGGCCCAGTGCAGCCTGCCGCGACGCGTCAGCTCTCCCTTCATGTGATCCTTCAGCTGCAGCAGGTGGCGTGTGTCCTGCGCGGCGTATTCGAGCATGTCGGGCGTGAGCGGGCGCATCGACCAGTCGGCGCGCTGATGTTTTTTGTCCAGCTTGACGTCGAAGAATTGCTCGAGCAGCGCGGCGAGCCCGAACGATTTGATTCCCAGCAGCTGCGAAGCGATCCGCGTGTCGAAGATGTTCGTGACGTGCCAGCCGTAATCCTGGTGCAGGAGCCGCAGATCGTAATCCGCGTCGTGGAAGACGACTTCGACCGACTTCTTCTGGAGCAGCTCACCCAGGCCCTTGGGCGAGCCTATGGGAAGGGGATCAATGATAGCGCTTTGCTCGCGCGTGGAGAGCTGGAGGAGATAAACGCGGTCGAGAAAGCGGTGAAAGCTCGCGCCTTCGGTATCGAGGGCAAGCTCTTTCACGGTTGATATTTCATTCAGGAAGCGGTCTACCTGCTCCGGCTTGTCGAGGTAGAGCGCGCCGTCCGAGCGGGCTGGAGGCATCACCGAAATCTAGCGCCTGAATGGTATCGTGCCCCGGGCGGGTTAACTTTCGCGTGCGACGGCTTTCCTCTCTTTCCACTCCTGATGCCGGAAGATTTCAAGGTTCATATCTATCCGAGTGACTGCGACTCGGTGGGGCACGTGAATCATGCCCACATGCTTGTTCTGCTCGAGCGCGCGCGATGGTCCGCTCTGGAGCGGCACATGTCGTACAGCGAGTACATGAAGACGAATCTGTGGGCTGTCGTGCGCAAGGTCGAAGCCTCGTACCAGGCGCAGACATTCCCCGGCGACGATCTGGGCATTCGTACCGGGCTTCTCTCGGTCGGCAACACGAGCTTTATCGTGAGGCAGGTGGTGCGGAATCAGCGCGATGCTGTGGTGTGCGACGCATCGATTGTTTACGTCACGGTCTCACCGGATGGAAAGCCAATTCCTGTTCCCGATCAGTGGCGGACGCTCTTTCCTCCCTGGGAGGAAGATGCTCAACCGGCTTCACCGCACCGATGATCGGATCTCACGCTGAAGGCGCGCGCAACTTGTGACAAGTCCTACTCCTACACAGGTCAGCGCCGCCGAGCAATCTATTCCGGCGCAGATCGGCGCGGTGTTGTTCCGTCATCGCGGATGGTTGCCGCTCCTGTTCCTCGGCATCCCGCTCGTCATGCCGGGCACGACGTCTCCGTTTCGCTGGGAAGTCGGGCTCGCGCTGATCATCATCGGTGAAGCGGTCCGTCTCGCGGGCGTCGCAGCGGCCGGTACAGTCACTCGCCGCCGCTCACGTGGTGTGCAGCGACTAGTCACGTACGGGATCTTCGCCTGGGCCAGAAATCCGCTCTACATCGGCAACTTTCTCATCTGGATGGGATTCGTCACCATCTCTGGTGTGCTCTGGTTTCTGCCGATCGCGGTGCTGCTGTTCGCGCTGGAGTACGAGCTCATCGTCCGCTACGAGGAAGGAGTGCTGGAGTCAATTTTCGGGCGCGAGTATCTGGATTACAAGCAGGAGACTCCACGCTGGATCCCCCGCCCCCCGCGCGGCGAAGAGCCTGTGGGCGAGTACCATTGGGGCGAAGCGTTCAAGAGCGAGATCAGCACGTTCCTGCAGTACGCCGTGCTATTGGCCGCGTTCTGGATAAAGAGTCAGATCCTGGAGGGGAACGCGCAGGTCGGGGCGATAGGCTTCTTTAGACGGTTCTAAGTCTGCTTGACTGCAACTGAACGGGTGCGAGTTGTCAGTGGCAAAGTGGGCAGTGTCCAGTTCACGACGCCGGGACGTCAATACTGGCGTTACGCCACAGGCAGTTGCTCCAAACGCCACAGAGATAAGTCAGGGCGTAGTGAACTGGCATCTGACAGCCACGCTATTGACGACTCGCACCCGTTCAGTTTTGCGGTTCAGTCAGCTCCGACCTTTCGCCCTGCACTCGACGCAAGCCGCCCGGTCGCTCGAGAACCGCGCCTTCATCTTCTCGAAGAACGAACCATAAAGATGGGTATCGCACAGGGCCCGCTTGCACGAAGCGCACACCCCGCCCTTCCCCGCTCCGAAAAAGACTCCGCACTTGTCGCATTGCCACTTGAATGCGGACGGGCGGAAGATCGGCACTTACACGAGTGCCAGAGTCTGTGAGCCGACCCATGACGCGCCGGGCTTGAGCTCCACCGGCGAACCGATCTGCGCGGCTTCCACGCAGACCATCCTCATGTAGTCGTCGGTGTCCAGCCCGATAAACCCGGTGACCTTCTCGGCCCACGGATTCCAGACGACTGCATCCTTGAACCCTGCCGCTCGCACTTCTATGCGGCGATCGTTCCCACGATCCTCGACTTCGACCTTCTTCGGCGCCTTGAGGTAGACGCGATCGGTCTCGTCGGAAATCACGAGCTTCTTGGCTTCGTCCTTCGTCTCGTTTCCGCCCTGCGTCTTGTCCAGGTACCACTTGCCGGTGAATCCGCGGATCGCGGACTCGCGGATGTCGGCAACGGCAATGTAGGTGTGCAGCGCGGAGGTGAAGCTGAACACCTCGTCACCGGTATTGAAAACTTCGAGCTTCACCTCGAGCGATTTCTCGTCTATCCTCACAACGAGCTCCGTGCGGAAGTGGTACGGCCACAGCTCCCGTGTCCGATGATCGTCGGCGAGGACGAGCTTCACCGATGATGGATCGTCCGCGGCGTCCGCGTTCTCGGAGAGCTGCCACTCTGTCTTGCGCGCGAACCCGTGCTGTGGAAGCGGACCCGTGTTCGCGAATTGCGGAAAGACAACCGGAATTCCGCCGCGGATCGGATCTCCCGTAGCAAACGTCGCTGTCTTCCCCATGAACAGCACCTCCTTGGCGCCCGCCGGAATCCAGGAGGTGACGTGTGCGCCGTTGAGGTAGACATCCGCGGAGCTGCCCGAGGGGTGCGACAGCAGCACGGTAGCCATTCCGTTTTTTCCGGGAACGATGGGAGGGGTCATAGGATCAGATATTGATGCGCGAGCAGTGGGTTCTGCCAGTCGCTCGCACTGAAATGGCTACCGGTTGGGCCGTCCGGGAGGGTTCTCGCCCTTGAACACTTCGCGATTGATCTGGACGTATTCCTTCAGGTTCGACGGCACGTCCTCTTCGGGGAAGATTGCCGTCACCGGGCATTCGGGCTCGCATGCGCCGCAATCGATGCATTCGTCGGGATGGATGTAGAGTTGGTCCGCTCCCTCATAGATGCAGTCCACCGGACATACATCTACGCAGGCGCGATCCTTTGTATTCTTGCAGGCTTCAGTTATGACGTAAGGCATCTCTTTCCCGATAGTGCAGCGGCGACTTCAGCGGCGCCCGAGTGTTTCCTTTGCGAAAAATAGACTCGCGGGGTTGAATATCAACAGCAGCCTTCACGACTTGAGGAACCCAACTGCGAAGCCCAGGAAGATGAGGACGATAACGGAGAGGAGTATAGCCACGCGACGCCGGCGGTTGCGGCGAACGGCGATCCAGACTTCCTCGTCGAGATAGTAAAGACCTGGTGAGGTTTCGCGAATCACCGCGCTGCTATGCAGTCGCTTGATCGCCATCGTCTCTCCGAAGCCCATCGCAGCGTAGGATTGCGCGGTCGAGGGGGTGAGCGCGCCCGCCGCGCGAAAGTCGTCGACGACCTGCCGCTCTTTCAACCGCATCATTGCGATGATTGCTGGTCCGCCCATCTCACTCGCTCCGTCGAAGAAATTGTTTCAACACCATTCTACTTCCGCCACGGCGGGACGGCGCCGCGTTTCTTGTCGAAATCCGGATTCTCGCGGAAGAACGTAGCCGTGCGTCCAATCACCTGCACCACTGCGGAGTTCGTCGCGAGCGCCAGGGAATTCGCCACGTCCTTGGGCTTTACGTCGTCCTTGTTCCCCAGCTTGACCTTTACCAGCTCACGCGTGCGCAGCGCATCGTCGAGCGTGCCTAACACCGACGGCGTGAGGCCGTGCTGGCCGATGTGAACAGTCGGGTTCAGATGATGCGCTTCCGCGCGCAGCCCCGCACGCTCCTTGCCTTTCAATTTCTCATCCGCCCGGGCTTCGTCATGAACCCTCGTACGTCAATCGGCGTACCGTTCCAGTAGTTCGCGTCGCTCCGCATCACCTGAAAGTGAAGGTGGGGCGAATTCGGAGGCGCGTTTCCGGTCGTGCCGACGAACCCGATCACATCTCCTTCCCGGACGGCCAGACCTTCGATCACATTCGGGGCGTAACCCATCAGGTGCGCGTAGTAGTGAACATAGCGTCCGCTCGCGTCCGCGATGTAGATCGTTATTCCTCCGGCCCCTCCGTTCGCCAGCTTGATAATGCGCCCGTTCGCCGCAGCGAGCACAGGCGTCCCTCGCATAGCCATTATGTCCGTCGCCATGTGGATTCTGCCGCCGCTCCGTGACTCGTGAAACGTGTCTGTGAGCTGCGAATGCTCGCCCCCTTCAATCGGTACCATGAGCGGATGCGCGCGAAAGTACGCCGAGTCCGTGGACAGCATCGGCCGCATGTCAAGGCGCACCGGCGCATCGGCGCCGGGTCCCGAGACTAGCACCGGACGCATTTTCCGCGGACTTGCGTCGCTTGGCGCGCGCATGTTCACGCACATCGCGCCGCCGACGACGGCGCAGAAAAGCGTAGCACACATGCGCGAGATGCGAGCGACACTGTTGCATCGCGCGCAAAAGCGCTCGAGCTCAGCTCGCTGAAGCACCAGCTAGCTGTTGTTCGTGCTCCAGCTGCTTCCCTTCCTCCACCGCCAGCTCCGCTGCCATCTTCGCGATTCCTTCCTCGATCGTTCTGGAGTGGTGCATCGAGCAGAACTTGGGGCCGCACATCGCGCAGAACTCCGCGCTTTTGAAGTACTCCGCCGGCAAGGTCTCGTCGTGATACTCCTGCGCCCTCTCGGGATCGAGGCTCAGGCGGAATTGCTCCTTCCAGTCGAAGTTGTAGCGCGCGCGGGATAACGCATCGTCGCGATCGCGCGCGCCCTTCCTTCCACGTGCGATATCGGCCGAGTGCGCCGCGATCTTGTAAGCGATGACGCCCTGACGCACATCTTCGGCGTTGGGGAGACCGAGATGCTCTTTGGGCGTGACGTAGCACAACATGTCCGAGCCGAACCAGCCGATCATCGCCGCTCCAATTGCGCTCGAGATGTGGTCGTACCCCGGAGAGATATCGGTGACGAGCGGCCCGAGTGTGTAGAACGGCGCTTCGCTGCAGACTTCCTTCATGCGCCGGACGTTCATCTCGATCTGGTCCATGGGGATGTGTCCGGGCCCCTCGACCATCACCTGGACGTCCTTCTTCCACGCTCTCCTTGTGAGCTCTCCAAGCGTGTCGAGCTCGGCGAATTGCGCGCGATCGCTGGCGTCGGCGATGCAGCCTGGGCGGAGACTGTCTCCGAGTGAGACGGTGACGTCGTACTCGCGTAGGATGTCGAGGACGTCGCCGAACCTCTCGTAAAGCGGGTTCTGCTTGCGGTGCGCCATCATCCACACCGCGTGCAGGGATCCGCCCCTGCTCACGATGCCGGTGATCCTCCCGTGCACCAGCGGGAGATGCTCGATGAGAATTCCCGCGTGAAGCGTCATGTAATCGACGCCCTGTTTCGCCTGGTGCTCGATCATGTCGAGCAGGTCGTTGGCAGTGAGCTCCTCGAGCTCCTTGTCCCACTTGCCATCCGGTCCGCCCTGCACGGCCTGGTAAATCGGTACCGTGCCAATCGGCACGGGTGAGGCAGCGATGATCGCGCGGCGGATTCCATCGATGTTTCCGCCAGTCGAGAGATCCATAACCGTGTCGGCGCCGTATTTCACGGCGATCTGCAGCTTGTCGATCTCGCCATTCACATCGGACGAAACCTGAGAGTTGCCGATATTGGCGTTGATCTTGACTCGCGAGACCTTGCCGATTGCCATCGGCTCCAGCGCGCCGGCGAGGTGGTGGATATTAGCCGGGATGATGAGCCGCCCAATCGCGATTTCGTCGCGCACCAGCTCGGGGGACAGCTCTTCGCGCTCGGCGACGAAGCGCATCGCGTCGGTGATCTCCCCACGACGCGCGTAGTGCATCTGCGTTGTCATTCTTCGACTCCCTACGCCGGTACTAACCGGATCAGGTTCTGAGGGACTTTCTCAGCCGGCGCTGCCGCCTCTTGGCGAGGCTTCGATACAAAGGCGTCGGCACCCCTGTCTCAACAACAATCTAATGCTTGTGAAGTCCGGTAACTGCAACAGAAGACTACCGGCCGGGGGCTGTGTGTGGGCCGGCTCTTGGCTACAGGCGTTTGCCTCTTGACGCAACTCCAATTGGCACTGACACTCCGTTCGCTGTGGCGCGACCCATCTATATCCCCAAGAGAGGATAGCATGGCCATAAACACAAAGAAGGTGCTGATCGGAGGCATCGTTGCCGGTGTCGTCATGAACGTCATCGATTTCGCAGTGCAGTTCATGCTTGGCGCGCGCATGAAGGCCGAATCAGATGCGTTCAAGCCGGGCATGGCTGACGCGATGATGACGGGCTCAGCGATAACTATGTCCGTCGTCATGGACCTCGTACTTGGAATTGCGCTCGTTTGGACTTACGCGGCAATTCGCCCGCGTTTTGGTCCCGGAATACGGACGGCGACTTACGCGGCACTCTTGTTCTGGGTCCTCGCCTCGATCTTCTTCTCGGGATATATGCACATGGGAATGATGTCGACGGGACTCTGGTTTACATTCGCGTTCCTCGGCCTGGTGAACTTCCTGGTGTCGGCTTGGGCCGGGGCCAAGGTCTACTCGGAGGACGCCGCGGTTTAAGGAAATCGGCGTGGAGTGCCAATACCACGCCGCGCTCGTCCATTTGGTATGGGCAAGCTGCTCTCTTTCGTCGGCGCGACAATAGGTAGCTACGCCGGTTGGGCACTCGGCGCGACCGTGGGTTTATACACGGCATTCCTGGTGAGCATGGTCGGGACGGGGTTTGGTATTTACTTCGGCCGTCAGCTCGCCAGGAATTACTTCGAGTAGCAAAAAGGCGCGCTCATCTGAGCACGCCTTTTTAGTTACTTCTATTATCGAATCAGACCGACTGCTGGACCTGCATCGGCTGGGTGAGCTTGAGCGATATACGCCCACCGTTCGGGACGCACCCGTCGTACTTTCCGGTTGCACCCGCGACGACTGCGCCCGCAGCAGCGCCGGTGGCAGCTCCGATCACGGTGGACTTGGTATGGTGCCCGAATATTTGTCCGGCAATCGCGCCGATTACCGCGCCCGTTGCAACCTTCCTGGCATCGTTGCTCGCGTCGCCGTTGCGAACTTTGTCCACCTGCGCCGAGGTGACTGTCGAGGTGACGGGATAGGTCGTGCCGTTGAACGCGATCGACCGCACCACGAATTCCATCGCAATGTTGTCATTCGCGTTTTCGCTGCGCTTGAGTGCGGTCACTTCTATCACCGCTGTGGCACCGGCCGGAATGGCTACGCCGTTCGAGCCCTGCACCGATTCAGCTACGCTCGCGGTGAAACGATCTCCCACCGCATATGTGTTCGTGCATACACGCTGGCCTGAATAGAGAGAGATCTCCGACCCAGTGGCGATCGTTCCGACTGATCGGCTCGGGGCAGTGCCGGCACTCGAACCCTCTGTCACTGTGTTTCCGTTCTCGGTTGTGACAGGCGCTTTCTCTGCCGGCTCAGGCGTTCTCGGCGTCGTCGAGACTACGCGACGCGGATTTCTGCTCGGAGTGAGGATCTGCGACGGTGTCTGACGCTTCGCGACTCTCGGAGCCGGCGTGGCGGGATTGACGATCGGAGCCGTCGTGATCGGGACGTCCTTCAGCTGTGGCTGCGCCATGGTGTCGGCGTTCGCCAGGCTCAGGTCGTGGGCCAATGAGGTATCCTGCGCGAGTGCGTCCTCGGGCTTGTCACCCCGCTTGCAGGCGCCCAACGCGATCGTAACGGCAAAGAGGATCGGTGTAGCGATCCTCGAGAAAGTGGTCTTCATCATGGTCATCTCGAAAGCAAAAGGGTACGCCCCGATTGTGGCGCACCCTAGTTGCCTAGCGCCTGCCCCTCGAGGGGAAAGTTCCACCCATAATGACTCGGCCAGTACCCATACCACCGATCGGGAATGGGATACGGTTGTTGGTTGCCCGGCCTCGCCCACGACCGTCAGTGCGCGGATCGCAGGTGTCGCCGTCGCCGCCGACTACGCCGCCGCGAATCACGGCACCCAGAATCGTTCCGATTATTGCGCCCGCGGACGACCCGCGGCTCACGCTGCCATCGTCACCACCAGACGACGGACCGCTCGGATAGGATACCGCGACCGGCTGGGGACGCGGTGACACGGGAGTCGGGTCGTTGGCGACGGGTTCCGGCGCTACCGACTGAGGCTCGGTCTCCGCGACAGTGGCCGGCGCTGTGGTTTTCGCGACCTGCGGCGGGGCCTTCGGAGCCGCCTTGTGGCGTCTAACGCGAGCTGAAGGAGCCGCTTGGCGGGTCGGAGGAGCAGTACGCTCAATCGCCGAAATCACCTGTTGGCCCGCATTGGGGGAGCTGTTGGCGAGGTCTATCCCATCGGACGATGAGGCAAGCGCCAGATCGTTCTTGAGATCGTCGTTCATCGCCACTTTCTTGTCGCCGCTGCAAGCGGCCAGAAGTACTGCACCAGCTCCTGCAAGCAACAGATAACTCTTCCGCATAAAAACTCCTTCCCGATGACCGGGAAATGACTGCTCTGCAATGTTCCTTCGCCGGGGAATATCCCTCCGGCGGCATCTATAGAGGCAACGGCCAAGCCGGGCGTTTCCCCTTTGAAACGAGGGTTAAGTCGACGTTTTCAAGGATGATGTCACCAGCGAGAGACACGGTTGTCTCCATTACGAGACGGCGCGGTGTTCTTGAGCCCGCTGTACCTTTCGCTCATGAGCGGTTTTGCCTCACCTCGTTGGCCGCGCGTTGTCCGGTCGTTTGCCTGGTCCGGGATGACCGGCGCGATTATCATCTTGCTCGCCTGCGGACCTCGATCCGCTTCGGACATGTCCGCGGCCGACAAGAAAGCGATCGCGGACAGTCTCAAGCACCTCGTCGCCAACACCTACGATCTGTCGAAACCGGATGCGGTGAATCGGCTGATGAGTCTTTACCCGGCCGAAGGCCGGGTGATTTCAGCGAGCGGCGGAGTGACTACGACGACGCGTCCGCGGCTCCAGCAGGCTATCCAGGCGTTCTGGACCTACGTCGGCCAGAACATGCGGCAGCCGCAGTGGGAATGGACCTCAATGACGGTCGATGTGCTCGCACCGGACGCGGCGGTGATGACGAGCACCTATCGAGTCCCGCACCTTACGCCGATGGGGATGAATCACGTCATCGGCGGGGCGTGGACGGCGGTGTTCCAGAAACGCGGTGGAAAATGGGTAATCATTCAGGAACACCTGTCCGACGTTCAGAGCAATCCGAACATCCAGACAAACCCGTAAAACCCTACTCCTCGGAATCTCCGCCCGTTGCGTTGACCGATGACTTGAGCTGCTGGCCCATCTCGGCCTCGCCGCTGATGATCGCCCGCCAGGTCATCTCCGGGCCTCTGCGAAAGCCTTTTTGCGTCACTTTAACGCCTTCAGGAGAGATCGCGACCATGTAGGCCTTGCCGTCGATCGTGATCTCGCGCTTCAGGGTTTTTTCGAGTTTTGTCGCCATGCCCCCTCCGGGGAGTTGAATTGTGGGTTCGCGATAAAATACCCCGAGACGGCCCGACCTTCGAGTCCCACCGTCCCGTAAGGCGCTTAATGTAGCCTGCCCGAGCCCTCGCTCGTCTATACCTCGACGGAGATTCTATGGCTTTTATGGCCTTACAAGCCCCGGGCGACGACAGCGCCCACCTCATTTACGAGTTCGAGCGGCGCGCCTATCCAGTCAGGAATTCCCTTCTGACGATCGGGCGCGACGCTGCAAGTCATATCCTGATTCGCGAGCCCGCCGTGTCACGCAACCACGCCGAGCTGCGATCGGAGGATGGCAAGTTCGTTCTGCATCCGTGTGGCGTTAATCCGACCACCGTGAACGGAATGACGCTCGCAGAGCCGCGATCCCTCGCTGAAGGCGACAAGGTCGAAGTCGGCTCGGCGATCCTCACCTTCACGACCAAGCGTCTTCCGCTGGGCGTAGCAGTGATAGAACCGGCCGGCGCGAGCAAGCGGGAAAAGGACATCAACACCCGCCGCAACACCATCAAGCATCCCATTCTCGCCGGGGATCTCGATCCCGATTCGCCGAGAAGGGTCCCGACGAACGTGATCATCATGGCGGTTATGGTGATCGTGGTGATTCTGTATTTGCTCGGTCGGTAGCGGCTAAGCTCCCGAACCTGCAAATCGAGAGAGGACCATTCTCTCCAGCTCCTCCTTCATTGGCTGGAGCTCGATAGTCTCGAGAACGTCCGCCGCGAAGGCGTATGTCAACAGCATGCGCGCCGTTTCGCGACCAATTCCGCGGCTGTTCAGATAGAACATCGCGACCTCATCGAGGCGGCCGACCGTCGCGCCGTGAGTGCACTTCACATCATCGGCGAAGATCTCGAGCTGTGGCTTCGTGTCCACCCTGGCGTGCGGCGACAGCAGGAGATTGTTGTTGCTCTGCTTGCCGTCGGTCTTCTGCGCTTCGGGGTGCACGTACACCTTGCCGTTGAATACACCGTGTGAGCGCCCGTCGAGAACACCCTTGTAGATCTCGTGGCTCGGGCAATTGGGGGCGATGTGCTCGATGCTCGTCTGATTGTCGATGTGCTGGACGCCGTCGGTGAGATAGAGTCCGTTCAGCGTGCAGGTCGCGCCAGCTCCGTCGAGCGAAGTGTAGATATTGGTCCGCGCCAATGAGCCGCCGACCGCGAACGAGAACGAGTGCAGCTGGCTGTCGCGTTCCTGCCGGATCTGCGTCGTGCCGACGTGGTACGCCTTCTCGCTTTCCCGCTGGATCTTGAAGTGATCGACGCGCGCGCCCGCACCAAGAGAGATTTCCGTCACCGCATTCGTGAAATAACAGCTGTCACGGATGGAGACGTAGCTCTCGATTATCGTCGCGCGGGAATTCGACGCGGCGACTATCAGGTTTCGCGGATGCGAGACGGCTTCTCCCTCGCCTTCTGAAACGAATATCAGGTGAATCGGTTGGTCGACGACCGCGTCCGCCTGCAGTTCGATGAACGCACCATCCCGAATGAATGCCGTGTTGAGTGCGGTAAATGCGTGCCCGTTGAACGCCGCAATCTTCCCGAGATGTCGCTCCGGACGACCGATGCTTGAGCGAATCGCATTAGCGAGACTGTTCACACGAACCTTCTCTTTCATCCCCGCGTAGGATGACAGGTCCGGAGAGAACTCACCATTGACGAAAACCAGCGTGTGCCAGGCGGGTTGGTCGAACGTGAACCGTTTGAGATCGGCACGCGCCACCATTCCTGCCGTGCTCCCCTCTGATGAGACGCCCGACTCACTCGACATCGCGGCGTGAAACAGCCGCTCGGCGATCGGTGCTACACTGGTGAAATGCCAGTCCTCGTTCTTCGTCGTCGGAAATCCGAGCGCCTGGAACCGGTCCATCCCCTGTGCGCGCAGCGACTGAAGCCATTCGGGCGCGGTTGGTTGATGCTCGAAATTCGCCCGATAAGCTTCGATCGGACTAAGTGGGCGACTGTTCACTGGGTTCGCGCCATTCTTGCCGGCAGTAGCGTTGTCACGAGGGCCTTTTCTGGTTGCAACGTCGCTCAAGCCGCTGCTCCGGCACCGGCATCGACGTTCTGTAGCCAGTCGTAACCCTTCTCCTCGAGCTCGAGAGCGAGCTCCTTGCCTCCCGATTTCACGATGCGGCCGTTCGCCAGCACGTGCACGAAGTCGGGGATGATGTAGTTGAGAAGACGCTGGTAGTGCGTGACGACGATCGTAGCATTCTCAGGCGAGCGCAGCGTGTTGACTCCCTGCGCCACGATCCGAAGAGCATCGATATCCAGTCCCGAATCCGTCTCGTCGAGAATCGCGAGCCGCGGCGCGAGCACGGCCATTTGAAAGATTTCGTTACGCTTTTTCTCTCCGCCGGAGAAGCCCTGGTTCACCGAGCGCGAGAGCATTGACTCGTCCATATCGACCAGCTTGAGCTTCTCCTCTACCAGGTCTAGGAATTCGAGAGGGTCGACTTCTTCCATACCCTTCGCTTTGCGAATCTCATTGTACGCCGAGCGGAGGAAATACGCGTTCGATACGCCGGGAATCTCTACGGGATACTGGAACGCGAGAAAAATTCCGTTCTGCGCGCGCACTTCGGGGTCCAGCTCCAGGAGATCCTGCCCGTTGTAGCTGATCGTTCCCCTAGTCACCTGGTACGACGGATTTCCGGCGAGCACCTGCGCGAGCGTGGATTTTCCCGAACCGTTGGGTCCCATGACGGCGTGTACTTCGCCTGCGTTTACGCGCAGCGAGATGCCTTTGAGAATCTCACGTTCGCCGATGCCGGCGTGCAGGTCATTTATCTCTAACACGAAACCAGTGATTGAATGTTGTTTGGATGCCGTATATCGCCTGACTGAAGAGCGTCCAATTTGCGGTGAATGGGTAACCCGGAGTTCTGGGTCCGGAGCGGAGCCAGGCCCAGGCAGCGCGGATTCTGTCGTTGAGATTGCGCAAGGCCAATGGTGTCGAGTGAATCAGCCTACGCTTCCTTCGAGCGTAATGCCGAGGAGTTGCTGCGCTTCGACCGCGAATTCCATGGGCAGCTCCTTGAACACTTCGCGGCAGAACCCGCTCACGATCATCGACACCGCGTGCTCGGCGCTCACTCCGCGCTGCTTGCAGTAGAAGATCTGGTCCTCGCCGATCTTCGACGTCGACGCCTCGTGCTCCAGCGTGGCCGTGTTGTTCTGCACCTCGATGTACGGGAACGTATGCGCACCGCATTTGTTGCCGATGAGCATCGAGTCGCACTGCGTATAGTTGCGCGCGCCTTCCGCCCTGGGCAGCACGCGAACGAGTCCGCGATAGCTGTTGTTGCCCTCGCCGGCGGAGATTCCCTTGGAGACAATCGTGGACTTCGTGTTCTTGCCGATGTGAATCATCTTTGTGCCGGTGTCCGCCTGCTGCTTCTTGTTGACGACCGCCACCGAATAGAACTCACCAACCGAGTTGTCGCCCTGGAGAATCACACTTGGATACTTCCAGGTGATCGCCGAGCCCGTCTCGACCTGCGTCCAGGATATCTTCGAGTTGACGCCCGCGCACTTGCCGCGCTTGGTCACGAAGTTGTAGATGCCGCCCTTTCCTTCGGCGTCGCCCGCGTACCAGTTCTGCACCGTGGAGTACTTGACCGTCGCATTGTCCAGCGCGATCAGCTCGACGACGGCCGCGTGCAGCTGATTCTCGTCGCGCTTTGGCGCCGTGCATCCCTCCAGATAGCTGACGGATGCGCCCTCATCGGCAATGATCAGCGTCCGCTCGAACTGTCCGGTATTCGCGCTGTTCATGCGGAAGTAGGTCGAGAGCTCCATCGGGCACTTCACGCCCTTGGGCACGTAGGCGAACGATCCATCGCTGAAGACGGCGGCGTTCAGTGCTGCGAAGAAATTGTCGCTGTGTGGGACGACAGTGCCCAGGTACTTCTCGACCAGCTCGGGGTGGCTCTGAACCGCTTCACCGAATGAGCAAAAGATGATTCCGTGCTTTCCGAGCTCTTCTCTCATCGTCGTTCCGACCGAGACGCTGTCGAAGATCGCGTCGACGGCGACGCCGGCGAGGAATTTCTGCTCCGTGAGCGAGATGCCGAGTTTTTCGTAGGTGCGGAGCAGCTCCGGATCGACTTCGTCCAGACTCTGGAGCGGCTTGACGCTCTTCGGCGCTGAGTAGTAAACCAGGGAGTTGTAATCGATAGCGGGGTATTTGACGTTGCCCCAATGCGGCTCTTTCATCGTGAGCCAACGGCGATACGCCTTGAGCCGCCATTCCAGCATGAATTCGGGCTCGTTTTTCTTCGCCGAGATCAGGCGGATTATGCCTTCATTGAGCCCGGCCGGGACGGTATCCGTCTCGATGTCCGTTACGAATCCGTATGCGTACTCGCGGTTGACCAGCGCCTCGATTCCCGAACCCATTCCAACTCCTTGGCGTTTCTATACTTCCCCTCGTAGATTCAATCTAAAGTAATACTGTCGGGATAGTCAAGCTGACTCGGACAAGACTTATGTTCTTGTGTCGTCAGCACTTACGTGACTGAAAGATGTGCGCAGTGAGCGGGCTTCCATTCCTTAGAGCGGACCAAGATTCGGTGTTCGAGGCAGTCGCGTCGGTAGCAGAGCTTGCCGAAGGGACGGTATTGCAGCGCGTGCGAGCGACCGGTGACGCGGTTTGCCTGGTTCGACAGAACGGCGAGATCTCCGCTTTGAGCGATATCTGTACCCACCAGCATTTTTCGATGTCGCAGGGAGACCTGCTCAAGGATGGGACGCTGCAGTGCGCGTGGCACGGTGCCCGGTACGATTGCAGAACCGGCGAGGTGAGGCAGGTGCCGGCGACCAGCCCGTTGCCGGTGTTCCAGGTCCGGCTGGAAGGAGAGAAGATCCTGGTTGGTCCCCGCTGTCAGCGCATCGACGGCAGGTACGAAAAGTCGACGGTGCGGGTGCCATGAGTTGTCGCGCCGACTTTCCCCTGCTCGTCAACAATCCGGGCCTGCACTACCTCGATTCCGCCGCAACATCCCAGAAGCCGAGGGCGGTTCTCGACGCGTTGCGTGAATTCTATGAGACGGCGAACGCGAATCCGCATCGTGGAGCGTATTCGCTCTCTGTTCGAGCGACAGAGCGCTATCACGATTCGCGAGTCCGAATCGCGCAATTCCTTGGTGTGAGCGATCCAGACTGTCTCATTTTCACGCGCGGCACCACGGAGGGACTGAATCTCGTCGCGGGATCATGGGGCGAGGCGAATATCTCGCGTGGTGACGAGATAGTCGTGACCGCGCTCGAACATCACGCGAACTTCGTCCCATGGCAGGTGCTCGCCATGAAGAAGGGCGCGAAGTTCAGAGTCTGCGAGCTGACTCCCGACGGCAGGATCGATCTGGAGTTTCTGAGCGGTTTGCTCAACGAGCACACGAAAGTCGTCGCATTCAATCACGTCTCGAACGCGTTGGGGACGATCAATCCAATTGCCGATATCGCGCGGCTGGTGCGCGAGAAAACCGATGCGGTTCTCGTTTGCGATGGCGCCCAGAGCGCTCCGCATTTTCCGGTCTCGTTCGATTCGCTCGGCATCGATTTCTACGCGTTCAGCGGCCACAAGATGCTGGGGCCGATGGGAATCGGCGGACTGATCGGAAAGCGCGAGCTGCTCGAGGAGATGCCGCCGTATCAGACAGGCGGTGACATGATCGAGTTCGTGTACGATGACCGGACGACGTGGAACGTGTTGCCGCACAAATTTGAGGCGGGAACTCCAAATGCCGCCAACGCGGTGGGTCTCGCTGCGGCTGTCGAGTATCTCGACCAGATCGGAATGGATCGCGTGCTCACTCATGAGCGGGCGCTGATGTCCGCCGCGCAGACGCGGCTCTCCGCGATCGAAGGTCTGCACATCTACGGACCGCCGGTAGGAGAGCGCAGCGGCGTCGTGAGCTTCACGATGGTCGATGTGCATCCGCACGATCTGGCGACGATTCTCGACGGCGAGGGTGTCTGCATTCGCGCCGGGCACCATTGCGCGCAGCCCTTGATGCGCAGGCTCGATGTGGCCGCGACCGCCCGCGCATCGTTCTACGTGTACAACGACGAGAGCGACATCGATGCGCTGGTCACCGGGATCATGAAGGCGCGCGAGATCTTCGGTTATGTGCCTGCTTAGCCGACTCCGTCGAGCTCCGGAGCGACATGACCTCGCCTAGGACCTCGGCCGAGATCGGCGCGTTGTACCAGGAGATGATCCTCGATCACTACCGCCGGCCACGCAACAAGGGCGCGCTCGACAAGGCAGACGCGACAGTGGAGATGAAAAATCCGCTGTGCGGCGACGAGATCACGCTCCAGGTAGCCTTCGAGGGAGACTGCGTGTGCGACCTCAGGTTTTCGGGACGTGGCTGCTCGATCTCACAGGCATCGGCGTCCATGATGACACAGCTGGTGAAGGGGAAGACCACGGAAGAGATCGGCGCGATCAGGAAGCAGTTCCGGGACCTGATGCTCGGAAACGCCGCTGCCGCGGATGATGCCCTGCTCGGCTCGCTGCGCGCTCTCTCTGGCGTGGCGAGATTCCCAGCGCGCGTGAAGTGCGCGCTGCTGGCGTGGTACGCGCTCGAGAGCGCCTTGGCGGAGAGAGCGTCGGGATAGGGTGGCGGCCGGATCCCGTGTCACTCGCATTTTGTTGGATTCGCCCGCAACTTTGCCAACGTGTCGAAGCTGCGCCTCAAAATCTCCATGTCGCTCGACGGGTTTGTCGCCGGCCCAAGCCAGAGTGTCGACAATCCACTCGGAATCGGAGGCACACGACTCCACGAGTGGGCCTTTGCGCTCGCAATCTTCCGCGACGAGCACGGAATGGAGGGTGGCGAGGTCAACGAAAGCACCCGGGTGGTCGAGGAGTCGCTCGCGAACATCGGCGCCACCGTGATGGGGCGCAACATGTTTGGCGGACATCCTGGCGGATGGGATGCAAAGAGGCCGTGGAACGGTTGGTGGGGAGTCAATCCGCCGTTCCATCACCCTGTGTTCGTGCTCACGCATCACAAGCGCGAGCCGCTTCAGCTCGAAGGCGGAACGACGTTCACGTTTGTCACGAATGGCATCGAGTCGGCGCTCGAACAAGCGCGACGAGCCGCTGGCGGCAAGGATGTATCGCTGGCCGGGGGAGCCAAAGCCGCACAGCAGTATCTCGCTGCCGGTCTCGTGGACCAGATGGAGATCAGCCTCGTGCCGACGCTACTCGGCAGCGGCGAACGGCTTTTCGACGGAGTCGGCGACGATCTGCACGGGCTGGAGCTCGTACGGACTGTCGCCGCGCCGCAGGTAACGCACCTGAAGTTCGCAAAACGCTGAGAGGATTGACCATGGACGGCTCAAGCAATCGGACATTGAAGGCTTACATCATTGTCACCGGCGTAGTTTTTGGCCTGCTGAGCTTGGCCCACGTCTGGCGCGTCATCTTGGAAGGACCAAACCTGATGACGGACGTCTCGTGGGTTCTGATCACCGTTGCCTCAGCAGCTCTCTGCCTCTGGGCTTGCCGCCTGCTTTGGCGTTGGTCGCGCTCTTGACGCGTATCCACAGAGCGTATGGCAGGTGGGCGCTTACTGTCAGCGCTTCGCTCGCGTGCGCATGCAGCTCCGCGTCGATCGCCTCGACTCCCTCTCCGACGACGCCTCCTTCGCCGACGACCTGGGTTCAAGTCTGGAGCGATGAGTTCGACGGAGCCGCGGGCGCGCGCATCGACAGCACGAAATGGAGTTACGAAACGGCTGATGGCTGCACGAAAGGAATCTGCGGGTGGGGCAACAACGAGAAGGAATACTATACCGACGCATCCGAAAACATCGCGCTGAATGGGCAGGGGCAATTGACGATCGTTGCCCGGCGCGCTCCCGCGGGCCTCACTTGCAGCTACGGTCCGTGTCTGTATACCTCCGCGAGAATCACTACGCGCGGGAAGATGCTGGCGGCACCCGGCAGGGTCGAAGCACGTATCAAGCTGCCCGCTGGACAGGGGCTTTGGCCGGCATTCTGGATGCTGGGACACACCTCTCCCATCACACCATGGCCCGCCTGCGGAGAGCTCGACATCATGGAGAACAAGGGCAGTCAGCCGAGCACCACGAGCTCAGCGGTGCACGGCCCAGGGTACTCGGGGCAAACGCCGTTCGCCCACTCAAATAGTCTCGCGAGCGGCGTCCTGGCGGACGACTTCCACACGTTTGCGGTTGAATGGGATTCGCTTGCCGTGCGTTTCTTTGCCGACGGCACGCTCCACTACGGGGTCACGCGCAACGAAGTGGAGCATTATGGCAGCTCAATACTCGACCAACCGTTTTTCCTGATGCTCAATCTCGCAGTCGGTGGTCACTTCGACGGAGATCCGCAGTCGGACGCGATCTTTCCGGCGACGATGCTCGTCGACTACGTGCGCGTCTACGCGCGGCGGTGAGATGAAGAAAAAAACCGGGACGATCACCGAGAAAAATCAGCGAGCAAGCGACCCGGACGGAACCGGCCGCAGCTTCAGCGTGCACGTTGCCGACACGCGGGCGTCATTCGAAAAAGCCCTGCGCGAAGGCGCCGAGCCGGTCGGTTTCTCAGGCCCATAGTCCAGAGCACGATGGCGGGTCGCGGAGGCTTCGGGACAGCCAGACGCGATTCATCCCCAAATATTAATAGGCTCTGGCATGGAATCCGCTTCTTGGTCGCCTGTCTTCCTCAATTCATGCCGCCATGACTAATCCAATCCCCCCAATCTCCGAGCAGTATTCACCTTCCTTCCTGCCGCGCGACACTTTCCGGACGCTCATCGCGCTGGCGATCATCGCGCTCACCATCGGCGGCTGGATTTACGTCATGATGATTCCCGTCGACCGATTCGCTCTCAGCTCCCAGACGCGTTTGTGGTGGATCGAGCAGATCGTGAGCTTCGTGCTCGCCCTTGTCTGCATCGGGATCGTCCTGCGCAAGCGCTCGTTTCTCACTCCAGCATTCTGGCTGACTGTCTACTCCCTGGTCTTCGATGTGATGCGCTGGATATTCGAGTTCAAGGAAGGACAGCTGAGGCTTCCGATCGCGCTCATCCTTTACGCGCTGTTCATCTGGCGGCTCCAGTTTGCCCGGCGCACCGTAGCCGGCGAACGACACGCGGTAGCCGTCTAGCAGTTGAAGCCCAGGCCGGAGTAGCGGACTCCCGTTCCTGCTGTAACTATTAGTCGTGGGCAACAAACCGCTCGGCCAGGTCGTGGTCACCCTTGGCGGGATCCGCTTTCCGCGCCGGTCAGTCGCATTCGCGTTGACTGCGATCGCGATGTTGCCTCACAATTCGCCATCGCAGACCAAGCTCCAGGAGACATCGCTCCAGAACCGGCAGGCGCTCGTTGATTCGAGCGAGATCTCCCACCACGCGCGTGATCGCCAGGCTCGGTTCGAGAGCCGCCGCCGCCAGATGCTGCCCAGATTCTCCGCTGGCCCGCCGGATCGCTGCCTCGTCGTCGGACGATTCTGCGAGTGGCATCCAAACTATGTGGACTACGTCGTTCCCGATGAGGGCAATGACATCCGTCGCGCGCGCGCCGAGCTGCTACACGATCTCGAGAAGGCGGGCAACGCGGTTCCCGGCGACGACTGGGTTATCGGGCAGCGGATCCGCTACCTCGTTGAGGGACACGACAGCTCCGCGATCAGCGTTGCCCGCTCGTGCAAAGCGACCAAATGGTGGTGCGATGCGCTGCTCGGGCTGGCTCTCCACGTCAGAGGGAATTTCGCTGCGGCGGACAGCACGTTCTCTGTCGCGCTCGGTGAAATGCCTTCTCCGACGCGCTGCCACTGGCTGAATCTTTCGCCGCTTCTCGACGACAACCTACGCGACACGTATCGGAGGATGTCGTGCGCGCAGCGGGAAGCAGCGAATGCGCGCATCTGGTGGGTGGCGGATCCACTTTACATTACGCCGGGAAACGAGCGCCGCACTGAGCACTTCTCTCGTGTGCTGCACACGGCCCTGGAACAGGACGCAGCCAACACCTACGGCGTGAGGTGGAGTGGCGATCTCGCCGAGCTGGTTCTTCGGTTCGGCTGGGCCGAGAAGTGGACCCAGGAGCCACCGGCGAGCATGTACCTGGAAGCGCGGATCGCGGTTGCCGGGCACGAGCCTGAGCCCGGGTTCCACTTCTTTCTCACCCAGCGGCCGCCAGATACCCTCGCCCGGATCGTGGACTCGCTGTTCGAGATCAAGCAATTCCCGCCGAGGGAGCAGTACGCACCGCCTTACGCACGCTCCTTCACGAGCCTCGATGCTCAGGTCGCGCGGTTCCGCCGCGGCGACTCGACGCGCATAGTCGCCGCTTACGACGTGAGCACGGACACGATTTTTCGCGGGCACAAGTTCGCGGCGGCGCTCATCGCGATGGCGGACGAAGCGACAACACCCTCGATGACCGAAGTCGCCGAGTCGCCTGCGAGCAACGTCATTACTGTGTCGACGCCGTGGAAGTCGCAGCTGATCGGAGTTGAGCTGCTGGCGAAAGACAGCGCCGGAGCGGCCCGCTGGCGGACGGGCTTCGCCGAGATACCGGTGGATTCCGGGATGGTCAGCGTATCGGATCTGCTCTTCGTCGATGGAAGCCCGTCACTCCCGTCGGATCTGAATGAAGCCATTCCGCACGCGCATGGCGGCACGAGATTCAAACGCGACAAGCAGGTTGGACTGTTCTGGGAGCTGTACGGGAAGACGCCGGCGGATAGCGCTCTGCCGATCTCTCTCACGATCACTCCAATCGAGGAGGGATTTCTCCGTCGCGCGTTCAGAGCCCTTCGAATCGTGCCCAAGGTCACGCCCCTCAATATCCGCTGGCGGGAGAATGGAGCTTCGGGTGTGGTCTCGGCGAGATCGGTTCTGCTGGATCTCTCGCTCGTGCCTGCGGGGAAGTACGCAGTGAAGCTGGAAGTTGGGAATTATCCTCTGGCTGTAGCGTCGCGAATCATCGAGGTTGAATAACAATGGACGCCTCTGTGTGCAGCGCCAACATCGGGCCGAGAGAGCGCCGCAAGCGCTTGATGTTTGGAATAACAACCCTTGCTGCGAGCATCGTCATCTCCTTCCTGTTTGTGTTTTATGGGGTGCGACCGGTGTTCAGGCTGCCTCTGTTTGTCCCGCTGTACGTCGGCGCGTTGGGTTTCTTCCAGGCACGCGATCGAACGTGAGTGAAGCTCGCGTCGCGCGGTCAGCGCGACATGGATGCCGGTCCTCAGCCAATCGCTGACAAGGCAGAAGCTGATCAGGTTCGCCGACAGGCGCAGGCAGTCTACATCAAGGCGCTGATTTCAGCCGCAATCCTTACGGCGCTCGCTCTCATTCAGTAACCTTCGCGATAATCGTTCAGCCGACTACACCGAGGAACTGATGCGCTCAGGATTCGTTGCAGCCTTTATGGGAATTGGAGGGATTTTCGTTTGCTTTGCAGTCGTGGTCTTCGTCATCGAGATTCTCGCCAGGCAAAGCGATGTCGGGCACCAGTTGGCCACGATGAGCGCATTGGGAGTCGCCACCCTGGTGGCGGGCCTAATCCTGCTCGCACTTGGTTATCTCCTGAATCGCGTTGGGCGCAGCACCCGGAACGACTCGCTCAGCGCAGAGCGCTAAGGCGGCGAATCCAGCTCCACTAGTCGTCGCTCCAGAAAGCGGCGCTCTGCCGCGGGGGGGGGGGTGCTGGTCAGCAGGTGTACGGCTACTACGTCATTTGACGCATAGAGTCCTCTCGGCATCCGGGCGATCGTGGAGCAGAACTAAACGCTCCATAGCCAGAACGGAGGCCCGATGAATCTCGATCAACGAACCCGACCGACCCTTAAAGAGCGCCTCGAGTTTACCCTGCAGGCGCCCTGCGACTGGGTACTCAAGGCATCCTGCGTGAAGTACGCCAGTTTTCTCGCGATGTTCAGGCTCTTGCCGCCCAGCTATCTCGCGTGGGCGTCCCGCGTCAAGGCACGTGGGGCCTATTACCGGGCGCTCCGCAAGGTGCCTGCGTATCGCCAATTCCTTGCCGCTGAAGGTGGCGTGCTCGTCCCGGAAACGGACAAGGACAACTACATCAAGCCGTACGAGACGGGCGCCCGTTGCGTGGGCGGGAGCTTCCTCCACGGCCGGACGATGATCGACGAGTCGTCTGGCTCTACCGGGACTCCCTACAACTGGGTGCGGAGCGAGAGGGAGCGACGCGAAAGTCACACCTTCGTCAGTTATTTCGCGACGTACTGCTATGGGCGCGACCCCTGGATCACGATCAACGGTTTCAGCATGGGCGCGTGGGCTACCGGGATCAACATGGGGATTTCGCTGCAGAAGAACGGAATCGTCAAGAACACGGGTCCCGACATCGCCAAGATTCTTCACACCCTTCGCTTTTTCGGTCCGGGACACACCTACCTGATCACCGGCTACCCACCGTTTCTCAAGCATCTCATTGACGTAGCCGACGATGAAGGCTTCCCCTTCGAGAGCTACAATCTGTACGGACTCGCGGGCGGCGAAGGCATGTCAGAGGGGCTGCGCGATTATCTGCTCCGCCGCTTCACGAAGGTCTACAGCGGTTATGGCGCGACAGATCTGGAGATCGGCATCGCTGGCGAGACGCCGATATCGGTAGCGATCCGGCGACTTGCGCGCGAGCGGGAGGACGTAAAGCGCGCGCTGTTCGGCTCCGACTCCCGCCTGCCGATGGTCTTTCAGTACAACCCCGTCATGCATCACGTCGAGGTCAATCAGAACGATGAAGTCGTCTTTACGATATCACGCAAATCCCTCCTGTCGCCGCGCATACGGTACAACGTCCACGATCTCGGCGGTGTTCTCACGAGCGACGAGATGGCAGAGCGACTCGCTGCGGTCGGCGTCGACATCGAGCAGCTCCGACGCGACCACGGTGACGGCAACGTGCGCCTTCCTTTCCTGTGGATCTTCGGCCGGCGCGATTACACCATCAGCGTAATGGGCGCGAACATCTATCCGGAGGATATCGAGCAGTGCCTGTATCACGATACAGCACTCGCCGAGATGACAAATTCGTTCTGCCTCTCTCTAGCGGAGAGTCCGAACGGCGACGTGCGCCCGCGATTTCTGTTCGAAATCTCGAGGGAGCCCGATGCTGAGCTCGCCCGTCGGTTTTCGGCATCGATCCTTTCGCGCCTGGTCGAATTGAACGCGGATTTCCGCGAAGCCTGGCGGGAATATCCGGAGACACTCGTGCCCGAGATTCAGCTGTATCGGATTGGCGAGGGGCCATTCGCGGGCGATGCGGGAAAAATCAAGCAAGCGCGTTTACTTCCTGCCGCCTGAGGGACGACACACATGCGCACTCTCATTCAGCTCGCGCTCCGTCGGCCGAGGCTCGTCATCTTCGCGTGGATTGCCACGCTCGCGGTGGCCGCGCCTTTCGCAGCCCGGCTGGCCGGTGCCCTTCGCGGCAGCACTGACGCAGTCCCGGGCAGTCCCTCAGAGCTGGTATCTCGCGATCTCGACCGCGCTTTCGGAAAGGGCTCCGCCTTCGTCTTCCCCGCGATTCTGACTTCGCCCGGCATCTCGGCGACGGACCCGCGTTTCGCCGCGGCCGCGGCGAATCTGGAGCGAGTGCTCGATTCAGCGGGAATGATCGACGTGCGCCACTTCTGGAATACAGGCGACAAGACGCTCCTTGGACGCGACGGCTATTCGGCGCTCGTGCTGGTGAGGCCGAGTGCGAAGACTTTTTTTGAGGCAGAGTCGAGCGTTGACCAGATCAGGGAAGCAGCTCGCGGGGCCGAGTTTGGCTCAGCGTTCGACGTCAAGGTGACCGGCATGATCTCCCTCTTCCACGATCTCGACGTGAATGCATCCGATGACTTGTTGCGCGCGGAGCGCATCGGAATTCCGCTCACGCTTATCGTGCTGCTGATCGTGTTTGGTGCGCCGATCGCGGCGGCATTGCCGCTCGTGCTGGCTCTGGGCACGATCGCGATCACGCTAGCCATCCTCTACGCACTCTCACGCGTGATGCCCGTCAGCGTATTCGCGCAGAATGCCGTGACCATGGTCGGTCTCGGCATTGGTGTCGACTACGCACTCTTCCTTGTGAGCCGCTGCCGCGAGGAGCTGTCGCGAGGTGCTTCCTTTCGCGGCGCGGTCGAGACTGCCGCCAACCAAGCGGGGCATGTCGTGCTGGTCTCTGGCCTCGCGGTGTGCACTGGATTCCTTGCTCTTTTCCTGGTGCACATTCGCTTTCTCCACACGCTCGCGCTCGGCGGTGTTGGGGTGGTAGTCACGTCCGTGCTGATGACGTTGACACTGCTCCCTGCATTGCTGCTGCTGATCGGGGAGAAGCTGAACTGGCCTCGTCAGTTGTCGCGGCGGCCGCGTGGCGACGGCGGGTTGTGGGATCGATGGGCGCGCGAAACCATGACCAGACCGTGGCGATATCTCATTCCCGCGATGATCATAATCGGGGTGCTGATCGTTCCGACCCTCCGCCTCAAAGCCTGGAACATGGGAGCAGACGACCTTTCTCCGGCGATGGAAGCTCGACAGGGGTACGACATCCTCACTCGCAACTTTGCCGCGGGCTGGATGGGTCCGATCGCTATCCTGGTGAAGAGTCGAGGGAATGGGAATCTTCGCACCGTTGAACGCGCGACGGCGATAGCAGCTATCTCATCGCGTCTCGCATCCGATCCACGCGTGCAGTTAGTTGGCGGGTATCCCAGCGAGGACGGGCAATCGGCGCTCGTCGCTGTTGTTCCACAATCAGCGCCGGAATCGGAAGAGGTGATGACACTGGTGCGGGAGCTGCGCGCCGATCCGTGGCGGGCCGCCGCCGATGTCGGGCTCGCGATTCAGATTGGTGGCTTCAGCGCCAGCATACTGGATTTCGACGCCGAGCTTTTCGGAAGTCTGAAGCGGGTGATTCCAGTCGTGCTCGCAATCACGTTCATCGCTCTGGTTTTCGCATTCCGCTCGATTGTGGTTCCAATCAAGGCGATCACAATGAATCTGATCTCAGTGCTCACGGCCTATGGGTTCCTGGTATACGTGTTTCAGGAAGGCGTTGGCGCCGGGTTGATTGGTCTTGTGCCTCCCGGCGGACTCAATTCATTCATAGTTCTGATGTTGTTCACAATCCTCTTCGGATTGTCGATGGATTACGAGGTGTTTCTGCTCAGTCGCATCAGAGAGGAATATCAGCGCACGGGAGACAACAGAAAGGCGGTTGTGAGCGGACTCTCCAGAACCGGCGGGCTCATCACGAGTGCGGCACTAATCATGGTGGTTTTGTTCGGCTCGTTCGGATTCACGCGACTAACGGCGACCCGGGAGTTCGGATTGGGCCTCGCCTTCGCGGTGGCACTGGATGCGACTCTGATTCGGGTAGTGCTCGTACCGATCCTGATGGGTTTGCTTGGTCGTGCCAACTGGTGGTTCCCGGCAACGCTTCTGCCGCGTGGGAGTCGCGGTCGGCGAGGTGCCGGCGGGGAGCAACGAATCCGTGGAGGCGTTCAGGTGTAGATCAGACGTTAGCTTAGTCGCACGCTCTCTATACATGGGTACCTCGTGAAGATCTTCCGGACAACGGTTGCACTCTGGGCTCTCGTTGCAGGAACGCTTGGGGCACAAGCGACGCGACTTTCTATTGCGCCGGTCCGTCCGGAGCCTGGAGCCATTGTGCGGCTGACGCTCGTGGCCCCCGCATCACCAGCGGACGCGGTCGTGTCGATTCACGGATCCATGGCGGGTGAGCCCCTTCACTTCCTTCCGTCAGCGCCGGGGACGTGGCACGCGATCGGCGCGGTTCCCGTCGATGCGACTGGCAGTCTATTGGCCGATGCTGAAGTCCGTCGCGCGTCAGGGAAAGTCGAGTCGGTTCGCGCGCGCGTGACCTTGCCCAAGCTTCCGCCGCCTGTGGCGCAGCCGCTCGCCGTGGACAGCAGCTTCACGCGTCCGCTCGATTCTGCCACCGCGGCGAGGGTCGAGCGCGAAAACGCCCGCGCGCGCGAAATCGGCAAGCGCGCGCATGGTTCGCCGCTGATGTGGAGCACGTCGTTTCTTCGTCCGCGGACGTCGGCAATCACGAGTGAATTCGGCTCGGGGCGCTTGTTCAACGGAAGGATGACCAGTCGACACCTGGGTGTTGATTTCCGCGGAGCGGTAGGCGAGCCTGTGCGCGCCGCCAATCGCGGCGTTGTCGCGCTGGTCGACAATTTCTTTCTCGCCGGTAACGTCGTCTATGTCGATCACGGCCGTGGTCTGGTCACCGCTTATTTCCACCTCAGTAAGACACTGGTGTCCGTGGGGGACACTGTTGCCCGCGGACAGGTGATCGGCCTGGTCGGCGCAACGGGACGCGTGACGGGCCCGCATCTCCATTGGGCAGCGCGATACGGCGCAATCACCGTGAATCCGCTCGATCTCATTTCGCTCGACCGGAATTGGTACGCGGCTTCCCCGTCGCGGAGCAAGGCGCGGCCATCCCAGACACCAGGAGCTCGATAGCGTCATTGATTACAGGATCAGCTTAACTCCGGCCACGATCAGTACCAGAGAAAGGAGCTGCCTCAACACCGGCGCGGGCGCGCGCTTACTTCCGTAGCTTGCCCCGAGCCAACCGCCCAGCACTGCCGCTGCCCCCCAAATCGGAATGTTTGCCGGGAGCTGTGACACGCTCGAGAAATGTCCGAGTAAGCCCGCGATCGAGTTGACGAGGATGAAGGGCGCCGCAACTCCAGATGTCCCGCGCGTCTCCGCCCATCCCAGATACAGAAGAAGCGGACTCAGAAATATTCCACCGCCGACTCCGGTCAGCCCCGACAGCAATCCGATCGCCAGTCCGGCCATGATTGCGGCCCAGAGCGGAGGTGAATGCGTCCCCCTCGTGAGAGCCCGGCCCGCCGAGCGGAACATCCATACCGCGGCGTAGAGGAGAACCACGCCGACAACGACCTCGTACCAGCGAGCCGGAAGCATCATCGCGCCTCCGATGAACGCCGCTGGAACCGACGCGATTGCAAATGGCCAGAACAGAGACCACGAGAATAATCCGGCGCGATAGAACTTCACGGTCGCCACCGCCGCCACCAGGATGTTGAGCGCAAGCGCCGTCGGCTTCATCACGGTCGGCGTGAAGTTGAACAATCCCATCACCGCCAGATACGCCGACGCGCCCGCGTGCCCCACCGACGCATACAATGCGGCGGCGGCAAGAAACAAAATCGCAATGATCAATGTCGCTGAAACGGACATTCGCTTTCCACGTATATTTTGTTTCCGCGTGACTCCGACCCGCGAAAGTACATGACCGAATACGCAATCGACATAGCCAACGTCACCAAACGGTACGCCGAACATACGGCGGTGCGTGACCTGACGCTTCGCGTCCCGACGGGAAGCGTATACGGATTACTTGGCCCAAACGGCGCCGGTAAGACGACGACGATTCGGATGATACTCAACATCATCGCACCCGATTCCGGCACGATTCACATCTTCGGGCGTCCGTCCAGCGATCCGAAGATCACTGAGCGGATGGGATATCTCCCCGAGGAACGGGGGCTGTATCGAAAGATGCAGGTGAAGCGCGTCCTCAAATTCCTCGCCGAGCTCAAGGGCGTGAAGGGAAGCGAAGCCGAGAGGCGCATCGACGACTGGCTCGAGCGCCTTTCGCTCAAGACGCCCGAGAAGGATTGGGGTCTGTCCAAGGTCGACGAGCTATCGCGCGGGATGCAGCAGAAGGTCCAGTTCATCGGAACCCTGCTGCACGATCCCGATCTCGTGATTCTCGACGAGCCGTTCAGCGGACTCGATCCGATCAACGCACAGGCGCTCAAGGACACTGTCGTCGAGCTCAAGAAGCGCGGAAAGACAGTGATCTTCAGCACTCACCTGATGGACAACGCCGAGCGTCTCTGCGACTCGGTGTGCATCATAGCGCGCGGCGAGAAGGTGCTCGACGGAACTGTGACAGGCGTGAAAGAGGAACACGGACAACGGAATATTGCTCTCGCTCTCGAGGGTGATGGAATGCAGGGGATCGCTTCGATCCTGAGCGATCACTCCCTGGTCAGGCGTGCCGACGACTCCAATCGCTTCTTCGAGATCGAGCTTGTTCCGGGCGGAGATCCCCAGGTGCTGCTGCGGCGGATTGTGGAGTCGGGTGCATCGGTTCAGCGATTCGAGATGATCCAGCCTTCACTCCATGAGATCTTTCTGAACAAGGTTGGCGCCACCGGGATCGAAGAGGGAATGACAGGACATGGCTAAGCTCTGGGCAATCATCAAGCGCGAATACGTGGAGCGTGTCCGCTCCAAGTGGTTCGTGATCGCCACGCTGTTCGGGCCGATTTTCTTCAGCGCGATCATCATAGTGCCGGCGTGGCTCTCGTCGCGAAGCAAGGCGACGAGCGACGTCTACAACACTACGATTCTCGACGCGACCCCCAACGGATTCGGCCGTCGGCTCGCCGTCAACATCGCCGGCGACAGCACGATTCCAAGCCGGGTGCCAGAGGTCAGGGTCGTCGCGCCGAGCATGCTGACGCGGGCAGAGAGCACGGCAACCCATGAGGTGATGAACAGGGAGAAGACGGGCTACGTCGTCGTCGACCAGCAGACGCTCGCGGGCGAGGCAGCGCGCTACGCCGGCCGCAACGCGACGTCGATCGCGGACATGGCGCAGATCAAGGGCGCGATCCGGGAAACCATCCTGGCATCACGCCTGGAGAAAGTCGGGCTCGACAATTCGAGGATGAAGGAGATCACCTTCATCCCGCTCGATTTCAGCACCGAGCGAATCACGGAGAAAGGGCGAGCGGGATCGGGGATAGCGAGCGTGATGTTCGGCTTCGCGATCGGATTTCTGCTATACGCGTCCATCGTGATCTACGGTCAGACGATCATGAGTGGCGTGCTCGAGGAGAAGACGACGCGCGTGGCAGAGGTCGTGATGTCGAGCGTCCCGACGGACACACTGCTGGCCGGAAAGGTTCTCGGTGTGGGCGCGGTTGGCCTCACTCAACAGATAATCTGGATCGTGACGACTTATGTGCTGCTCAAGCTGAGGGCGCCGATCATGGCTAGGCTCGGCGCGCCGACGATGAGCTTCACGCTTCCGGATATCTCGCTGGGTGCGGGAATAATCTTCCTGCTGTTTTTCCTGTTCGGATTCATCTTCTATTCGTCGCTTTTCGCGGCGGTAGGGTCGTCGGTAAACAGCGAGTCCGAGGCGAGGCAGGCGGCGAGCCCGCTGATGATCATGATCATCAGCACGGCGGTGTTCATCCAGCCGGTGCTGCTCAACCCGACGGGAACGACAGCGAGAGTGTTGTCGCTCGTTCCCTTCTCGTCGCCGATCATCATGCCGATCCGAATGGCGGTGATTGGAATCCCTCCGCTCGAGCTGGCGGCGAGTCTCGGATTTCTGGCGATAGGGTGCGTGGTCGCGCTGTGGCTTGCATCGCGGATATACCGCGTCGGGCTCCTTATGTATGGGAAGCGGCCGACGATAAAGGAGATGGCGCGCTGGGTGACGTACGCGAGGTAGAGACTCCAACCCAAACGCTCCCATAGCTGTCGGCTGCCCTATTACTATTCATTATTGATGTACGCCATTCGAGAAGCGAGGTAATAGATGATGTACGACGAAAGATTCGTGACGCCGATGCGGCAGGAGCTCACTCAACTGGGCGTCGAAGAAATGCGCACCGCTCAGGAAGTGGATGCCAAGCTGAAGGATGCTCAGGGGACCACGCTCGTGGTCGTCAATTCCGTCTGCGGCTGCGCCGCGCGGAATGCCCGCCCCGCTGTCGCGAAGGCGATCCAGCACGACACGAGACCCGACACGCTGACCACCGTGTTCGCCGGACAGGACGTCGACGCCGTGCAGAGGGCGCGCAGCTATTTCACTGGCTACGCTCCTAGCTCACCGCAGATTGGTCTGCTCAAGGATGGCAAGATCGTCTTCATGCTCGAGCGTCATCAGATCGAAGGCCGAACCTCGGATGACATCGCGCAGGACCTGGTCGGCGCGTTCGACAAGTACTGCGAAAAGACGGCGGCTGCGTAGGATAGGCCTGAACTACAACTGAACGGGTGCGAGTTGTCAGTGGCGTAGCTGCCAGTGATCAGTTCACGACGCCCAGACCTCCCCTCAGTGGTCTTGAGGCACAGGCCTTTGCGTGTACCCCAATCCGAGTCGTTACATCCCGACGTAGTGAACTCACAACTGGCAACTGTGCTTCTGACGTCTCGCACCCGTTCAGTTGTAGTTAAGACCGCTGACCACGAGCAAGCAGCCAAGAGCCTATAGCTCGTTCCGCTGTCTTCGCTCGATGAAGGGCTGGCCATCGGGGAGAGTCTGGGGCTCGACGTCTCTCCCCGTCTCCTTTAGGACGCGTCCGCGGATGAACGACACCGTGGTGCCGAGCAACAACGCCCACACGCTCACCCCCAGGACTCGCCAGAATACGACGCCGGTTGCCATCGCTTGCCAATCCACGAACTCCGCGCGCGCCGTGCCCCACGGCTCCCGGTGCAATGCGATCAGCACCAGACTGACGAGCATCTCGCCGGCCGTCTCGAACACCGCGAACAGGGGCGCGCGCCACGGCCATTCGCGCACCGGAAATCTCCCCAGGTGCAGCGTCGCCATCCCGAGCAGGAAAAGCGATCCCAGTACGAGCGACGCGACAAGGTAGGAAGTGGTAGCAGAGCCGTGGGTCAGCACGACGGCGCGGAAGAGGCGGATGATCACGCCCGTGATCATCGCGAGCTCTACAGGTGATCGCGCGATCCTGGTGAACGCTGCAGGCTCTTCGAAATCCCACTCGCTCGGCTTGAACAGGTGCCGGCGTCTCTCGACGGGATGGGGCTTCGTCACGGCCTCCAATGTAACTCCCGAGTGGATGTCGTCATAGAATTTTGCGTGCTGAATCATAGGAGGAACAGGCTCTTCCTCCCGATTCGACGCGGTTACCCGGCGATGGGTAACTACTTTATCCAGTGCCCGATCCTGCTCCACCTTATGTCGGTGAGCATCGGGACCGGGCGATCGCTGTCGTCAGCGTTGTACGAGTAGTACACGAAGAGCGGCTTGCCACGAACGTTTTCTCTCGGCACAAACCCCCAGTAGCGGCTGTCCTTGGAGTTGTACCGGCTGTCGCCCATCATGAAAAGCCTGTGAGGCGGCACGACGAACGGACCCCAGTTGTCATGGCTCGGCTGCGCGGGTGCGGCGCCGAATCGTGATGCTTTGAGACCGACCTTCGTCTGCCAGTTGAATAGCGGATCGACAGAGCCGGCCATCGCCGGATCTACCTGTGTGGTGACGCCATATCCCTGGCGCTGCGCGATTCCGTTGACGTACAGGACTCCACTCCGCATGAAGAGCGTATCGCCCGGAGTTCCGACCAGCCGCTTCACCAGGGTCGGCGTCGGATCTCGTCCCGCTGAATCTTCGTCCGCCTGGTGCGGGGAGACAAATACCACAACGTCACCACGGTGAGGTTCTCGGTACGCAGGAAGGCTCGACTGCGTGAATGGCACGTGAGCTCCAAAGATCGCCTTGTTCACGAAGAGCCAATCGCCCACGAGGAGCGTCGGGATCATGCTGCCCGAAGGGATGCGGTAAGCCTCGACGAGGAATGCCCGCAGGATGAGAAAGATCGCCAGAGCGCCGACGATCGACTTGAAATTCTCCCAGAGGTTCCTGGCGCGGGACTGTTGCGAAACGGGGCGCGCCTTTTGAGCGCGCCCCGCATTTGACGGAGTTGCCAAGGAGCTTAGGGGTTTCGCAGGTGTTTGTTGACGAGTCGGGTCATCTCGAACATGGAGACCTGGCCGCGTCCGAAGATCGGACGGAGGTTCTCGTCGGCGTTGATCATGCGGCGGTTCTTCGAATCCTGGAGACCTTTCCGCTTGATGTACTGCCAGAGCTTCTTGGTGACTTCCGTGCGCGGCATCGGTGAGCTTCCAACTACCGAGGCGAGGTCGCTGCTCGGTTGCATCGGCTTCATGAATGCTGCGTTCGGGGTGCGCTTCTTACCTGAGGATTTCCGGCGGCTGCTCTTACGACCGGCTTTCTTAGTCGCTTTTCTAGATGACTTTTTGGCCGAAGACTTTCGGGACGAGGACTTCTTCCTTCCTTTGCTCTTCTTTTTTGCTGCCATCTTGTCTCCTGGTTTGGTGATCGGATGCGAGTTGCTGCAGAGTGAAAGCGCCGTCCGTCAGGGGAGCAAACTATAGCGCCGTAGGGCGAAAGCAATAGGGAAGTCAAAGAGTTTCCCTATGAGAAATGCGGAATCCCAGAGGAGAAAAGCAGGATTTTGGCGCTCGTGGCCACCCGGGCATCCTCCTCACTTCCCCGTCCAACCCTCCAGCAGCGTCATCATTTTTACGTCGTAAGGGTCGGCTGAGTCGTCGTCATCGGCTATCTCGTAGTTCTTCTGCGGCGTCTCGAGAATGAGAGGAATCCCGCTGCTGCGCGGGTCGTGCATGAGCCACTCGAATGGCGGCGTGCCAATGCGTCCCTCTCCTATGAGAACGTGGCGATCCCTGTTCGATCCGAGCTCGCCTTCGCTGTCGTTCAAGTGGAAAAAAGAAGGCGGCTCGCCTATGGCTTCTTCGAATTCCTCGAGCGTCGCCATGAATGCCTGCTTCGACTGCGCGATGTCGTACCCCGACGAGAACAAGTGGCAGGTGTCCAGCCCGTAGCCTGTTCTCTTCCTGAGAGACTTGGGAACGTGGGAAAGAATCTCTCCAACCTCCTGCGCCGTCTTTCCCATTGTTTTACCGGCTCCCGCGGTATTCTCCACCAGCAGTCGCGTCTCCGAGTCAATCGCCTCGAGAGCAGCGACGATCGCCTTCGCAATCCGCTTGGCCGAGTCGGAGCGGTCGCTCGTTCCAGCTGAACCGGGATGAAAGCAGACTGCGCCGACACCGAGCGCGCTCGACCTCTCCAGCTCCTTGGTGAGGCCCGCGCTTGCCCGCGCCCATTTGTCGTCCTCGGGCGTCGCGACACTCAGGACATAGGCCGCGTGGACGACGACGTTCGCCGGCTTGATCATGGTTTTCGCCAACGCCGCCTTGAAGCGCGCGACGCGCTCCGGCTTGATTGTCGACTTGTCACCGTAGAATTTGGGAATCGCCGTGAACACCTGCAGAGCGGTCATTCCCGCCTTCCCGGCGCGAAGGACAGCCATGTGGATGCCGCCGTTGTCGATCGTGTGCGCGCCGAGGTAGCGAGGCATGTCACTCATCTTTGCAAGTACTCTACCGCGCATCCCAAACGCCGAGTTGCAGAGGTCATTTGGGTTGCAATCGCGCGCACGGAGTTTGAAGTTAGGAGGCGTGTCTTTGTTTGGGATCATGCGAAATCTGACTGCATACCTCTCTCTACTCTGCCTGATGCCGGCGGCACTTCAGGCACAGGAACACCCCGGAAATGACATCCTCACGGGGCGTGTAACGGATCTCACCGGTAAACCCGTCTCTGACGCACAGGTCGGAGCGACATCGCTGAGAACCGGCCTCACCCGTTCGCACAGCACTGATGCTGACGGTCGGTACAAGATCTATTTCCCGGAGACCGCGCCAAGATACGCGCTTTCGGCGAAGCGGATAGGGTTCAGCCCAGTGCAGCGCACGGTCACGCGCCGCACACACGGGCCGGAAGAGATGTCCATTGACCTTCAGTTCGGCGGCACGCCGCTGGCTCTCTCTGCGGTGGAAATAGTGGGGGGCTCCGACACTCCGACTGCACAGCAATCAGGGAATGTTGCCTCGCTCGACGCAACGGTTCCAAACCCGGTGTCGGAGATCCTCGCGCTCAAGGACACACTTCATCTGAGCGCAGTACAGATCGTGGGACTCACCGATCTCGCCGACACTCTTCAGGCTTCAAACACCCGCATTTACAGGAATATCAGAATGCTCCTGGCGAAATCGCACGAGGCGGGCGAGCCAACTCTGATGGCGGGTAGCGTCGCCATGATGCTCGAGGAGGCGTCGGGGAATACTACGCGGGCGATCGGCGGAGCGGAGAAACTCCTGCGGCAGGAGCAGTGGATAGTGCTTCCCGCCGGGATCAGGGACCGGCTGGATACGGCGAACAAGCCACAGCCCTCTCTGAAGCAATAGAAGTCGTCCGCATCGTCTGGCGGAGACCTGCTACCGCCAGACCCCGCTACGATACCCGATCCGCTCGCCCGATCTTCCGGCAGTGTTCTCGCCTGGCTTCCACCAGACCGTGACCTTGCGATGATCGAGCGTGACCCATGGTCCCACGGCGGGCACATCATCCGGAGTCGCGTCACCCCGCGTCTCGAAAATGTGCCCTGTAGAATGCGACAGCACTATACCGATCCTTGGCATCATCGAATTGGGATCTTCGAAGACGACGGCGACGCTGTCTCCATTCGCAGCGACGCTCGCAGCCACTGGCACGTTACCGTAGACCACCGGGACGGGTGAGTGAAACATTCCACCTTTATCCATCGAGTGCGAGAAGAAAACACCCGCGCCGTCTTTTGCTTCGATGAAGTAGACGAGGTGCAGATAACCGCGTGGGGCGTCGTAGAAGATTCCCGGCGCCGGTCGATCACATCCCCGGCGGCCACGATCGCGAGTTTCCACGAGCACGGGAGATTCCCAGCTCGTGCCGCCATCGGAAGAGTGTTGCATCGACAGCACGACGCTGCTGTCGCTCCGCGCCGTCCACCAAACCCGAAAGAGATCCGGGTCACCGCTCACAGTGCGAATCGAGCGGAGACAGGGAGCGACTCCTTGGTTGACGGGCGGAAGATTGGCGCTTAGGACCGCGCTTCGTGTGTCGGGATCGCCCAGCTGCGATCCGCGATAGGAGACGTCACCCCAATCGAGGGGCTCCTTCACACACGCGGTAGTTAGCAGAGCGGCCAGGCAGGACAAATAGCGAGCCGCCGCGTACCCTGAGACATATCTCATCCGCCCACATTACTCGCCCGCACGAGGGGGGAAAAGACCAGCGACTCCGATGGAAGGCGCCTGAGAGTCTGCGCAGGTCCCCAGGGCTGCGGTTTTGGGGCAGCACGCCGTATCTTTCGATGGTTGGTCCGCCCGCCATCTCGAGGAATTAAGGAATGTCCGCCTCTGCAGTCCGTCCCGCGCGCTCAGCTTCCGGCGCAGCCAGCTCCGGCGCTTCCAGCAATGACGACAACCTCGGCGCTGAAAGTGTTTCGCCTGAGATCGCGGCGCACACACTCTCGGGTTTCAATGGAAATCGCCGGGTCCCGCCGCCCGTCAACGAGTCAATAAAAACCTATGCGCCGGGATCGTCGGAGCGCGCCGAGCTCAAGGCCCGCCTCCAGACGATGTCGAATGAGCGGGTAGACATCCCTCTCATCATTGGCGGCAACGAAGTGCACACCGGGGCGCTCACCGAATCGGTAATGCCGCACAACCACAGGCATGTTCTCGCCAGTTGGCATCGCGCCAACCCCGAGCACGTGGACCAGGCGGTACAGGCTGCACAACACGCGGCAAAAGACTGGGCGAATTGGGCGTGGGAAGATCGTGCAGCCGTCTTCCTGAAAGCGGCCGAGCTGCTGGCGACGACGTGGAGGGCCACGCTCAACGCGGCGACGATGCTTGGCCAGTCGAAGACAGCCTTCCAGGCCGAGATCGATGCCGCGTGCGAGCTGATCGACTTCTGGAGATTCAATCCGCACTACGCGCAGAGCCTCTATGACGAGCAACCGCTCAGCGACCGGACGATGTGGAATCAGCTGGACTATCGTCCGCTCGAGGGATTCGTCTACGCGGTGACGCCGTTCAACTTCACGTCGATTGCCGGAAATCTTCCGACGGCACCGGCGCTGATGGGAAACACCGTAGTCTGGAAGCCTGCGTCGAGCGCGATGCTGAGCGCGTACTACATAATGAAGCTGCTCGAGGAAGCAGGACTTCCTCCGGGCGTGATCAACTTCGTTCCCGGCGATGCGGGGATGATCTCCGACAAGCTGCTGTCAAATCGCGATCTCGCCGGCGTGCATTTCACGGGCAGCACGGCGGTCTTCAACAGCATGTGGAAGACGATCGGCGCCAGCATGTCGCGCTACAAGTCCTACCCGCGCATTGTCGGCGAGACTGGGGGTAAGGATTTCATCATCGCGCACCCGTCGGCAGATCCGGCGGCGCTCTCGGTCGCGATCGCCCGGGGAGGGTTCGAGTACCAAGGACAGAAGTGTTCGGCGGCTAGCAGAGTGTACATCCCCGAATCCATCTGGCCGGAAGTGCGCGATCGCACCGTCGCCATCATGAAGGACATACAAATGGGCGACGTCACTGACTTCCGGAATTTCATGGGAGCGGTGATCGACAAGAAAGCCTTCACCAGGATCGGGGAGTACCTCGATCACGGCCGCAAGAACGCTACGGTTGTCTCGGGAGGAGTCGCGCGCGGGGAGGAGGGTTATTTCATCGAGCCCACGCTGATCGAGACAAAAGATCCGGGTTATCGCCTGCTCTGTGAGGAGATATTCGGGCCGGTCGTAACAGTGCACGTGTATCCCGACTCCAGGTGGGAGGAGACGCTGAAGATCGTCGACGAGACTTCGCCTTACGCGCTGACGGGCGCGGTATTCAGTAGGGATCGTCAGGCGATTAGGCAGGCGGCTCTGGCGCTCCGCAACGCGGCCGGAAATTTCTACATCAACGACAAGCCCACCGGGGCAGTCGTTGGACAGCAGCCGTTCGGGGGTGCTCGCGGCTCGGGAACGAACGACAAGGCAGGCTCGAAGCTGAACCTCGTGCGCTGGATCAGCCCGCGAAACATCAAGGAGACGTTCTCTCCGCCGACCGACTATCGCTACCCGTTCATGGCGGAAGAGTAGAAGCGGCGAATCCTCCTACCAGCACGAACGGCGCCCATTGTGACGGGTGGGCACTCGCTCCGCCACCGGCAATCCTCCGCTGGCGGATGGTCAACATCGCGCCGGCGGCCGAGTGGCCTCCGCGAAGCTCACGGTAGAATTCCTCCATGTAGCTGGCAGCAACCTGATCGTTGACTCGCCACAGCGACATCACGACGCCGTGCGCCCCCGCTGCCAGGAATGCATGTGGAAATCCGATGACGCCTTCGCCGCGAAGCTGCTGGCCGAGTGCGGTCTCGCACGCCGACAGGGTCACGAGGTCCGAGGAAAGGCGAAGACGACGTACCCCATCGAGGTCGAGGCGACCGTCAGCCATCATGAGCGCAGTCCGCTGCGGATGCTCGTCGTTAAAAAGGGTGTGAGTGGCGAAGTGCAGATACCGATACCGCGCGGGATCGAGGGAGAGCCAGTGCGCCAGTGTCGCCTGACTTCCCGTGATGGCGTCGCCTCCGAGGAGCGATGCGATGTTCCGCGCCTCGGCCGCGGCCGCTGGGAGGTCGGGCAACAGGGAGTCGGCGATGATCTCGCGTTGCGCAACCCGGCGCGCCCGCATTGCGGGTGTACGGGAAGGGTTTCCGACTGCCAGTACACCCTTCGGCCAATGGCCCGTTGGCGCCGATCGCTGCAGGGCGAGCAGAACCGACGCCGAGGGACCGTAAGTGAAGCGGATCGAGGTGCCCCACGGCACGTTGCCGGATGGGATGAATGTCTCGAGCGGCGTGTAAGCCAGAGGTCCATCGGCGACGACCAGAACTTCGGAGGCTGCCGAGGGCGCGAGCGGTGACACGAATATCTCGAATGCTCTCCTCGCCGCTGGCTGCCACGCAGGTCCGGCGCCGGAACGAGAGAGAGCACCGCGCAGAAAATCCAGCATCGCCGACAGTGAATCCGCTGAGCCGAGCCGCGCGGCGCGGATGGTTTCCGGCGTCATCCACCACCCATAGACGTCCCGCTCTCCCCAGAAAAACATGAGAAGCGCGCGGCCCGGCCGAACTACGCCCGCACGCAACTCGGTGACCGTAGCGGGGGCCGGGTAGGCGACACCAGCGCGGGCGTCACGAGCTCTCGACTCTTTTTCAAAGGAGTCGAGAGATCGTGTGAGAGAATCGATTTCACGATCCACCGCAACAGCGGCCGCACCCTTCGCTGCTTCGCGGCTCCCAAACTTTTCACGCAGCACCTGCCGCAAAGTGTCGTCGCGCGACCGCTGGGCGTTTCTCACGTCGTGTTCCGCCATCAGCTCGAGCAGCAGTCTCGCTCTGGCACGTTCAGCAACCTGAAAAGCCTCTTCGGCGAGCCCGCGAGAGAGAAGGGACCGGATTGCTCCCTCATAGACGTCGAGATGTGAATCGGCGACGCCCATGCGCAGGTCACCGAGGGTTAATCGGCCGCGCCAGGATTCGAGGAGCTTGATGGCGGACAAGTATCCAGCCGCGGCTTCAGTGTTCTGCGCGGCTTCGAGAGCGACGCCGCGCGCCGACCGCGCCTCGAGCTGCGCGGCGGGATCGCCGAGCGAGTCAGCGATCCGGACGGCCTGGTCAGCCCAGATCAACGCTTGCCGTTTGGCTCCGGTGGCTGCGGTGACACGCGCAAGTGCTGCCCGGGTGGATGCCCGCTCCTGCCCGTACGGCGCGGAATCGGCGATAGCGAGCGCGGCGCGCAGCGTCGGAAGCGCCTGCGCTGCGTGCCCCTCGGCCAGATCGACACGCCCTATTCCTTCGAGGTTCTGGACTTCGCCGTAAGGAAGCTTTGCAGCGCGATTTATTGCCAGCGCTTTCTGGAAGTGCTCGCGCGCGGCCTTGTAGGCGCGCGCGCGGAAGTACAGATCGGCGAGTCCACCATGAATGAACGCCACCCCACGCACCTCTCCAATCTGCTCGGCGCGTTCGAGCGCATCGTTTAAAAGAGTAAGAGCCTCATCTGATTCGCCGGTGGCCATCCGGATTGTGGCTAGATTGAACTCGACTCTGGCGATGCTCTCGGGGTTGCCGAGTTTGCGGCCGATCTTGAGAGCGGAATCATAAGCGGCGACAGCGTCCGTGAATCGGCCGAGATGCCGATAATCAATTCCGAGCTCGCTCAACTCGAGTGCAGTCTCCTGCATCGTTGCTCCATATGCGTTTTCGATTTCGAGTGCTCGCTGATTGCTCTCGAGCGCTTGCCGATAACGCCCGGATAGGGAGTAGCTTCTGCCCAAAGCATGATACGCGCTCGCCTCGAGTTTCTGGTCGTGCGTCTGCCTGCCGATCACGGCTACCGCCGAAGCTTCTGTGAGCGAAGAGTCGAAGTGCCCGATGCGGTCCATGAAGATGCTGCCGACGTAGCGCGTCCACCCAACGCGATTCAAATTGCCGTTGGCGAGCGCGGAGGCTCGTGATAGCTCGACGAGGGCACTGTCACGCTTTCCCTGCACGAGCAGCCCGTAAGCCAGCCACAGCTGGGCGCGCCACCAGGGAGCAGTGTCTCCGACCACCGCAAAAGAATCACGCAGCGCGAGGTAGCGAGGGGTAGATGCCGCCGCACGCCCCTCGCGCCTGAGACTATCTGCTACCGCGAATGCAGATGACACTTGCGCCACCTGGCGCGACGAATCCCGGCAGCCGCTAACGCAGAGCAGCGCCGTAGCCCCGGCGCTGATCAGTCTCGCGCCACGCATCACGGCGGACCAGGCGAGGTTTGCGCTTGAACGACTGGCGACGTCGCCACAACGGACCTAAGCGCATCCAGAGCTTGCACTTCCCAATAGACCGGAGTCTTATCGCGCACGATTTCGCGGGACAGAATCACCGCGGTGTCTGCCGTCTCACGCTCGAACAGGAGCGAGCCGTCGCTGGAGACCAATCGCACTCTATAGCTATGGGCTGATGCCAAGGGGGACCAGGCAGCAGCGAGCGCAGTCGAGGTCGCATGCGAGCTCAGCGTGAAAGGCGTCGTCGCTCCACGTGGCGCGTCAACGCGAGACGGCGCGGCGGGTTCTTCATTCGGGGGCCGGCGGCCGGCGACCTGGCGGATCCCCAGTGCAACGATCACGATCCCGGCGGCGGCGAGTGCCGGCTGCCAGGACGAGAACCTGCGGCGCCTGGTCTGGACCGGAATCGCTCGCGGGCCTCCACCCGCCGGTATTTCGCTCAGCGCCGCCGAGGTCGCGGCACGAATCTCGGTCCCTCTCTTGACGGCCGCGAAGCAACGATCGCAGCGGAAGCAGTGCTCCTCAAAGGCGTCGCTTTCCTCGTCCGTCAACAGACCGGCGAGGTAACGCGCATCGACGTCCGAATCCGGCCCGTATGGGCAGTTTGGATCTTGCTCCGGCATCACTATGTAGTTCCCATTCCACAAGATTCATTTCAGGTGGACTCGCCGAGCTGAACAGCAAGCCTTTGCAATGCACGGTGCTTTCTGACGCGCACAGCGGCGGCGGTGAGTCCCAGACGGGCGGCGATCTGCTCGGTATCGAGCGCGGCATAGTAGATCATTTCGAGCAGGCATTGGTCATCGGTCGCCAGGCGATGGATGGCTCGCTTGACGGCGCGCGCTCTTTCGGCGGATATAAGGTTCGTGAGGGCGTCCGGCCCCCCGATGGTGTCGGCAGATTCGCGCCCGAATCGCGCAAATGCGCTCTTCTCCCTCACGGTCGATCTGACCCAATGCATGCAGAGGTTACGGGCGGTCTGGAAGACAAAACCGGGTAACGCTTCGGCGTCCTGGATGCGATCCGCTCGAATGGCATCGACAACGAGGCGCAGCGTTTCCTGCGCGATGTCTTCAGCCGCGGTCGCGTCGTTGAGCCGTCGCGCAGCAAAAAGGCGCAACCGCTCGGAGAACCGAAGTACGCATTCGTCTTCCGGTAGGATCAACGAAGATCCGACCGATGCGGCCTTCGAGCTCAGGCCAGATACGCTTTCTACTGAAGACGTAAGCACCTCCGACCCGTGCAGCGCCCGGCGTCTGGCCGCAAGCGAGGGTGCGCTAAAGTAGACCCATCTCGAGAAACCAGCAACCGCCGGACGGCCCTGGCCTCTCTGTAACGCCCCGGAGGCAACGGGAACCTCAGAGGTGCACCCATCGTCGCCACGAAGCGGAAGACCTATGGAGGTTCACCGATGTTGAAGCATCTCGCCGCAGCCCGCCGCCCCACAACAATCACTGCCCTCGCACTGTCCGCATTGATCTCGATGACATCGCAAGATGCCATCGCGCAGCGTCGGCCCGCCAAACCGGTCTCGGCACCTGTTACGAACTCGCGAATGAAGGGGATCTGGGAGTCGGTCAGCTACAATCAGGATCTCGAGCTCACCAGCGTGTACTTCGTCACGCCGAAGGTCGGCTGGGTGTCGGGCCAGGCCGGCACGATACTCAAGACGGTGGACGCCGGTGCCCACTGGACTCCGCAACTCGGTGGCGATCCTGCTGGCGCAGCTTCCATCATTCGGGATCTCAGATTCGTCGACCAGCGTCACGGGTTCGCAGTGCAGAATAATGGAGGGTCCGACCCCGCCCTGCTTCGCACCGTAGACGGCCAGACCTGGCGCGCGAGCGGGACGGTTCCGCAGCACCGCGGCGACTACATCTTCACCACGCCCACAGTCGGCTTCACTTCAACGGGTATCGAAATCAGAAGGACACGCGACGCCGGACGCTCGTGGCAGAAGGTGATGGACTGCGCCACGAATCTCAACATCGACGGACTGTCGCGAAATATCCAATGCCAGATCGAGAGCATCACTTTCCCCACGCCTCAGATTGGTTACGCCGCTGGTCAGATTCCTGGAAATTACAGAGGAGTCATGATCGCGAAGACCACTAACGGGGGGGATACCTGGGCGATTTGGCGCGTCCTCGACGAGGAGGCAATTCGCGGTGGTTACATCAAATTCATCGATCCGAACGCCGGCTTCGTGTGCACATATGGCGGAAAGTTTTTCTCCACCACCGATGGCGGCAGAACCTGGGATGGAGTCGCCGGTGTAGACTGCTCCGCGAACCGCGGAGCGAATTTCGCGGATCCCGAAACCGGCTGGACCCTCCAGTCACGCCGTTGGAACTACACAACCGATGGCGGCAGAAGCTGGGGATCCCGACAAATGACATTCCCCGCGGGAGTGAACGGATCCAGTCTTCCGCGGCGCGATCGTGGGTATGTGGCGGGGGAACACGGCATGGTGTATCGCTACAGCGTCGTTCCCGCGAACTACACCGCCCCGAACTCGATCGATGCCCCTGTAGTAGGGGCGTTCACGTCACCGCTCGACGATCAGGTCGAGGAGTTCGTCGCGGATGTCGAGGCATTCTCGGCGGAAAATGGCGGTCCATCGGCGGGCGCGAATGGAGGCGTGGGCGCCGCTGCTTCCGGAGGAAGCGCGAGCGGCTCCAGCAGCGGCGACGCGAACAGCTCCAGCGCAGGGGGCACGTCGGGTGGAGGCAGCGCTGATGCCAGCGCGAGTGGCGCCGGATTCGATGCCGGCTCCGGCGCAGGATCAGCCAGCGCGGGCGGCAAGGCAAAGCGCGGCGGGAACAGACTCGGCCAGCTTCAGGCGTTGCTCGATGTCATTGGCACGACCATGCCCGATTTCCTCGGGCGCTACCGCAACCTGAATCTGCTCTTCGAAGGCGCTCGCACGACTGCCGGTCTTCCGAGCTGGTTGCAAACAGTCAAAGGCGGACTCGCAGCATTCCGCTCGTCGACTGACAAGAGCTCGGCAGCCGCGGCATTAGCGCAGCTCGTGAGTGCCGCCGATAGCCTGAAGAATCAGACGCGAGTGGCGTTCATGCAGAGCTCGTTTACACCCGGGCGCGAAGACGCGGGATCCGCTTTCTCCTCAGCTCCTGCCGCGGTGGGGGTAAGCGCAGCCGCGCCCGCAGGAGCAAGCGTGGATTCAACGGCTGCTGCAGCAAAGTCGGCTGTGGCTGATTCCATCGCGAACGCCGCAAAGGAAGCCGCGAAGAAAAAATTGGGGGGTTTGCTGAAGAATCCGTTTGGGAAGAAGAACTAGAGGACCATCCACGCGTCGGACGACTCAGCGCAAACCTACACTCGTCAAGGCACCAGTCATGATAGAATCGCGTATTGCCAACGTCACGCTGGGTGTGCTTCTCGGGTTGACATCCGCAGCATCCACATCGAGCGCGCAACACGTTGACCAGCCGCCGAACGCGAAGGTTACCGTCGTGAACGCCAACACCGGATTGATTACGGCCAAGCCCATTGCGCCGGGTCCGGTTTTCAGCTTCAAGTTCGACCCGGGACAGGTACCCTTCACGATCAGTATCGACCAGAAGGTATGGAGGCGCGATGAAAGAGTTTCTTTCAACGCCGACTACGACTTCTGCTGCACGATAGCTCCAGCGGAAGCAAGCTATGGTCGTCCGCTGCGTACCAAGCCCTTCACAACATATGCGGCGGAATCCACCTCACATTCGCTTGAGTGTGATGGGGTCGCCCAGAGAAGTTTTCCACGTGGAGGGCATAGGTGCTTTCCGAAGGCCACCTTGATCTCGAGTGGGAAGAACCCCGACGGATCCGGGGCGACCTATAGCTGGACGTGTGCGTGCAGTTAGCAGATCCCCGCGAGTTCAGCCGCTTCGCACAGCAGGCGAAATCACAACGAGCCACCGAACCTAATCAAGAAATGGAGAGTCACATGCTCATCGACACGGAGAAAAGGACCGCGACACGACTATCTGTTACGCGGAAACCAGTCGTCACGGCTCTCATGATCTCGCTGTTTGTTGTCGCCAGCCAGCTTAGCGCTCAAGGCAAACTGCCAAGCACCAAGTCGACCAAACCCGTAGACAAGCCGACGGTCACTCCGAAGAAGCCGGTGACATTGGATAACCTGAACCTCCAGTTCAAAGCCATTGATGCATCAGAGGGCTCGACGGCGCAGGCGATGCGCGGCATAATGTCGTCCCCCAACGAGAATCCCGGAGGCGAAAAAGACGCTCCCTTTGTTGCCTCAACGCATAGCGCAGCAGTGGCGGGATTGCGGGTCGCAAGAGCGGACATGACCAGCTACAAGGTCAACGAAGTCAGTCGCGATCCGAAGGCTCAAGACTACCTCAACGCAATCAGGTCCGCGCTCGGAGGATTCGAGATAAAGACGGCCCTGCTCGCTGGACACAAGTACATGCTCGCCGACTGTGTCGGCATCAAGGTGAGCGCTGGCGAATTCTCCCTCAAGGTGCCCGATCCGGACGTCCGCATCGAGAATACCGGCATCGTAGTCACCTTTGCTATTCCCCATGTCGAGATGTCAGCAGTCAAGTTTCGGTTTCGTCCTGACGTGACCGATGCCATACAGCCATGCCATTTCAGCGGAAGGTACGGGATCGGCGCGAGCGCCGATGATGTGCGGCTCGAGCTCCATTTCGACCCGATTCTCGATGCCGAGAAGTGTAAAGTCGGAAGCTTGGGCCACGTAACGACGACCTGGAGGATTGGCCATCTGCGCATGTCGCCACTGCCGCCCGATGTCGTGGACCTCGGCGCTGGCATCGTGGAGGATGCACTGAATCTTGGAAGCAATTTCAGCATTGTAGACCGCATCGTCGCCGGTTTGAATGGATTTGCGGGCACACAGTGTCACAAGTGACATCTGGTGGGTGAGAGCTAGAACCGCGCTTCGATGTACAGATTCGTGCGAATCGCTTTCTCTGGATAGATCCCCTTCGCCACGTCGATTCGGATCAGGCCGTCCATGAACGACGCGCCGACTCCGGCGCCACTCAACGGACGTCCCGGATGCGCGAAGTTCGTGCGGCTCCCCGCCCAGCCAAGATCGCCGAAAACGATCTTGCGGAACCCTGGCCATCCCGTGCCGAGCTCGGCGCTGGTCATCCAGAAGGAATCGCCGATCGCCGCCCCGGCTCTTTGGCCGCGCACCGTCTGAACACCGCCGAGGAAGAACTGCTTTTGTATCGGCAGCTGTCCGCCCGATGTGCCGGCACCCAGTGTCAACGCTCCATCAACCGCACGACCCAATCCGTGCGACAGAGTCGTCTGCACCGAGCCGCGCGAATAATCGAGCGTGCCTGCTCCGCCTTCTGCCTTGATGTCGGTCAGCGCGCGGAATCCGTGGGGATCGAGTCCGAACGAGGAGTGATGCCCCACTGCGAGGCCAATGATCTTCCCATTCAAGGCGTCAATGTTCATAAGGCTTCCCTTCACGCCGCCTGGGTGGGCAATGGAGAATTCCGTCTGCACCGTCGCGTCAAACTGCTGCTCGGCGAAAAGCCGCCAGCTGTTGACGAGCCCGTAATCCTTCTGCCCCTTCAGCTCGGCGCCCCACGTCCGATAGTAGAACCCTTCGTCGCGCCCGAAGAAGAGTGCTGACAACGAGCTGCTGAACCCAAGTGGGTCGCCCCAGTCGTTCGATGCGGCCAGACGACGGTAGGCGCCGACACCAATAGTGCGCCGGCCATCGGTGCGATCCAGCGCCAGCTCACCGTTGGGAGAGAGATCAGCCGAACCCAGTCGAAAGAGTGCGTGCGCGGAATATCCCCCTCCTAATACCTGATCAACTGCAACGGCGGTGGACACTCCCTCAATCCGATTGAAGCGGGTATAGGACAAGCCGTAGGAGAAATCCGCGCGCTGCGGCGCGAACCCCGGCTGCGCGCCGAGCGTCAGCGCCTCTGATACCAGCGCATCCCGCTCCGCGGATCCGAATACTGCTTCCCCGTCGTCGTAGATCGACTTCGGAAGCTCGGGCGAATGGGCGAGCGCGACGGAATCGCACGGAGTCACCACGCGAATGCGCAACGTCTCATTCGATCTGTATCGCATGCGAATCCGCTCCGTTCCGTTCTTGCACTCGGAGCTACGTCGCTCCCTTCGCGCCGCCCGTGAGACAGAATCCTGCGCGGTGTCGCCCACCGCAATCGTCAGATCGGGCACCGGCTCGGTCCCATTCACGCTCGCATAACTGAAGCGCTGCTCGAGCTTGAACGGTATGTGCATGAAGCTCACCTGCGCGTCGCCTTCGATTGTCTGCGCGCGCGGCAGCCAGAATCTTCCTTCGTGCAGACCGTACTCGACTGTGATCGCGCTCACCATCGCCTTCATCGGCATGATCATCGGCTTCACCCAGCGCGGTATGTCGTCTTCCGGATTCTTGGTGTCTTCGCTGGTTTCCTTGGCGACGGCCATGATGTCCATCTCCTGCGCCATGCGATAGACGGCGCGCACGAGATGGGC
>JANMWS010000011.1:0-6333 GCA_031394125.1 Gemmatimonadales bacterium
TCACGACATGAAAGGCTGCATTCGCAGGCTAGGCTGCCTCGTTCTCATTATCGCTCTCGTGGCGCTCTGGTACTGGTACGCGCGCGTCGAGCGACCAGCCGCATCAACCACCGCGTCGACCACGAACGCGGTCACCGGCGCCTCTAACACGAGTACTGGCTGGCAGCCTCTCACGGCCGCGGACGCCGAGCGCGGCCGGGTCGCCGTAGAAGCTCTGGCGCAGAGATCCGGGCCGGTTTTCGCCAACCTCAGTCCCGCTGAGGCGGCGTCCTACATCTTCCTGGTCGTGGCAAAGCAGCTGCCTCCTTCGGCCCGCAACGCCGAGGCCTCCGTTGTGGGCGATCGGCTTTACGTGCGCTCGGAAGTTGACCTCAAGGACTTTGGCGGCTCTGGGCAGCTTGGCGCTCTCGGCATGCTCCTCGGCTCCCGTGACAGCGTGCTGCTCGGTGGCACGATCCACATGCTCAAGCCGGGACTGGCCGAGTTCCAGGTGCAGGAGGTGAAGCTCGGCAAGCTGCAGGTGCCGAAGAGCCTCATTCCGCGCCTGATCGCGCAAATGACGCGTGGAAAAACGAAGGTCGCTGGAGTGGGCGAGTCGAGCTTGCCGATGGTCATGCCGGCTTACATTTCGGATGTGCGCATCGCCAACGGAAAGATCACGCTCTACAAGAGTGTAAAGTGAGTCGAAGGATCCTGGTCATCGACGATGAGCAGGGAATTCGCGCGGCGCTGGGTCAGCTCCTCGAGTTCGAGGGGTACGAGGTTCATGCGATCCCCAATGCCGCCGACGGCATAACGGAATACCAGAAGTGGAAGCCACACCTCGTCTTTCTCGATGTGAAGATGGCCGGCATGGACGGAATGGAGGCGCTCAAAAAGATCAGAGAGCTGGATCCGACGGCCACGGTGGTAATGATCAGCGGTCACGCGACCATCCGCACCGCGGTCGAGGCCACCCAGCTCGGCGCTTACGAGATCCTTGAAAAGCCGCTGGACACTGACCGTATTCTGGTGATGCTGCGGAATGCGCTCTCGCATCTGGATCTGCAGGAAGAGAACGCACGGCTCAAACAATCAATCGACGCGCCATTCGAGATCGTCGGCAAGACGCCGGTGATGCGCATGCTCATGGAGAAGGTCGAGAAAGTCGCGGCCACGCCCGCGAGGGTGCTGATCACGGGGGAAAACGGGACGGGGAAGGAGCTGGTGGCGCGGGCGCTGCACCGAATGTCCCCGCGCGCGACCAAGCCGTTCGTCGAGGTGAACTGCGCCGCGATACCGGGCGAGCTGATCGAGAGCGAGCTGTTCGGGCACATGAAGGGGTCGTTTACGGGCGCCATTGCCGACCGGGCGGGAAAGTTCGAGCAGGCGAACAAGGGCACACTGTTTCTCGACGAGATCGGAGACATGAGCCTCGCCGCGCAGGCAAAAGTGCTGCGAGTGCTCCAGGACAACGTCATCACCCGGATTGGCGGATCGAAGCCAATCTCCGTTGATGTGCGCGTGATCGCGGCGACGAACAAGACGCTGGAGAGCGAGATCGCTGCGGGGAAGTTTCGTGAAGATCTGTACTACCGGCTGAACGTGGTGCCGATCCACGTCCCGCCGATTCGCGAGCGACGTGAAGACATACCCACGTTGGCGCAGTATTTCGCGTCGACGCTTTCGACGCGGGAAGGGATTCCGCCGCGTACGTTCACCGCGGATGCATTGGAGCGATTGACGGCGCTCGACTGGCCGGGGAACGTCCGCGAGTTACGCAACACAGTGGAGCGGCTGCTTATTCTTGCACCGGACAACCAGATATCGGCGCGGGACATAGACCGGCTCGCAGGACAGCGCGCGCTCGATGACGCGGGCCTCGCGACACTCACTCAATGCCGCACTTTTGAAGAGTTCAAGGACGCGGCTGAGCGCGCGTTCCTCCTCAACAAGCTCCGCGAGTTCGACTGGAACGTGTCGGAGACTGCGCGAGCAGTAGAGATGCCGAGGTCGAATCTTTACAAGAAGATCGAGCGGTACTCGCTTTCGCGCGAGCACAGCTGACGGATGCGCTACACAAACAACGACGGATCGAAATGAAAAAGTTCAACAACTTCATTGCTGGAAAATGGGTGGGGCCCGAGTCGGGCGAATACTTCGACAACCGGAACCCGGCTGACCGCGACGACGTGATCGGCAAGTTCCCATTGTCGGACAGGCGCGACGTCGATCGCGCGGTGGAGAGCGCGGCGCGCGGGTTCGCGAGATGGCGCCGCACCCCGGCGCCCGGACGAGGCGACGTGCTGCGCGTCGTCGGCGACATCATGACCAGGCGCAAGGAAGAGATCGCGGACGCGATGACCCGCGAGATGGGAAAGCCGCTGACGGAGACCCGCGGCGATGTGCAGGAGGGAATAGACACCGCCTACTACGCCTCGAGCGAAGGGCGCCGGCTTTTTGGAAAAACAGTCCCGAGCGAGCTTCGCAACAAGTGGGCGATGAGCTATCGCCGTCCGATCGGCGTTGCTGGACTGATTTGCCCGTTCAACTTCCCGATGGCAATCCCGACCTGGAAAATGTTTCCCGCACTCGTGTGCGGGAATGCGGTGATCTTCAAGCCCGCGGAGGACGTCCCCCATACGGGGACACTGCTCGTGGAGATCCTTCTCGAGGCGGGACTTCCGCCCGAGGTGATCCAGCTCGTGCACGGCCGGGGCGAGCAGGTAGGCGCAGCGATCGTCGAGCATCCGGCAATTCCGCTCATTTCGTTCACCGGCTCGACGGAAACGGGTCGCATCGTCGGGGAGATTTGTGGCCGGCTTCATAAGCGCCTGTCGCTGGAAATGGGCGGCAAGAACGCGCAGATCGTCATGGACGATGCCGATCTCGATCTCGCCCTCGAAGGCGCGCTCTGGGGCGGGTTCGGCACGACGGGGCAACGATGCACCGCTACCAGTCGTCTTATCCTGCAGAAGAAGATACACGACAAGTTTCTGGGCATGCTCCAAGATCGCGCCAAGGGCCTCAAGCTGGGCGACGGGCGAAAGAAAGGCACGGATGTGGGTCCACTGATCAACGAGGACGCACTCAGAAAGGTCGAGACGTACGTGGATATCGGCTTGTCGGAAGGCGCCGAGCTAGTAACCGGTGGCGAGCGGCCGAAGAAACTGTCCAAAGGCAACTTCTTTGAGCCGACGATCTTTGCCAACGTCAAGGCAGGAAGCCGTCTCGAACAGGAAGAGATTTTTGGACCGGTTCTTTCTGTGATTCGCGTAAAGGATGCTGACGAAGCCTTCGCCGTGAACAACGATGTGAAATACGGATTGTCGTCGTCGATCTACACGCGGGATGTGAACACGGCATTCCGCGCGCTCAACGAGCTCGACAACGGAATCACCTATGTGAACGCACCGACCATCGGCGCGGAGGCTCATCTCCCCTTCGGTGGCGTAAAGCAGACAGGGAATGGGCACAGGGAAGGAGGCTGGGAGGTCTACGAGTTCTATTCGGAGACCAAGGTCGGGTACGCCGATTTCTCGGGCACCCTTCAGCGGGCCCAGATTGACACATACCTGGGAACGCCGGACTAGTCACCGCGGTACATAGGGGCCATGGACGCATACGAACACAAGCGCGCACACGCGCTTCAGCTCGCCAATAGAAGGCGCAAGAGCAGCAGGCTTTCGTTCCTTGCTCATTGGGCAAGGATCATGATTGTCTCGCTCGCGCTTTTCGTGGTCATCCGCGCGTTCGGGGTCGAGGCGTTCAAGATCGCGAGCGGGAGTATGGAGCACACCCTGTTCGAGGGCGATTTTCTCCTCATCAACAAGCTTGTATACGGTGCGGGGATTCCCGGCAGCGGCCGCAAGCTTCCCGCCCTGCACGCGCCCAGGAATGGCGACGTGGTGGTCTTTACTTATCCGGTCGATCCGCGCCTGAATTATGTGAAGCGGATTGTCGGAACGCCCGGTGACACGCTGGAAATGCGGAACGCGATCCTGTTCAGAAATGGAACGCAGGTGAACGAGAATTACGTGCAGCGCTCTCCTGCGGAGGCCGATCAGACGGACGACGACTTCCGCTGGCAAAAGGCGTATCTGGTGGGTGGCGCTGCGCTCTCGAACTACAATCCATCGCGTAACAACTGGGGGCCTCTGGTCGTCCCTCCTCATGACTACTTCGTCCTCGGAGATAATCGCGACAACTCGTCGGATTCGAGGTATTGGGGGTTCGTGGCCGACTCTCTTGTGCGCGGCCAGCCGATAGTGGTCTATTATAGCTACGCGCCGGACACTGGGGACCGCCTCGACTGGCTGACTCATTTGCGGTGGAAGCGCTTCGGGGAGATCGTTCACTAGGACGCTCCCAGCTCTTGAGAGGATGATGCTATCGCTATGAAGGTATCGACGAATCGGAAATCGACCGTCGACGAAGGATCGCTCGATCAGTACCTCCGGGACATCAGCGTCTTTCCCCTCATTACTCGCGAGAAGGAAGTGGAGCTCGCGAAGCGCATCCGGCAGAATGACCAGGAGGCGCTCGACACTCTGGTCAGGTCGAATCTCAGGTTCGTCGTCTCTGTAGCCAAGAAATATCAGAATCAGGGCGTCTCTCTTTCCGATCTGATCAACGAGGGCAACCTCGGCCTCATTCGCGCGGCCCACAAGTTCGACGAGACAAAGGGCATCAAGTTCATCTCGTACGCCGTGTGGTGGATTCGCCAGTCGATTCTCCAGGCATTGGCCGAGCAGTCGCGCATCGTACGGGTCCCATTGAACCGCGCCGGCACGCTGCACCGCATTGGCAAGCGGGCGAGCAGCCTGCTCCAGGAGCTCGGACGCCAGCCGACCAACCTCGAGATCTCCGAAGGCATGGACATCAGCGAGGACGAAGTCGCCAAGACGATGATGATCTCGCAGGTGCACCTGTCGCTCGACGCGCCGATGACGCCGGGCGAAGACAACCGCCTGCTCGATTACCTCGCCGACAACGTGAATCCGACGCCGGACGAGATCACGTTCGAGAAGGCGCTGTCGGAGGCGATCGAAGAGTCGCTGTCTTCGCTGAAAGAGAGAGAATCGAAGATTCTCCGCCTCTATTTCGGCCTTGATGGAGCCGACCCGATGACCCTCGAGGACATCGGCACGCTGTTGCAGATCACGCGCGAGCGGGTGCGGCAAATCAAGGAGAAAGCGCTTCTCAAGCTGCGCCACAATTCGCGCAGACGGTCGCTGGAGTCATTCCTGGGCTAGCGGGCCGAGCCTGACGCTCGGGAAGCTCAACGCCGACAAGGAGTGGGATGCCTGACACAATCACGATCAGACCAGCGGCTCCCTCCGATGCACCAATACTCTGCGAGCTGCTGGCGCAGCTCGGCTACCCCGCCTCCGTTGCGGAAATTCCCGCTCGCCTCAGCGCAGTGGCGAGCTTTCCGCACGCGGCAGCGTTCGTAGCGACGAACGGGTACGGAGAAGTCGTCGGATTGGTGACCACGCACATTTTCCCATCCATCCACGACAATGAGCCGGTCGCGTGGCTCACGACGCTGGTCGTCCTCGAAGACGCGCGCGACGCCGGCATCGGTTCGGCGCTCGTAAAGCACGTGGAGCAATGGGCAACGCAGAACGGCGCCAAGCGCGTGTCGGTCACGTCGGGAATGCATCGAAAGGCGACGCACGAGTTCTACGAGAAGCGGGAGTACGAGAACACGGGGCTTCGATTCACCAAAAAGCTTGTTGGCGACGGAAGCTGATGAGGCGGCAGGATGTCGGCGGTCGCAATCACTCGAAAAAAGCCGGATTCGTACTGTTGACAGCGAGCGTCGGGCCATAGTGATACGCGCATTTGTCCGCGTTCTCTGCTCCGAAGCCGTCGTACCACCCGACGAAGTACGGGTTATGGGTGAGGCTGACGGGGTCCGTAACTGTCTCTTCGGTCTCATGCGCCATTGCGCTCACAGTGGCGTCTGCTCCCAGGTCGCCATTGGGACCCTTCGTAAGATACGTGCAGATGTAGCCGGTGGCAGAAGGGTGGTCAGGGTTGAAGTCCGCATCGTAAGGCATTGCCGAGAACTGCACGATCGGTCCACCCTTAAACCAGTATCCAGAGTGCCAGGCGCAGTATTGTAGGTTGCTGCTCGAGAACCCGCCTCCCAGATTCACGCGATTGTGGGCTGTCAATGAATATCTTTCCATCGGCTGCAGTTTTTACATATGCTAGACATCTCCGTCTCGGAGACCGGCTTTTCACCGCCTCATTAGATTCCGCGCATGGCCCAACCAGCTTCCTTCGATGTGACCACCGGCGTCGACCTCCAGGAGGTCGATAACGCCGTCAATCAGGCGCAGAAAG
>JANMWS010000013.1:0-11158 GCA_031394125.1 Gemmatimonadales bacterium
TGAAGGCGTGCTTCTGGGTGCACTGCTCTGGTGGATCGACGGCGTAGCGCGAGCGCGTGGTTACGACCGGCCCGGACTGATAACAGGGCTCTTTCTCGTCGGCTACGCAGTCATCCGGTTTTCTCTGGAGTTTACGCGCGCGCCTGACGCACAGCTCGGCCTCGTGGTCGGAGCGCTTTCGATGGGTCAACTACTGTCGATGATCATGCTCGCAGTCGGCATAGCACTACTCGCCATGGTTGGTCTGCGTCGGCAACCTGAGTTGCGTTCAATGTAACCTCAGACCCCGGATCACTCAGCCGCGCAACCTTCGGCGCGCAGCTTCGTCTTCGCAAGGGTGGCACGAACGCTCGAAAAAACATTCGCCTCCGGATAAAAACCTGCTCCGCATATGATCGAGATCTCTTCAGAAACAGTCGCGCAGCTGCTCTACCTCGTGCACGACGATCCAGAGGAGCTCCAGGAAGCGCTCGGGGAGCTGCGCCCCCCGGATATCGCTGAAGCTTTGCGCGAGCTGCCCCCGAAAGCCGCGGCGAAGGTGATGGCCTCGCTTCCGTTCGACATGGCGGTGCAGGTCTTCGACGAGCCCGAGCTCACACGCCACCGCTGCGCGATCATCCAGCACATCGATTCGGCTCGCGTCGGAAAGCTGATCGAAGCAATGTCTTCTGACCAGCAGGCAGACCTGTTCCGCGAGGTCCCGGCCGACGAGCGGCCACGGCTGCTCGCGACGGTGAGCGAATCCACCCGCGCCGCGCTTCAGAAGCTCCTGGAGTATCCGGAAAACACCGCGGGGGGAATCATGACGACCGAGTTCGTCAGCATCTCTTCCGACTGGACGGTGGACCAGGCGCTGCGCCTGATCAGCGAAGTCGGCGGGCGGAAGGAGACCGTCTACGCGATCTATGTCGTCGATCCGGAGACGCAGACACTCGTGCACGTCGTATCCCTGCGCGAGCTCCTGACTGTGCCACGCGACGAAAACGTGCTCGAGGTCGGCAGCCGTCGGGCGCCGCTCACAGTTGCCGCGGATACCGATCGTGAAGAAGCGGCCCGATTGATCTCCAAGTACAATCTGCTCGCGGTTCCGGTCATCGACGATCTGCGCCGTATACTCGGAATCGTCACGGTCGACGACGTGATCGATACGCTGGTCGAGGAGCAGACAGAGGACGCCCAGCGCTTCGGTGGTATGGAGGCTTTGGACGCTCCCTACATGGAGATCAGCTTCCTCGACATGATCCGCAAGCGCGCGGGATGGCTATGCGCACTTTTTTTGAGTGAGATGCTCACCGCCACGGCCATGCAGCGTTTTCAGGGAGAAATCGAGAGAGCAGCCGTGCTCGCAATGTTTATCCCCCTCGTCATGAGCTCCGGCGGCAACTCCGGATCCCAGGCGACGTCGCTCGTAATTCGCGCGCTCGCGCTGCAGGAATTGAAGCTGCGTGACTGGTGGCGCATCGCGGTCCGCGAGCTCCCCACCGGGCTTGTGTTGGGCGCAATCCTCGGCATCATCGGCTTCACGCGGATCGTTGTCTGGCAGGACCTGCACATCTTCGACTACGGCCCTCACTACATGCTGCTTGCAATTGCCGTGGGGTTCTCTCTGGTGGGGATAGTGGCGTTCGGGTCCCTGGCCGGGTCGATGCTGCCGTTCCTGTTGAAGCGAATCGGCTTCGATCCAGCGAGCGCGTCGGCTCCGTTCGTCGCTACGCTGGTCGACGTCACCGGACTAGTGATCTATTTCTCCGTTGCCTTCGCGGTGCTTCACGGAACATTGCTGTAGTCGAACACGACTAACGCTCGGGCTGGCATCAAGGTTCAAGGGTTGTGCGGATTTGGCGGATTGGACTGATTAATCGGATCGTTCAACGTAGCGCTACGGTATAACTCGCCAGGCCGGGATTGTTGGGAGCTGGCGCTCGGGATGCCACAGTGGCAGCAGGAGCCGCACTCCGAGTTAAGACACAAAACAAACAAAACCACGGCCCAAGTTGCGGAGCTTTAATCTTGCTCGGAACGATCCGCCTAATCCGTTAAATCCAGCGAATCCGTTATCCCCCTTGAACCTAGATGCCTCAGCAAGTTGTGGCTCATCGTGCGGCACGCAACCACTCTGCAGGATCAACCGCTGGTCCCCCGCGCCTGATCTCGAAATGCAGATGCGCTCCGAGCGCCGGATCGCTGATGCCGACAGTACCGAGCGACTGACCTTTGATTACTCGTGTGCCTTTCCGCACGTCGATCCGGTCGAGTGAGCCGTAAACGGAATAGTCGCCGCCGCCGTGCTCGAGAATGACGGTGTTTCCATAAGTGCCCATCGGTCCCGCATAGGCGACAGTTCCAGCCGAGACGGATTTCACCGCGGTGCCGACCGCGGCGCTGATCCCGATCCCGTTCCACCGGGTTGTGGTGTTGTTCGGGTTTACGAAGCGACCAAACCGATACAGGAATACGCCGTTCACCGGCCAATCCAGTCTTCCTATGTCTGTCGTGCGGATGGAGCTGGGTGACAGCGCGACGGCTCCGCCTCGTCCGGAGGCTCTCCGGCGCTCAGCCTCGAACGAGGCGATGAAATTATTCAGCCGCGCCTCGCTCTTCTCCAGCTCGGCGAGACGTGCCTTCGTGCGCTTCGCATCCTGCTGCACGCGAGAGAGGTTTCTCGCCTGGAGTGTCTCGAGCTCCGCGAGACGGGCGGCCTCCTGCTCCTTCGCCGAGCGGTTCTCGATCACACTGTTCTGCAGGCGGACAAGCTGCACACGCTGCGATTCGGTCTTTGCGTGGAGCTCGTCGAGGCGGTGAACGAGACCCTTGTCCCTCAGAGCCAGGAGATGCAGGTATTTGTATCGAGCCACGAGCTGTCCGACAGACTGGGCAGAGAACAGGACTTCCGCGGAGTAAAGCGGTCCTCTCTTGTAGATCTCGATGAGGCGTCGCTGCAAAACCGTGCGCTTCATGCTTGCTTCCCGCTGCGACTTCTCGAGATCGCTCGTAGTCGTTTTGACTTCGTCGGTAATGGCAACGAGCTGCTGATCGAGTGAGCTCACCATGCGCGCGGTCGCATCGTGCTGCTTGTCCAGAAGGTTCACCTCGTCCCGGAGCTCGTGCGCGGTGTTCTGCAGCCCGCTCATCTTCTTCTCCAGCTCATCGCGCTCCGCTCTGATCCGCGTCAGCTCGTCTCGCTGCGAATTGACGCGCGCTTCAGCGTTCTCACTCTGCTGAGCTGGAAGAGAACTCGCGAAGAGCAAGGAGCAGCAGAGGCCCAGCCACCGCGCGCGAATCAGACGCTGCGTAGGTGTCTCCCAACCGAGACGAGCGATCCGAGCACTCCCATGAACGCGCCACCAACGACGCCGAGAAAGATCATCTCGCGATCGAAGAATATTGTCTGGATGAAGTATTCATTGACCACCCTGTTCGCTACCCAGACGAAAATGAGCGCCAGCAAGCCACCCAGCACGCCTTTCACCAGTCCGTCGATGAGGAAGGGAAGGCGGATGAACATGTCCGTCGCGCCGACCAGTCTCATTATCGATATCTCTTTCGCCCGGGCGAGGACGGTCATGCGGATCGTAGCGCCGATGATGATGATCGCGACCGCCGCGAACGCTATTCCGAGGGCGAGGCCGGCAACGGTGGCGATGTTCCGCAAGCGATAAAGCTTGGCGACCCATTCCTCGCCATAGCGGACGTCGTCGACGAAATGGTAGGTCCTGATGCGATCGGCCACAGACTTCACCGTCGTCGGATCCCGCATGCCGGATTTGAGGTACACCTCAATCGAAGCCGGCAGCACGCCCGCCTCGAAGACGTCGGCGAACTCACCCATTTCCTTTCTGGCGCGCTCGAGCGCCTTCTCCTGTGAGACGTATTCGACGCGGGCCACTTCCGGGAATTCGCCGACGTCCTTCATCGCCGCTGCTACCGATTCGATATCGGTGCTGTCGCCGATGAATGCGCGGACCTCCACTCTCTCTTCCACCTGTTCGAGGGCCTTTCGGATATTTATCGCGACCAGGCCGAACAATCCGAACGCAAAGAGAGAGAACGCGATCGTCACGACTCCCAGGATGCTGAGGAGGGGCGCCCGGCGCGATGCGGTCAGCGCTTCTCTTACGGATCGCACCTAGCTCTTCTCTCGCGTATCGGTGGCGGCCTCTACTTCCGCCATTGTCGGATCCGAAGGCCGAGGGGCCAGAGGAGATTCCGCGGAGTCGAAAACCAGCTGGCCGTGATTCAGCTCGATGGTCCGATAATTTGATCGGCGCACCAGGTCAAGATCGTGGGTCGCCATGATGACTGCCGTCCCCGATGAATTGATGTCGCGCAGCAGCTGAAAGACGCCTCGCGTGGCGCGCTCGTCGAGGTTGCCGGTGGGCTCGTCGGCTATGAGAACGAATGGGTCGTTGATCAATGAGCGCGCGATTGCCACTCGCTGTTGCTCGCCGCCCGACATCTCGCGCGGATAGCTGGTGGCCTTTGAAGCGAGGCCCACCTGCGTCAGGGCGCGTGACACCTTCGCTGCAATAGATGCTTTGGGAGCGCCCGTCACCTCCAGCGCGAACCTCACGTTCGCTTCCGCCGTTCGATCTTCGAGCAGCCGGAAATCCTGGAACACTATGCCCAACCTGCGTCGTAGTCGGGAGATCTCGCGCCCGCTTGCCGTCAGGGAGCTGACGCCGTTCACCCAGACTTCGCCATGGTTCGGCTTGTCATCCATGTACAGAAGCCTGAGGATCGTCGTCTTCCCGGATCCGCTGGGTCCCGTGAGGAATACGAATTCGCCCTTCCTCACCTCAAAGCTTACCTGGGCGAGCGCGGTACCCGAGCGCGGGTAGTCCTTGGCTACGTCGGTGAGACGGATCATCGCTACTGCTGAAGCGCCTGCTCTATATCAGCGATCAGATCTTCCGCGTTTTCGATGCCGACGCTGACCCGAAGGAAGCCGTCCGGAATTCCGATTTTCTGCCGCTCCTCGGGGGTCAGGTGCTCGTGCGAGCTGTACCGCGGCTCGATTACCAGGGAGTCGACGCCGCCCAGACTGGAGGCGTGGCTGAATAACTGGAGCTTCCTGACGAACTTGAGCGTTGCTGGGCCCCCGCCTCTCAGCTCGAGTGCCATCATGCCGCCGAACCCGTCGAGAAGGCTCTTCGCGATCTCGTGGTCGGGATGGGTGGGCAGGCCGGGGTAGTGAACCTTCGCAATCTCCGGGCGGGTCGAGCACCACTCGGCGATGCGCATCGCGTTCTCGTTCTGTCTTTTGACCCTGACATCGAGCGTCTTGAGACCGCGCTCGAGGAGCCAGCAGGCGAATGGGTCGGGAGCCTGCCCCCAGACCATCATCTTGCGTCGCACTTCGTCTATCAGGGGCTCGTTGCCGCAGACGACCCCCGCCAGGATGTCGTGGTGGCCGTTGAGGTACTTCGTGGCGGAGTGAATGACTACATCGACCCCATGCTCAATCGGTCGGAAGTTGACCGGACTGGCCAAGGTCGAGTCGATGACGAGCGCGATACCCTGCGCGTGCGCAAGCGATTGGAGTGAGCTGAGCTCCAGCACTCTGCACGTGGGATTCACCGGCGATTCGAGGAATATGACCCGGGTGTTTTTCTTGAGCCCCTTTCGCCACGCGCGCGGCTCGAGCGGATTGACAAAGGAGACCTCGATGCCCATCCCGATCAGGTCTTCGGTGAACAGTTTGCGAGTGCCTCCGTAAATCCATGAGCTGGAGATCAGGTGATCGCCCGGCCTGAGGAGCGCGAGCATTGCGCACGCGGTAGCGCCCATTCCGCTGGAGAGGACGAGCGCCGCCTCGGCTCCTTCAAGGAGCGCGAGCCGCTTCTGCACGCGCTCTGCATTTGGAGTGTTGCCGTATCGTGTGTAGAGAACGTCGCTCGCGCCGGGTTCCTGGGCGTAGTTGACGGATTGCACCAGCGGGGCGGATACACCCATTCCCGGAGTTGGTCGAGTCTCCCCACCATGAATCGCGGTTGTCGAGAGGCCCATCTTCCGTGTCGGTTCCGCCAATATCTCTCCTAACCTAGGTTGCGGGAGCTGCGACCGGCGTCGAAGTCGTGCTTCACCACGCGAACGATCTCGGCCGGCGCAATTCCCAGAACGTCGCGCGCGACTACAGTGCCCGGGCTCACAGTAACATCGACGACGAGCACTGCCATCTCGTGACGTCGCGGGCCGTACACCCAGACGAGCTCTCCGTCCTCCAGCAGCCGCTGGCGTGCGTCCGAGGGGTGGAGCCTCACAAGAGGTCCGCGCTCAGGATCGCCCGCGCGCGTCGCCAGGTATCGCGAGACCATGAGCCATGGTTGGAATCCTTCCATCATGCATCGAGTCTCATCGGCTCAGCCGCGACGATGGCGCTACCAACCGCGACATAGCCGTTGTCGTGTCTGATCACGAGACGTCTCCGCCACAGAGTATCCAGCATGCGCTCGGCATGCTCACGGGAAAGTCCCGTGGCATCGGCGACCTCGGCGACGTCGGCGCTGACGCCCGCGCCGAGATGTGAGATGATCTCCCACGCCGTTCTCTCGTCCACATCAACGATCCCGACGAGCCGCGACTTTCCGTCCGCGTGCTGTGTAACCAGGGCTAGCTTGTGCCGCTCGAGCACGGCCTCGATGGCATCCATGTGCGACTCGCTGATCCCACGAAACAGGAAATAGACTTCGCGTCGCGGGGTATCCAGGCTCACGTACTGGAGCAGCAGCTTGGCAACGATCTCATCGGCGCAGGAGAAATCCAGCAGGCCGACGTGTGAGAAGTCGATAACAGTGAGCGCGCGATCCCCAATCCGATCCAGCTCCTGCTCGATCTCGCACCTCACCGCCGCTCCCGTGGGACGGGTGACGAGATTCGAGTAGAGCTCACATACGCTCTTCCTGAGCATGGAGCTGACATCGATGTGGTTGATCAAGCCACCCGCTCCGGAATCGTTATCTGCACTTGCGCACCTGGAAAATAGGAAAGGTCTTCGAGGAGAGGCTCGTCCTCGTCCCAGTCTCCTTTTGGCAGCACCGCGATGCGAGCGGTGCCGCTTCGAATGGAGAGTTTGCCATCCCACGTTCCCACAAACTTGCGCACTCCCGCAAGGCCTTGACCGCGACCGGGATCCCTGAACCGGGAGGCGCCTCGCATCACGGTTTCCTCCAGTGCCTGTCCGTCATCCCAACGGTCGCGCTTCTGAAATCCGGGCGCCGACTCCAGGGATTGCTTGAATCCGATTCCCGGGTCGCACACGGCGATCACGACGACCTTTCTGCCGCCAAGCCGAACGCGCCACGTATAAGTCTGCACTGCGACCCACCCACCTCTTCCCGCGTGCTCGACGATGTTCTGGCAGACCTCTGAGAGCGCCATCGTGAAACGCATGGTGACCTTCGCATCGAGGTTCAGATTCTTGACCAGCGCGTCCTGCGCGCGCTGCTGAATCTTGTCTACTACATCGTGCACGTCGTCGCTCTTGGAGATGGAAGTGACTTCCAGGAGCACGCTCGTCTCCGCCGCCTTCGTGCTCTTCACGCGCCCTTGAATCTCGTAGAGCTCAGCCGCGTGCTTGAAAAAATCCATTCTCGACCAGTAGTGGCTCACGTTCTCGGCCTCGGGAACGTAGAGCACCGGACGCTCGGCGCGCGACTGGGCGAGCGCCAGCAACGCGGTCAATCCATACGGCGATGCCCAGCGGGCGTGCCTTGTATCGACGATGATCTTCTCATCCAGCGGCAAGGGCGCGACTTGATCCAGCACCAGCTCGAATGATTTGTCCTCGAGCGAATGAGGAACGTTGATGATTGTCGTCACTTGGTGCTGAGCTCTCCGCGCAGGTAGTCGGCGAGGCCGGTAGCGCCGCGATGGTCCACATTCCGGGCAGCCGCGTCCAGGGCGCGGTCGATCGCCGTGTCTAACTTATCACCCGCAAGCAATCGCGAGAAATAGGTCGCTCCCCAAACGTCGCCGCACCCCGTCGGATCTCCGGGACCGGCGTGCCGTGGAAGCTTCGCCGGCAATTTCGCGGTCCGGATGGCGCCCGATGTCGCGCCAAGAGCAGGGCGGCTCAAATCGGACAATCGCTCGAAGCCGGGCGCCGCGAAATAAATGAGACCGCGACTACCAAGCGTAATGGCTATGGAGGAAACGCCGCCGGCCAGCGCGATCGCAGCCAGGGTTGTGGGGCCGCTAGCCATCATGTTCATCTCATCCTCATTCACCTGAATGAGATCAAAGCAGCGGCACCAGGCCGCGGGATTTGGAAGAGGCCGGAGAGTTCTCGTCCCATTCGGCTGCACGGCGAGCAGCAGTGAGTGAATATCGCAGTAAATCGGACCGTTGAAGTGCTGTCGAATCAGCTGCGCGATCTCCAGGTCGAGCTCGAACCCACTGATCATATTGATGTAAAGCGCGTCGAGATCAGTGAGGAGTGGCTTGAGGCCGAGCCAGCTCCAACCGGGCACGCCTCCGCTCAGTCGCTCGCAACGTCGCTCATCACTCTGGTAATGCATCACCACTCTGTTGTTGGGATGCGGAACTTCGATCGGACCCACTCCGGGCGCCGCGCGCTCCAGGCCAGCGACAAACTGCCTCGCCGATTGCGCGAGATCGCTTCCCACCTTGAGGATCGGAACGAACTCCCAGTCCGGGGGGAGCGCTGCCTCGAACGCGCCGAGCGCGTAGGTGATTCCACCCCACTCTTCGACCGGGGCGTCACGGGGATCTCGCCCGTGAATCACGTCCCAGACGAAGCTTCCCATCACGCCAACCCGTTGCTTGCGCGTCATCGAGCCCCGGCGAAAACCATTCTAGAGCTCACCCAGCGTTTGCATCTTGAACGTCGCGACCGCTCCTACCACGCCAGCGGAAAGTGGAAGGGCTCCCGGCACAATGCGACACGCCTGCACGGCCGGCCTGAACGCGCGGCGCTTTACCTCGGCGCGAAGAGGCTTGAACAAGGCGTCGCCCGCCTGAGTGACGCCCCCGGCGAGCACCACGACATCGGGATTGAAGATGTTGAGCAGATTCGACACGCCCGCTCCGAGAAAATGAGCCGTCTCGCGGACGACCTCCGTCGCGATGGTATCGCCGCGCTTCGACGCCTCGTAAACCGTCTGCGCTGTGATCTTCTTCGGGTCGCCGCCTACCATGCCGGCGAGAATCGACTCGCCCTCGTCGCCGCGCAGCGCCTCTCGCGCGCGTTCGGCGATTGCTGGACCGGACGCATACGCCTCGAGGCATCCGTAGTTGCCGCATTTGCAACGCCTTCCGGTCGAATCGATCGTCGTGTGGCCGATCTCGCCGGCGACGTCCGATGCCCCGTGATAGAGCTTACCTTCCAGGATCAGTCCTCCGCCGATGCCGGTTCCCAGCGTCATCCCGATCACGTTGCGGCCGCCTCTCGCCGCACCGCACCAGAACTCGCCGAGCGTCGCGCAGTTTGCGTCGTTGTCCAGCGTCGCATCGAGGCGAACCCGCTTCGAGATCTCGTCGCGCAGCGGGAAGTTTTTCCAGCCCAGATTCGGAGTCACGATGACGATGCCCTTCGCCCGATCCAGCGGGCCCGGTGATCCGATTCCCACTCCGAGAAAATCCGATCGACCCGCGCCCGTTTCAGCGATTGTTTGCGCAATTACCTTCTCGATCATCTCCGCGATGCGCTCAACCACCGAGGCCGCGCCCCCATCAGCCAGTGTTGGTCGCGTCTGCATTGCGATCTCGCGGCTGCCATCGAGCGGCATCGCGCCCGCAACGATGTTGGTTCCGCCGAGATCCACTCCGATGATGTAACGCTCCTTGACGCTCATACAGGCACCGGTGGGTTGAGGACTTCGCCGAGCAAGCTGGAGATATATTCCGGACCGAGCTCTCGCATGCAACGCCAGTGTCCGAGCGGACACCGTTGTGGACCATGGCGATGACACGGACGGCAGGAAAGCCCATCGAGGCCTGCGACCGCGTGACGCTCGGCGAGCGGGCCGAACCCGAATTCCGGAACGGTAGGTCCGAAGATCGTGAGCGTCGGCGTTCCCATCGCTGACGCAAGATGCTGCGGCGCCGAGTCGTTCGTCACTATTGCCTGGGCACGCCCAATCAACTCCGCGGAAGCGAGAAGCGAAAGCTCGCCAACGGCGTTGATCACGCAACCAGCCGGGATAGCCGCCGAGATTTCCTCCGCAATGGGTGCGTCCGACTTCGCCCCGATGACTGCTATTCGAGCGTGCGCGCTGGTCCTACGGGCAAGTTCTACGTAATACGGCCAGCGTTTAGTGCCCCACGCGCTACCGGGAGCCAGCGCGACATACGGCTCCCCGAGACTCCCAGCACGTCTCAGCATTCGGTCCACAGTGAGACGATCCTCATCGGACGGATACAGGCGCGGGCGAATCTGATCTGGTGTGGGCGGATCGGCGCACGCCGACATCGACAGCGACCACAAACGCTCGGCGTGATGGCGGTCAGGTCTGTACGGAAGCTGCTCTGTGTACAGCGCCCTGCCTGTGGAGCTGGCGAACCCGATTCGTTGCTTCGCTCCGGTCATGACCGCGAGCATGCCGCTGCGAAACGATCCCTGCGCCAGATAGGCGGCTTCGTACGGCCGGCGGCTGCGCAGCTCCCGAAGCGTGTGCCACAGGTTGAGCGCCGAACCGTACGTCCCGCGCTTGTCGTAGCGAATGAAGGTCCGGATGTCGGGGTTATTAGCGAGGACCGCGGCTCCCTGTGGCGTTACGAGGACGTCCACCGGGCCACGTTTCGCGAGCTCCCTGATGAGCGGCGTCGTGAGTACGACGTCGCCAAGAAAGCTCGTTTGAATAACGAGCGATCCGCTCACTCAGTCTACCTGCAGCACGGCGAGAAAGGCCTCCTGTGGTATCTCTACCGAGCCGACTTGTTTCATTCTTTTCTTCCCCTCCTTCTGCTTCTCGAGGAGCTTCCGCTTGCGCGAGACGTCGCCGCCGTAGCATTTGGCGAGCACGTCCTTGCGCAGCGGTTTCACGCTCGTCCGCGCTATGACCTTCGTTCCGATCGCCGCCTGAATCGCGACCTCGAACAGCTGCCGCGGGATGAGATCCCTCAGCTTGTCGGCGATCTTTCGCCCCCACTCGTACGCCTTGTCCTTGTGGATGATGACGCTGAACGCGTCTACCGGATC
>JANMWS010000021.1:0-5860 GCA_031394125.1 Gemmatimonadales bacterium
CCGACGATGGAGTCTGGTCCATCTATTTCAACACCGTACTTCTAGCCACGCTGAATGAACGTGATTACATCATCCGAGGATAACAAAAAGTGTTACCCATGTTCCTGGACACTCTTGTTACCTATGATCCCGGCTGCTCAGTGGTGTGTTTACGGTGCGGGCTCAAGCGAAGCGGAAACGCGGCGGGTGCGAACCTCGCATGTCCCGGCGAGGCATTAGTGAGTCCACGGACGGTCGTTGTGGTAACCGCATCCCTCCGGTCCGAGGGTTCGGATCAGGACGACATACGCTGGCGCTGTGCGGTCTGCCGCATCGTTGATCCTGAGGACCGTGGAAATACTGGCAGAATCTGTGGTAACCCATCGGACTTCGTGCCACGTCGGGTTATACGGGTAATGGCACTCCACAGAGGGTCCCAATCTGCCCGCGAGCTCGCTTTCCATGGAACGGCCGACACGCAAGGCAGTGACGCCATCGGGCTGAATCCACTGTCGCCCGACCTTTACCACGCGGTTCGTACCTGTCCAGTTCACCCAACCCCGCATGTCACCAGCTACGCGAACGCAGCCCTGCGGAGTTGTGCCAAAATCTAGATGCCGCGTCGGGGCGCAGTACAAAGCTTGTGTCGAGGCGACGAGAGAATCCGCGTTCGCACTCAGGCGGCCTTCGAACCTCTCCGGCAAAATAGGCGTGCGGTACAGCGCGCACGCGGTGACCGACAACGCCGCAGGAATAAGGAGTACGTGACCGTGGCAGTGCCGCATATCTCTTTTCACCTCGTGATCCAGACTACTTGAAGTTCTGGTTTCATGGCGCATGGAGAGCGCGTGGGTCTACCTAACGCCTTAGTTCAGCTGCAAGCACGTTACCACCATGGCGGCGAAGCCGCATCCGAAGAGTGCTTGTCAGCTGCAACGTTCGTTAGGCGGCGCCTGAAGTGCGTCTAGTGTATTGCAATCGTACCAATGGCATCGTGTGAGATTCCAGCTACCACGGGATCGCATCGGACTCCGGAGAGAGCCGCATTGCTCAACTGCGCCGAGAATCCTGGCAGAGCCGTGTATACGTGGCTGGCCGAAAATGCGTATTTCGTCTCCAGTGCGGCCGTTGTCGCAATAGCATCAACTCCGCTCTGATAGCTCACGATGAATCCAGGAGCGGCTGGATCGAAAACACCTTTTACCTGAACGCAGCTGAGCGGAGCTGTGCTCCGCTGGCATCCTGCAATGGGTAGTGCGATCAGAGTACCTGCCAGAACTGACATGACACGTGACATAATCCCTCCGGAAAAATTGACCCCTATCGTCCGCCTAACGCCGTCAGTTCAGCTGCGAGCGACCGAATAGATCGGCGCTCCCAAACTCATTCGCTATTGAAACCGACGGGCGATCATACTTCTTCATTAACACGCGCGCTCGTCTGCTGCAACGTTCGTTAGGTTGCGGGTTCACGACGGCCAAGTCCAACGCCAAGAGAGAGTAGGGCCGCGTTCATTCCGGGATTGACGGGTCCCGAGCCGCCGTTTGAGACATGCACGAATCTGAAACCCGCCGCCACACTTCTCCGACCGATGCATCCGAACGCCAAATCAGCGCCCGCACTACCCACATAATTCAGCCGGCGCTCTGAAGGATCCGGAACCGCAATGCTGAAAAAGCTCAAACCCCCGCCCGCGTGCAAGGAGAGCGCAATGCGCTGCGTAAGTGGAACGCGAAGGCGAAGGCCAAGGGGCAATACCCCGACTCCGTAGGCCACGCGAGTTCCGACAAGACGGGTGGACGAACCCTCCGGTAGGGTCAGGACCTCATACTCAGGAACTCCGGTCGCAACAACTGCCGGCAGCGCTTCGATAGCATAATCGAGTTCCACTCGTCTTGTCGGAACGACAGGAAAAATGAGTGATACGCCAAGGAGGAAAACATTGTTCCCGTGTATATGGCCTACCCGTGTCCTTAACGGCTGATGGAGCGCCGCACCCAACCACGCCACCACCGAAGGATCATCACTCTGCCGTTCAGCTGTGTCTGGGCTTTGGGCGTATGTGCCCGCAGAGGAGAGGACGAAAGTCAGTAGGCCCGCTAGGCAGGTCACCGTTCGTTTACGCATCCCAAAATCCCCAATCAAGTTCTTGTCGGATCAATTGAGTCAACCTAACGCCTTAGTTCAGCTGCAAGCACGTTACAACCATCGCGGCGAAGCCGCATCCGAAAAGTGCTTGTCAGCTGCAACGTTCGTTAGATAGCCGTGCCTCACGACACTATCTTGATTTGAATGAGAGAGACACGCCAACGTCCGAGTGCCCGTTTAACAACAACGTTGCTTAACGCGCCGCAGAGACTGCCGCACCCTTGATCGACGACTAAGATGGCGAGGTTTCCGTCAGCGCTATAACCAATCGATGAGAACGAGATACTCCCATTGGAGCCCGGATATCTGCGATAAAACTCTTTCCAGTAGGATTCGGGACCATTGTGCAGGAACGACTCAAGAGTATGGCGGCTGACTAAAACGACGGGAACGGAAAGATCTAGTGACGATAAATACCTGACTGAACGGGATTCATTGTTTCGTTCCTGAAAATCAGAGAGTGCTGCCTTATCAACTTCCGGCACCTTCTGGATATCGAGGTCTTGCGCTTGCGCGGTAAAGGTGCTGTCGATTACGACCAACTGAGTGGGCCGACGCCGTGCTTGTGGAACGGACATGCTATCCAGCACAGCGCGATACACGGCCAGGTCCGAGGCGTGCGGGTCAGGCCTCGAGGCAAAGCGGGCTTGGGTACATGCGCAGAAAGCTAGGGGTAGCAAAGAAATGCGTATTGGGCTGCGCATATTTCTATGGAGGCTATCTAACGCCTTTTAGCTTGCAAACGAAAAATAAAGGCAGCGTAGCTCGCAGCCTTTCCCCACTCTAACGATACCAAAAACCGAAGGGTAAAGTCCCGCCAAGACAACATTTGGGAAAGATGTGCTCACAATAGTGCTGGGTGATAGGCTGCAAGAATGGCTATATAACATTCGCTGGCTTCTTTTGTGTCAGAAACGCATCGATCGGGCTTATCACTCCCCGACCACCACCCCTCAAAACGTGCGTGTAAATCATCGTCGTTCGCACGTCCGTATGTCCCAGCAACTCCTGAACCGTCCGGATATCGTACCCATTCTCTATCAGATGCGTCGCAAATGAATGCCTGAACGTGTGACAGGTCGCCCGCTTCGTCAGCCCCGCCGCCCCCACCGCCTCCGCAACCGCCCGCTGCACCACCGTTACATGCAGATGATGCCTCCGCAGCTCGCGGCTCACCACATCGATATATGTCCGCGACGCCGGAAAGATGTACTGCCATCGCCATTCGGTCGCGGCCTTCGGATACTTTCGCGCGAGTGCGCCGGGAACATCCACCCTTCCGCCGCCACGCCTCAGATCCCGCTCGTGCACCACACGCACTTCCTTCAGATGATCCCGCAACGCTTCCTCCAGTCCCACTGGAAGCATCGTCAACCGATCCTTGTCTCCCTTGCCACCCCTCACCACGATCTCGTGAGACGCGAAATCGATATCCTTGACCCTAAGCCGGAGGCACTCGAGAACCCGCAGTCCCGAGCCGTAAAGCAGCATCGCTACCAGTTGCGGCGTTCCTTCCATGCGGCCGATCACCTGCTTCACTTCATCCTTCGTCAGAACGACCGGCAGTCGCACCGCCCGCTTGGCACGCGCAATCGGGCTCAGTTCCTCCAACGGGGTAGCCAGAACTTCCCGGTAAAGAAACGAGATCGCCGCCATCGCCTGATTTTGTGTCGAAGCGCTGACGCGATTGCGTATTGCGAGCGCAGAGAGGAACTCGACTACGTCCTCCTGGCTTAGCTCAGATGGATGGCGCGTCCCGTGGAATCGGACGTAGCGAACCACCCATCGGATATAGCATCGGGCAGTCCTCTCGCTGTAATGACGAAGTCGCAGCTGCCGGCCGAGTGCGACGAGCAACGGCGATCGGACTTCCCGTGACCGCGGAGGAGCCGTAGCCATATGGGAGTCTGTAATCCCACGCTGCGGGAGTCACCCATCCAATCGCTTCAACCATTACTCAACGCTTGCTTGAACCGCTCCGTCAACGGGAATACCCAGCGTCAGCCGCTTCGCAAAAATCAGCTTGTCGTCACCGGGCTTGTAATACTCCGGAATCTTTCCGACCAACTCGTAACCCGTCCGCTCGTAAAACTGGATCGTCCCGCCATAGGTCTCCTGCGACGACGTCTCAATCAGCAACATCTTCCCGCCACGCCGCACGATCTCTTCTTCCGTGAACTTCAGCAGTCGCTTCCCGACTCCGCCGCGATGCTTGAGCTTGTCAACCGCGATCCAATACAAGTCGAACGTCGATTCCGTGAGCGGCGTCGGGCCAAAAGTCACGTAACCAAGCACCTCGGTCGCGTCGCCCTCCCGCGCCTCGAGAACGTAGGTGAGATACCCGCTGTGCTCGCCCAGCTCGAGCCACTCGTCGATCAGCTCCAGCGCCGTCGCGACTTCCTCGGGCGTGAAATTCCCCGCGTTCTCGAGAATCCTGAACACGCCGCTGCGATCGGCCGCGACCAGCGGCCTGATGGTCCGATTCATCGGTTCGAAAACTATTAGCTGCGGAGGTGCGGCGAGCGTCGGCATTCGTTTTTTTCAATCATATCTGAAGTGACCTGCCTAGAACGCCGAGTGCGGCTTCCTTCACCGCTTCGCTGAGCGTCGGGTGCGAATGCACCGTGATTCCAATATCCTCCGAGGACCCGCGGTACTCGAACGCCAGCACCGCCTCCTGAATCAGTTCCGACACGCCCGGCCCAATCATGTGCGCGCCGAGCAGCTCGTCCGTCTCGGCGTCCGCGATGAACTTGACGAAGCCAACAGTGTCACCCGCGGTACGCGCGCGGGCATTAGCCGAGAAGGGAAACTTTCCGGTCTTGTACTTCCTCCCGCTCGCCTTCACTTCGTGCTCGGCGAGTCCGACCGTCGCGATCTCCGGCCAAGTGTAAACCACCGACGGCATCGACTTGTAGTCAATGTGCGACCGCTGCCCTGCGATTGCTTCGACCGCGACGACTCCCTCGTCCTCTGCCTTGTGCGCTAAAAGCTTTCCACCAACGACGTCGCCTATCGCAAAAACATTCGGGAGGTTGGTCCGCATCTGCGCATCAACAAGAATCTCATTTCGCTTGCTCAGGCCAAGACCCAGCGCCGCGGCGTCGATTCCCGTGAGGAGCGACTTCCGGCCGACCGACACCAGCACGTAGTCAGCCTCGATCTTCTCCGACTTCCCATCCTTCTCGACGTCGACGATAACCCGGTTCGCCTCGACCTTCGCGCCCGTCACCTTCGACCCGACACGAATGTCGAGTCCCTGCTTCCGGAAAATCTTGTCGGCTTCCTTGATGATCTCTTCGTCGTTCCCGGGAAGAATCGTCGGCATCAGCTCGACGACGGTCACCCTCGCTCCAAGCCGGCGCCACACAGATCCAAGCTCCAGCCCTATGACTCCGCCGCCGATTACTAGCAGATGATTCGGCACCTCGGGAATCTTGAGCGCGCCGATATTCGAGAGCACGCGCTTCTCGTCGAACTTGAGAAACGGCAGCTCCACGGAAACGGAGCCTGTCGCGATGATGACGTTCTTCGCACGGTACGATTCCGCGTTGCCATCCGTGCCGGCAACGTCGATAACGTTTCCTTTCTTAAGAGTCCCGCGACCCTTCGCCCACGTAACCTTGTTCTTCTTGAACAGGTACTCGACTCCCCTCGTGTTCGCACCCACGACGGCGTCCTTCCGCTTCATCATCGTCGGCAGGTCCAGCTTCACATCGCCGAGCGTCACACC
>JANMWS010000081.1:0-1788 GCA_031394125.1 Gemmatimonadales bacterium
CCAATCGGGCCAAGAGTGATTTCCTGGCGGCGATGAGTCATGACCTGCGCACACCGCTCAACGCGATCGGCGGCTATGCGCAGCTGATCGAGCTGGGGGTGCAGGGTCCGGTCACCGACGGTCAACGAGACTCCGCATCCAAAATCCTGCGCGCCCAGCGGCACCTCATAACGCTCATCGACGACATTCTGCAATTCGCGAAAAACGAAAGTGGCCAGATTGCGCTCGAAATGCGGCCGATATCGTTGTCGGACGTATGCGGCGTCCTCGAGTCGCTGGTCGGTCCGGAGGCGGCTCAAAAGCGCATCGAGTTCAGCTGCAATCTCGCCGAGCCGGGCGAAGGTTCCGGCAACCCGATAACGGTGGTAGCGGACTTCGAGCGCGTGCTGCAGATCCTCGTGAACGTGTCGACCAACGCGATCAAATTCACCGACGCTGGTGGGCGCGTGACGGTGACTGGTCGCCGCGCAGGATCGTGGACCGAGATGGCGGTTGGAGATACCGGTCGTGGCATTGCGCCGGAACACACCGAGCAGATTTTCCAACCGTTCGTACAGGTCAGCGGCACGTCAGGCGCAGGCGCGGGGGTCGGGCTGGGCCTTGCCACGAGTCGCAAGCTTGCGCGCCGGATGGGCGGCGACATCCTCGTCGAAAGTGCTCTCGGAGTCGGATCGACCTTCACCCTGCGCTTGCCTGCTACCATCTGAGCTCGTAGCAGAGGCGCTCAGGTCACTCGGGCTAACGCGCGCGGCGACGCGATCCGTCGCCGCGCGCTGAGCTCAACGCCCTGCCGCTAGACTTCTTACTGCCAGCGCCAATGACCGCACTTTCGAGGTATCCCCCGAATGCCTGGCACCGGCATCCAACTTGGCCGCCAGCGCGCTAAGTCCTCTCCGCCGGTTGCTTGCCGAGCGTCCCTCCGCCGCAGTCAGCTGCTGCCTCACGTCCGAGATTCTGCGCGACGCCAGGCCGTTCGAGCGCTCGAGCTGATCGACGTACGCACGTGCCAGCGCGAACGACGGCGGCCAGACGAACTGCTGCTGTCCCTGTGTATTGTAGTAGTCGAAGTGAACGGTCTTCGCAGCGTCGATCTCGTTCTGTGATATGAACCCGCTCGGAGCCAGCTCGAAAATATCCAGGCCACGGGTGATCTCCGAGCTCACGATCGCTCCGTTGTACCAGTACGCCGACCAGGAGCCGCTCAGCTTGAGCGTGGTGTCGGCGGGCCCTCGATCGAAGTAGGCAATCTCGCGTGGGTGTGCGGCGTCAGTCCAATCGAAGACCGAGATGCCTCCTTGATACCACGACTGCACCATCACGTCACGGCCGGGGATCGGGATGAGAGAGCCGTTGTGTGCAACGCAATTCTCCTCGCGCGTCTGCGGAGCCGGAAGCTTGTAGTAGCTCTGGAACTTCAAGTCGCTCCCCGCGACGGTGAAAATCGCGTCGGCCCCCCACTCGCGTGGATCGGTCGACCGACACTTCGGCTGCATTCCCCCGCCCCATTCGTCGGAAAAGAGAAGCTTGCTGCCGTCGTTGTTGAAGGTCGCGGAATGCCAATACGAGAAATTGGAATCCGCCACCGCGTTGAGGCGGGCGGGGTGCGCGGGATCGCTGATGTCGAGGAGCAGACCGTAACCGCCGCACGCGCCGCCTGCTCTCCCAATCGCCGGGTACAGAGTAATATCGTGGCATTGACTCGGGCCGGGCCCAGGACCGGGTTTGCCTGACGGCTTCTCTCCAAACATTCTCGTAACGATGGCCTGAAAGTCACGTCGCAACGTCGCG
>JANMWS010000091.1:0-4218 GCA_031394125.1 Gemmatimonadales bacterium
GTGGTCGCGGTCCTTTCCGACAAGGACTGGAAGGGAATCATCCAGGCGCTGGCGCCAGCGGTCGATCGCTTCGTATTCACAAACGCTCCGTCGGCTCCTCCGGAGCGGCGATGGGATCCATCGCAGGCTCAAGCCTTCGCCAAATCGCAGGGCTTCGAGTCTCAACTCGAGCCGGATTTCGATAAGGCTCTGGAGAGTGGTGTGAGCGGCGGGGAAACAGTGCTCGTCACAGGCTCATTTCACACTGTGGGCGATGCGATGTCGCGCTTGCAGGTGTCTCCATTCGCCGCGTAGCTTTCCTGAATGTCACAGGGAGCTCTACCAGGATTTCGCGACTTTTACCCCGAGCAGCTTGCCACCCGCAATTACCTCATGTCGGTATGGCGTGACATCTCGCGGCGATACGGTTTCGTGGAATACGATGGTCCGCCCCTGGAGCCGCTCGAGCTCTACACCAAGAAGAGCGGAGACGAGATCGTCGGTCAGTTGTACACCTTCACCGATAAAGGCGATCGCGAGGTCGCGCTCCGACCCGAGATGACGCCAACTCTCGCGCGGATGGTTGCCGCGAAGGCGAACGCCATGCGCAAACCGATTCGCTGGTTTTCTGTTCCACAGTTGTTTCGCTACGAGCGACAGCAGAAGGGAAGACTTCGAGAGCACTTTCAGCTGAACGTAGACATCATCGGCGAGGCATCCATCGCTGCCGACGCAGAGTTGCTGGCGGTAGCGATCGACGTCATGCGCGCAGTTGGACTGACGTCGCAGGACGTTCGAGCCAGAGTCTCGGACCGCCGCTTGCTCACCGCCGCTCTCTCGAGCGCAGGTGTCATGAACACCGAGATGCCGGCGGTATTTGCCGCCATCGACAAAGCTGGGCGTGAGCCGCGCGACGTCACAGTCGGCAAGGTCGAGAAAGCGGTGAGCAGCGCTGAAGCGAGACAGGGTGTCGAGCGATTGCTCGATAACACCAGGGACCTGGATTCGCTCGCTCGCGACTTCTTGGATTCACCGGACGTGGTCGAAGAAGTCGCGCGCATGCGCGAATACATGAGTTTCCTCGACGCGCTCGGCGTGGGTGAGTGGGTCGATTTCGACCTCTCAATCGTGCGCGGCCTCGCTTACTATACGGGAAAGGTGTTCGAGCTGTTCGACGCGAAGGGAGAATTCCGCGCGATCTGCGGTGGCGGGCGATACGATGATCTGCTCTCGACGATTGGTGGCGTTGACCTTCCCGCTCTGGGATTCGGGATGGGAGACGTGGTTCTGACGGAGCTTCTTCGCGCACGAAATCTCCTGCCGGAGCCAGTGCTGGCGACCGAGTACTGGGTGGCGTCCGAAGACGACGCGATGCTTCCCGACGTGATGAATGTTGCGGGGCGTCTTCGCGCCAAAGCGAGGAGCGTGGAATACGCTCTCAAGTCGCAGACGCTGTCGCGCCAGCTCAAGACGGCGTCGAGCGCCGGTGTGCGAAACGTGGTGCTGCTCCGTCGAGCCGATTACGACAATGGAAAGGTGACTGTAAAGACGCTGGCCGACGGATCCGAGCGGAGCGTAGCTCTCGATGCATTCCTCGACTCACTGCAATAACGCCAATGGCTGACGATAAGAAGCTGACAACGCGCGCCGCGGATTTCAGCGCCTGGTACAACGAAGTGGTTCTCAAGGCAGAGCTCGCCGATTACTCGCCAGTGCGCGGTTGCATGGTCATCCGGCCGCGGGGCTACGGCATCTGGGAGCGCATGCAGCAGCAGCTCGACACCATGTTCAAGGACACCGGCCACGAGAACGCATATTTCCCGCTCTTCATCCCGGAAAGCTTCCTGCACAAGGAAGCGCAGCACGTCGAGGGATTCGCGCCCGAGCTGGCGGTGGTGACGCACGGCGGCGGCAAGAAGCTGGAAGAACCGCTCGTGGTGCGGCCCACCTCCGAGACGATCATCTACGCGATGTACGCGAAGTGGGTGCAGAGCTACCGCGACTTGCCGATCCTGATCAATCAGTGGGCAAACGTCGTGCGGTGGGAGATGCGCACTCGCCTTTTCCTGCGGACTCTCGAGTTCCTGTGGCAGGAGGGGCACACCGCGCACGCCACGCACGACGAGGCCGAAGAAGAAACGCGGAAGATGCTGGGCGTCTACCGCGACTTCATGGAAGGCTGGATGGCGATGCCTGTCGTGACCGGCATCAAGACCGAATCGGAGAAATTCGCCGGCGCGCTCCGCACCTATTCCTGCGAGGGGATGATGCAGGACAACAAAGCGCTCCAGGCCGGCACTTCGCACAACCTCGGGCAGAACTTCTCGAAGGCATTCGACCTCAAGTTCCAGACGGAGGCGGGAGGGATCGAATACGCCTGGAACACGAGCTGGGGGGTGTCTACCCGGATGGTCGGAGGACTGGTGATGACGCACGGCGACGACAAGGGCCTGCGCACACCTCCTCTTCTCGCGCCGATCGAAATAGTCATCGTGCCCATCTGGCGCGCCGAGGAAGACAAAGGCCGCGTCAAAGCAGCCGCGCACATGGTCAAGGAAAGCCTTCTCGCCTGGGAACGGCGAGTGCCCGGACGCCTGCGAGTACACGTCGACGCTCGCGACGGAATCAAGCCGGGCGCAAAGTACTACGAGTGGGAGCTGCGAGGAATTCCTGTGCGGATGGAGATCGGACCGCGGGACATCGATCAGAATCAGGCCGTGCTGGTACGCCGCGACACCGGCGAAAAGCGCTCCGTCTCGCTGTCATCAGTCGGCGAAGAGGCAGCGGATCTACTGCATCTCATTCAGGAATCGATGCTCATCGACGCGCGCGAGCGCAGGGAGCAGAACAGCATTCGCGGCGGCATCACCTACGATCGCTTCCGCGAAGTCATGGCTGGACCCGGCGCGTTCGTCTACGCTGGCTGGTGTGGTGACGAGAAGTGCGCCGCGGCGATCAAGGAGGAAACGAAGGCGACGATACGCGTTCTGCCCGACGAGGAATTCAGATCTGCCGAGACCCCGAAGACCTGTCTGAAGTGTGGGAGCGCATCAATCGCCGAGGCGCTGTGGGCAAAAGCGTACTAAAGGCGCCCAAGGCCGCGCACACCAAAGCGACGGAGACGACGACGGTTAGGGGCGAAGCATTCCCCCGGAATGATGAGGGGCTGCTCTGCGAGCGTGTACCTCTGTCCTTCATAGCGCGCGACGTGGGGACACCCGCGTACGTGTACAGTGCCGGAGCGATTCGGGATCAATACGCGCAGCTTCGGGACGCGATGAGCAGCATCGACGCCCGGCTGCACTACAGCGTGAAGGCGAACTCCAGCATCGCAATTCTCTCGCTCCTGCGTGAGCTGGGCGCCGGACTGGATATTGTCTCGGGAGGCGAGCTGTATCGAGCTCTCCGGGCGGGATACAGCGGACAAGACATCGTCTTCAGCGGAGTTGGGAAGACCGAGCGCGAGATGGAAGAAGCGCTCCGCGCGGAGGTGCTGCTTTTCAACGTCGAATCGGAGCAGGAGCTACACGTCCTCAACGCAGTCTCCAAGCGGCTCGGCGTGAAGGCGCCCGTGGCGCTACGCGTGAATCCCGAGGTGCTCGTCGATACTCCGCATCCGTACACCCGCACTGGCGAAAAGGGAATGAAGTTCGGCATCCCGTTCGACGAGGCGCTCTCTGTGGCGAAGGTTGCTGCGAAGCTGCCGAACATCCAGCTGCTCGGGCTCGACATGCACGTCGGGTCGCAGATATCACAATTCGCACCCTACGAGGTCGGGCTGCAGCGGCTCCTTCACCTGCGGCGCGAGATCGAGCGAGACACGAAGTCACGTCTCGAATGGCTCGACATCGGTGGCGGGCTCGCGGTGACGTACGACGCCGAGCGATCGGTCGACGTCCGTCATTTTGGTGAGGTGATCAGCGCGCTGGTCAGTGGATCGGGACTCAAGATCATTCTCGAACCTGGGCGCTTTCTGGTCGGTAACGCGGGTGTTCTGCTCACTCGTGTTCTATACAGAAAGCGGAGTGGCGGGAAGGAGTTCATAATCACCGATGCGGGGATGACCGATCTCCTGCGTCCGTCGCACTACAACGCGTTCCATCGCATCGATGCCGTGAAGCCGACCGGCCGCACGACCGTCGCCGATGTTGTCGGACCGATCTGCGAAAGCGGAGATTTCCTCGCCCTCAACCGCCAGATAGATGATGCACAGCCAGGCGATCTTCTTGCGGTCCAGTC
>JANMWS010000108.1:0-5755 GCA_031394125.1 Gemmatimonadales bacterium
GGCAAGGCTCCGCATCCGGCGCCGCCCGTAGTCATGGGCAAGAGTGCCCCCGTTCGCCAGGACAACCGCCCGGAGAAGATCGCCGACAAGGCGGCGCGCACAGCCGACCGAAACGCCGATCAGGCCGCGCGGAATGCTGACAAGGTTGCGGACAAGGCCGCGCACAGCACAAACAAGGCGGCTGCCAAAGCAGAGCGTGCGACTGACAAGACCGAGCGTTCCGAACTCAACGCCGCGCACGACCAGAAGCACCTTACCAAGGGGATTCGGTTGACATCTGCTGAAAAAAAGCAGCTCAAGGCAATCGAAAAGAAATATGACGCACAGTACCGCAGCATTCGTAAGAACGAGGTGGCCGCCGACAATGCAGCCCGGAAAAACGGAACGCCAGAGTCTGACGCAACCTTCCAGGCCCAGCTTTTACAGCTTCAGGCCCAGGAGCGCACCGACATGCGCGCGGTTCTCAAGCCTGACCAACAGTCGATTTTCGACAGCAACCTGACCAAGCTCTCGACGCACAAGTAACCACCCGGAAGTCGGCGTGATCATCTGTGCCGAAGCGGTCGGATAAAAAAAGGGACGTCGAGAGACGCCCCTTTTTTTATTCTTCACAACCCGGGTTCCGGACACCTGAACTGACACCCGAACCTCATTCGAGGGAGTGGATGATTTCTCCGGTGTTGCCCGACCGGACGAGGCACGGCAGTTGCCCCCCTTCGCCCGCAAGAGCCGGAGTAGGCTTGCCCGACTCTCTGCCCTGCTGATACCAGCGACATACGGACCCCTGAATGCACATCCTCGTCTACGCCGGCTTCACCCTCCTCGGGATCACCCTCGCCGTCCTTCTCCTCATCGGAGTGCTCGATGTCGTGCGCGGGACGCCGGTGCGCCGCGCCCTCGCCGACGAGAAGGGGGGTGATTCGGTAGCCGTTGGACACCCGTTCTTCCGGGAGGCATTGGAGCTGCTGACCCGCACGCGTCTTCGCCCCGCCCACGACGTTGAGATTTTCATGAATGGGGACGAGACCTATTCGCGCCTCTTCGCCGACCTTCGCGCGGCGAGGTCATCGATCACGATGCAACTCTACTATTGCAACAAGGGCCGGATGGCCGACACCGTCCGTGAGATTCTCGTTGAGCGGGCCAAGGCGGGGGTCGAGATTTATTTCCTCTACGATTCGTTCGGCACGTCGCTCAAGAAGGATTTCTTCGATCCGCTGAAGGCCGCCGGCGTGCGCCTTGGAAGGTTCCGACCCTTCAGTTGGCGATCGATGCAGAAGGCGCAGCACCGGGCCCACATTCGCGTCGTCGTGATCGACGGGACCATCGGCTACACTGGCGGCTTCGGAATAGATGACAAATGGTACGGCGACGGCCGCTCCGCGGAGCACTGGCGCGATACCAACGTCCGGTTCATCGGGCCGGCGGTGCGTCAGCTTCAGGCAACCTTCACCGTATGTTGGGCTGAAACCACCGGCCATCTGCTCACCGGGCCACTTCTCTTCCCCGACGCTGAAGACGAGGCTGCCGAGCACGCGCCAGTTCTTGCTGGGCTTCTCCACGCATCTCCAACCATCGGAAGCACTTCAGCGGAGCGGTTGTTCGTCTTGATGATCACCGGCGCGAGAAAGCGGCTGTATATCAGCAATTCGTACTTCGTCCCCGACGCTGCGTTCCGGAATCTGTTGTGCGCCGCCGCAAAGCGCAGCGTTGACGTGCGCATCCTCACCGTCAGCAAGAACACGGATGTAAAGAGCACCTGGTACGCCGGCCGCGCGCGATACGAGCACTTGCTGTCGGCGGGCGTCCGGATCTACGAGTACCAGCCGGTGATGATGCACGCCAAGACGATCGCGGTTGACGGCCAGTGGTCGTCGGTGGGAAGCATGAACGCCGACAATCGTTCGATGTCCTTCAACGAGGAATCAAATCTGCTCATCCTCGACGATGGCGTTGCAGCGCGGTTTGAGAAGCTGTTCAGCGAGGACATCAAATACTCGAAAGAGATCGAGCTCGCCGAGTTCCGGAAGCGCGGAATGCGGGAGCGCCTGTTAGAGCGGGTGTGTCATCTGGTCTGGCGTGTCCTATAGCTGCGCGATGCCCCCTCGGGGGCTGAGGCACAGGAAGACACGGATAACACCTTGTTTAGTCTTGCTCTGGCTCAGAGGCTTTACTGCACGAAGTTCCTGACGAGCCGATTGAACTTTCGGGGGTTCTCCATGAACATGAAGTGGCTGCCGCCCTCGTTCGCTTCAAAAATCTCCACTTGAGCACCCGGGATCTGTCTGGCGACCCATTGTTGCGATTTCCAGCCGACCAGGCTGGCCTTCGCGCCTACCACGAGCGTAGGAATGTTGATGTGCTTGAGCACGTCACGCCAGTCGTTGGTGGAGTGGTCGAAAAACAGGTCCGCCGCGTACTGGCGCGGCATCTTGAGGGTTTGACGGATCACCCAAGCCAGCTCGTCTCGGGGGTATCGCGGGGTGAACATCCCGGTGATAAAGCCTTCGGTGGTCTTTACGCCATCCGGACCGGCCAGCGCGTTGATGGTTTCGTAGAGGGACACGGGCGTAAAGATCGCGCCCGCGTCTTCTTTTTCTTGAGCCGACCAGATCGGGTTGGCGGTGATCATCGGCATCTGATCGATGAGCAGGATTTTCGATAGCCGATCGGAACCGTATAGCTCCCAGTATCCCCAGATCACCGAGCAGCCCATCGAATGGCCGCCGATCGTGACGTCGCGCAGCCCCTTGGCAACCAGGAACTCGTGCACGTCAGCGGAAAGCCGATGAATACGATAGCCGTGGGTCGGTTTGTCGGATTCGCCATGGCCGCGCATGTCGATGGCGATGACGCGATAGTCGGCGCTTAAGTCCGAAATCTGGTGCTTGAACTGCGCGGCCGTTTGCGACCAGCCGGGAATCAGCACCAGAGGCTTGCCCTTGCCGGCTTCGATGTAGTGCAGACGCACGTTGTCGCTGGTTGTGAAATAGCCTTCCTTTTGCGCCGCAGGCGTGCCTTGAGCCATGGTCTGGCATGCGCCGAGCACCAGCAGTGAAAGAAAGGTCACGGCGGCTTTCACACCGGCCGTGTACGACATAGATGTGAACATGTTTCTCCTCCTGTCTCGTTGTTGGACTGTTGCAAGGATACGCGATAAATGATGAAGCGCTAGCAAGAGCGGTGGAGGGGTACACCACGAACCGACACCTGGACGGTTCAGTCCGAAAAAGTAGAAATCCCGCTGCACTTTGTATGTGCAAACGGGATAACACCTTCTCCACGGACGGGTGGGATTCGAACCCACGGTACGCTATTAACGTACACACACTTTCCAGGCGTGAAAGTATAGGCAGGGATTCGGACAAAATGTCCTCATTTCACTATGACGGACCGCGAAATGTCCTGTGCACCCCTGCCCCGATGTCCCGTGATGTCCGCATCCAACCGACACCTGAACCGACACCTACTGCCAAGCCGAGCGAGCGAGTGATTTTTCGCGGGCGAAGGTGAAACAGGATACCAGCGATAACCGCTGCGACCGCATTCGGTGAGAACGAGGAGGGGTACAGAGACAAGACCCTTAACTACTTCCGCCCCAAAAAAGCAAAGCCCGCGCAAATTATGCGCGGGCTTCTACTCAAACCTCTTGGGAAAGGCTTAAGCGCGGTTCCCAACCGAATCGTGAGCGGCTAGTTATCGCGTGTCAGACGTGTCAGGAAACCGTGGTTCTTCTTGTCCGTCGTGACGTAAGTGCCCACGATGTCGCCGCGCGCGTTGATACCGCGTGCGCGGGTTGCCGTCGCACCGGGAACGTCGATCGGGGCGTAGCCCTCGTCCCTCAGCACGAATCCGTGAAACACCGCGGTCACCCCGACCCCAGTGCGATAGAGGCCGATGATATCGCCCGCGGGGTTGATGTCCCACGCTTGCGTTAGCGTGCTGCCCGGCACGAGCAGCGGCGTGAACTCGCCATCATCGATCAGGAACCCCTCGGTGCGATTTGCAGCCGCCATGTTGGTGTACAACCCGACGATGCGTCGATGGTCCGGCGTGCCGCCATTCTCCATCGAGCCGAACACGTCGAGCTCCGCAATTGAGCCTTCTCTGCTGATGATGATGCCTCTCATGGTGGCCATCTGATCGATGCCATGGCGACACCCTAGTATCGTCCCGTCGGGGAGGATGCGCTGCGCGACCGTATTGATGTGCGGAGGATCATTCACGGGCACGAAGGCGCCTTTCTTCGTCCGCATGTAGCCGTGCAAATTCACGGCGGGTTCTCCTGCGAACCAATAGACCCCGACGATTTCCCCCTTAGGACCGATGCCACGCGCTTCGGTGCGGGCGCTCGCTGAGAAATCAATCGTGGTGAATTCGCCGTCACGCAGAAGGTACCCGTGTGAGCGGCCGTTTCCGTCTATGTAACTGCCGACAATGTCTCCGCGCGCATTGATGCCCCATGCCGAGGTGGACACCGCGTTTGGAACGTCGATAGTCGTGAAGCCGAACGTCTTCTCCGACTGGGATTCACCGCGCTCGGACAACGAGGCTGTCAAGCCGGGGCGCGCAGCCGGAGGCGCCATCGGGCTGTCATGACACGCAACGAATAGCATAGCGCCCAGTACGAGCGAGGACGCTGGAACTATCCTGAACCTACGTGTGTGGACGATGGTCGGGAACGAAGGCATTTTTCACCTCTCTCGGGGCGAGAGTAAGACGGCTTGACGAACGGGTCGCGGTCTCGGACGCGGAACGTTTCTACGTCACGAGGAGAGTTCGTCCGAGCACACGGGGACGGCGCCCCGGCGGTCGAGGTGAACCCGGATACTCGATCAAATACGCCGAAACCGGACTCCTGTCAACCAGAAGAGATTCATGACAGGACAGCTATAGCGCGAACCGTTTCAGAGCCTACCCTTCATCGTCTCGGAATTCACCAGCTCGATCGCGAGCTTGTAGTTCTTCAACAGCTTATCGAGGAGCTCGTCGCTGAACTTCCGTAAGCTCGATGCGACCAGCGATTAAAAGCACCTGCACGGTTCAGTATGCAAAAGAAGAAATCCCGCTGCACTCTATAAAGTGCAAGGCGGGATAATATCTCCTCCACGGACGGGGTGGGATTCGAACCCACGGTACGCTATAAACGTACACACACTTTCCAGGCGTGCGCCTTAAACCACTCGGCCACCCGTCCCAACAACGTTTTCCAGCGCGACGAACCTTTAACGCGCATCGAGCGAGCGCCAAGCAAGCAACGGACAGGGAGAGATTCGAACTCTCGATACCGGGTTCACCGGTATGCCGGTTTTCGAGACCGGTGCCTTCAACCACTCGGCCACCTGTCCAACAGCCTCGCAAGTTATCGGGCAAAAGCCCCTTCTTCAACCGACCCCGCGTTGCCTTCGAAAGAATTCCTCAAGGAGGCGCCCACAGTCATCGGCTAAAACACCAGCCCGGACTTCGGGCCGATGATTGAGCTTGGGATGCCGCAAAAGGTCCCCAACCGACCCGGCCATCCCTGCTTTCTCATCCCACGCCCCGAATACAACGCGTTTCACCCGAGAGAGAACGATGGCGCCGGCACACATCGCGCACGGCTCCAGCGTGACGTAGAGAGTGCAGTCGTCGAGCCGCCAGCTATCGAGCTTAGCCGATGCCTCGCGGATGGCGAGAAGCTCCGCGTGCGCGGTCGGATCCTGATCGCGAATCGTCCGGTTGGTTGCGGCGGCGAGGATAGATCCATCGCGCACGA
>JANMWS010000156.1:0-3933 GCA_031394125.1 Gemmatimonadales bacterium
GGAGTAATCGCGGCGCTCTTTGAATCGGGATCGCAGGGAGTGCAGGAGGACGGAGAATCCGTCGTCACGCATTTCCCGTCGGACGCGCGACTCCATGAAATTCGCATTGCGGTGATGATGGCGGATCCGCGCGCCGACATAGCGGTCTCGGAAGCGCCGGAGACCGACTACTCGAAATGGCGCGCATCCGTGTCCGCGCACCGCGTCGGGAATCTGGTGATCGCTCCGCCCTGGCTCGCCGGCGACTTCGATCCAGCCACGACTATCGTCGTCGATCCCGCGATGGCGTTCGGAACGGGTGAGCATCCGACGACTCGCGGCGTGATGCGACTGATGCAGGGCGTCGTACGCCCTGATGATATAGTCGCCGACCTCGGAGCCGGTAGCGCCGTACTCTCCATCGCCGCGGCCAAGCTCGGCGCCAGGCGAGTCACCGCAATCGAGATAGATCCCGATTCGATCGGCAACGCCGAGGAGAACGTGAGCGTAAACGGAGTTGGACACATCGTCGAAGTGATCGAAGGCGACGCCACTACGCTCCTTCCACTTCTGGCACCGGTGCGACTGGTGCTCGCGAACATCATTTCATCGGTTTTAATCGCGCTCCTTCCAACGATCAGGGAATCACTCGACCGGGGAGGGCAGGCGATCCTCTCCGGGATTCTGGTTGAAGAGCGCGCGACGATTCTTGTTGCGCTCGATTCTGGCGATTGGACGGTCGAACGCGAAGACACGGAGGACGCGTGGTGGAGTGTACAAACAGCTCCGCGGTAGCAACGTTTTTCTCCGCCGACTCACTCACCGTCGGCGCGACGATCACGTTGTCGGAAGAGGCCGCGCACCATATCCGTGTCGCGAGAGTCGGAATCGGCGAGTGCATCGCGCTCCGTGACGGGGCGGGAAGGGCGGCCGTCGGTACTCTCGTCAAAGTCTCGAAAAGCTCGGCGCTGGTCGACATCAGTGAAACGAGCGAGCTGTCTCGACCCGCGCCGATACACCTTCTCGCACCAGTCGCGGATCGCGAGCGGATGCTCTGGCTTGCGGAGAAAGTGACCGAGCTTGCCGTCACGAGCTGGCGACCCGTGCTGTGGCGAAGGTCGAAGAGCGTGTCCCCGCGCGGCGAAGGTCCGACCTTTCAGGCGAAGGTGCGAGCGCGCATGACGTCTGCGCTCATTCAGAGCGGTGGCGGCTGGCTGCCCGACGTCTTTCCGGAGTCGACCGTCGAGCGCGCCGTTGCCGCCGCCCCACTCGGAACCAGGCTGCTCCTCTCAAAGGACGGCGAGCCGATTGTCGGAGTTCCCATGCGCACTCCGATCACGATCGCCCTCGGACCCGAAGGGGGAATGGAGCAGGCCGAGCGCGACATATTTATCGGCGCGGCCTTTCTGCCTGTAAAGCTCGGCGACAGCACGCTACGTTTTGAGACCGCTGGTGTCGCGGCTGTCGCGATCGCCGCCGCATCGCTCGTACTTTCGAGGCAATCCAATGGCTGACGCGTGCATTTTCTGCCGAATCGCGCGGGGGGAGATTCCCGCGCAGATGGTCGCGCACAATAAAGAGATGGCGGCGTTCAGGGACCAGAACCCCCAAGCCCCCGTTCACATCCTCATCGCCCCGACGAAGCACATCAAATCGCTGGACGACGCTACGGATTTCGATTTGCTGGGCCGGATGATGGCTCTAGCTGCTGCTATTGCCAGGCAGGAGAAGATATCCAGGACCGGTTATCGGACGGTGATCAACACGGGGAAGGACGGCGGGCAGAGCGTTGATCACCTGCACATCCACCTGCTCGGCGGCCGCGAGATGAGCTGGCCGCCCGGTTAGCCTCTCTATCGGCTACCGATGGGATGCGTGGGCGCTGTCTTGTGCGCCTGCTCTGAGGAAGGCGTCGATCCGCTCGGCCACGAAATCCGCCGTATCCGCCATCACTCGAATGCGGGTCCGTTCGGTGGGGTGCGGAGTGAGACGCATTTGCAGCGTCAGGTATTCGGCAGTGCGCCGAAGATCGTCAACCTGTTCCTTCGTAAGCTCATTCATGATCAACTCCCGGCCGGGGCACGCGCGGTAACCGGTTGAGTGGTCACGGCGGCGCATCCATACACGGGATGGGTCTCGAGCGTGCCCCCTCGCCCAGTCGCGTACTCAGTGTAGAGGAACTGCCTCGTACACTGCGTCGCCGATCCCCGAACGAGGCGAGGTGCGCACGCCGTGAGCAGAAGGAGCAAGAGCGCTAATTGTACATTCCCTTTCACTAGGTACCTCCCTTGATTGGGGAAAAGTCTTCCGGCACCCATTTTGTGATGGGGAAAACACTGTAGCAGATGTTTTGTGCTTCGTCCATAGGGAAATCGCCGACGAGTTGTAGGGAAATCACATGAAGCCGCCGACGCACCCGGGACCTCGCTACCGTACCATTGGTCGGGTTTGGTCACCCAACTTCATGTCTGATCGCGGCTTACACGCTTGACCATCCCTTCGAATGCGGTACCTTTAAAGCCTGTCCTATATCCGGCGACCAAACGCCACCAAGGGGGGAAGTAGAATTTGTCGGAAGTCATAATCCATGACGACGAGAACTTTGAGCGGGCGCTCAAGCGCTTCAAGAAGAAGTGCGAGAAAGCGGGTATCCTCTCCGATCTCCGAAAACACCGTCATTACGAGAAGCCGAGCGAGCGCAGAAAGCGCAAGCTGAACACGGCCATGCGTAAGAACCGCCGCACCCGCCACGTCTAGGGAATGTCCGAACTATTCGCCCGCCTTCAGGGCGATCTGAATTCCTCCAGAAAGGCGCAGGACAAGGCTGCAACGCTCCTGCTAGGCACCGTCCTCTCAGAGGTCAAGAACAAGAAGATCGAGCTGAGACGGGACCCGACCGACGCCGACGTCATCGACGTGATTCGCAAGTCGATCAAGCGAAGGCGCGAATCCGTGGAGATGTACACGAAGGGAGACCGGAAAGACCTCGCCGACAAGGAATCGTCGGAGGCAGCAGCGCTCGAGAAATACCTCCCCGCGCAGGTCAGCGACGAAGAGCTACGGACCGCTGTGCGTGCTGCCATCGCGGGCGGGGCAACCCAGATTGGCGCAGTGATGGGCAAAGTGCTTCCCCAGTTCAAAGGTCGAGCGGAGGGCGGAACGATCAACGCCATCGCTCGAGAGGAGCTAAGCAAACAGGCGTGAAGCTTCGCCGCGGTTCTGCGTGCTCTGCTCAGTACAGGCGTGAAGCTTCGCCGCGGTTCTGCGTGCTCTGCTCAGTAGGGAGGCTTCGCCGGGGGTCTGCATTCTCTGCACACGTCGTAGTTTCCACGCATGAACACCCACGCGCTTAGCGTCATCGAGTTTCCTCGCACTCTCGCGCTCATCGCCGAGAGAGCGATGTCGCCACTGGGCGCGGAGCGGGTGCGTGAGCTTCGGCCTGTGACGGACCGCGACGCGATAGAAAGGGAGCACGCACGCGTCGCCGCAGTACGGTCTCTGATATCCGCCGAAGATCCCTGGTCGCTGCACGGAGTGCCGGACGCGCGATCTGCGCTCACGCGACTGCGGGTGGAAGGAGCTTCGCTCGCGGCGCTGGACCTTCTCGTTCTCGGCCGACTGTTACAGATCTCGCGCGCGACACGTGAGTCGTTGCGCGGGGAGCGGGCGAGCGCGATCGTCATCGCTGTACTCGCCGAGCAGATACAATTGCTCGCCGCCAACAAGGCGCTCGAAGAAGCCATCTCGCGCGCGATCGACGAGGAAGGCCAGGTCACCGACAATGCCTCTGGGGAGCTGCGCAAGATTCGACGTGAGCTGAAAGGCTCGCAGGGCGAGCTGATCAAGTTGCTCGAGCGGGCGATGGCGAAGCTCGAGCCGCATCAGCGCGTAGCAGACATGTCGGTCACCGTGCGCAATGGCCGGTACGTCATTCCGGTCCGTCGGGAAGCCCAG
>JANMWS010000183.1:0-2278 GCA_031394125.1 Gemmatimonadales bacterium
GACGCGGTCCGTCGCGTTGAGCGGAACGGCAAACGTCTCCTCGTGATCCTTTATGACGATGCCATTTTGTCGGATCGCGCCGAGGTGCGGTCCTCGCGCAAACAGGACCACGTCGTGTCCGCCGCGGGCGAGGAGCGCGCCGAAGTATCCACCGACGCCCCCGGCGCCGATGATCGCTATGCGCACGGTTTCTCCGAATCCCCATGTAACGCCTTGACCAGCGCCCCTTCTTCTCCCGGCCGTTCGTCCCCCCACAGCAGCAGCAGCGCCAGGATTCCGTAGATCGGCAGATGACCAACCAGCTCCCGCCATCCGAGAAATGGCAGCGTGAGGTTGAACGGTACGAGGGTCACGAGAATCACGAGGCGGACGTACGTCCCCGTGATGAGCATCAACCCGACGAGCAATTCGACTGTCCCCGCGATCAGCAGGAACCTTGTGTCGTCGATGCCGGACAGCCCGATGTATGGAAAGAAGTTGAAGTGATGCTCCGACAGAAACGCGAGTCCCATCGGGATGTTCCACAGCTTCTCGGTAAAGGCGACTATCGTCAGGCCGATTCCGAGCGCCACGCGGAGCACCGGCACCGCGTACGGAATGAGCGGCTTCACGGGCTTGTTCAACTTGTCGAACGCCATGTCGAATGCGAGCGGCCCGCGTCCAGTCGCGAACAGGAAGAATGCGATGCCGAGGATCTCGGTGTGCTCGATGAGGCGGAGCGGGCCGAACACGAGCATCCCCGCGATCCCGAGTAGGGCAAGCGCCGCCGCGGCCGGACGCGCGAGAGCACCGTAGATGAAGCTGAGGGCGATGGCGATCTCCACCATTCCAAGCACGCCGCCGACGAAGTTCACGGGCAGCTCGAGGTTGGGGACGAAGAGCTGTCTGCTCACCCCGCTCACGAGCAGCGTCACGCCCATGTGCACACCGATCACCAGCGGCACCCAACTCAGGAGCCGGACGTAATTCTCCCACGGCATCCCGAGGGCGATCGGGCCGGGCACTACGCTTTGCCGGCCGCGCGCCCGGTATACCACCGTCGCGATCGCGGTGATCCCGACCGCGACGGCAATTGGTATGAGACTGTTTGAAGAGCTCCAGGTGCTGAATTGCACCGGGAACCTGGACTCGTCGGTGAACCACCGTTCGTGCAAGATCACGTAGCCCCCAACCGGCCCGCCGACTGCCCCCGGCCGGTAGTCTTCAGTTGTAGTTAGTCTACAAAACGGAACTGGTGTCCTTCGGCAGCAACAACCGCCGCACCATCTTGATGGGCGGCGCCCCCTGCTTCACGAACGCGTCGTGGAACTCTTTCAGAGAGTAGCTCGCGCCGCGCGCCTTCTGGTAATCCGCGCGCAGCTTGTAAATCTCCAGCTTGCCCAAAGTATAGTAGAGGTACGTAGGGTTGTACGCCCCGCGACGCGCCTCTTCGTATGCGTTCGCCGGCTGCTGGAAACATTTCTTCGTGAAATAATCCGTCGCGCCCTGTTGCACGCTCATCCCCTGCGTGTGCTCCTTCATTCCGACCACCCAGCGGCAATCCCGGAGGAGCGCCTCGGACAACTGCGCAAGACGAGTCTTCGGATCGTGGTTCCCGAATCCTTCCTCCACCATCATCTGCTCTCCATAATGTGCCCAGCCCTCCGCGTTGCTCGCCGCGCCCAGCAGCTTGCGCGTCTTCGTCGGGAATTGCGGCGCGTACACGAACTGAAGAAAGTGCCCGGGAAAAACCTCGTGCACCGTGATGATGTTCATCACGCTCTTGTTGAAGAGCCGGAGGTGCTCCTCGACGTGCTTCGCATCCCAGTCCTTTTCCGGCGGAGTCACGTAGTAGAAAGCCTCGGCTGCTTTCGTCTCGTACGCTCCCGGTGTATCCATGCTCGCGAATCCTCCGCTCCGAGCGTACGGCGGCGTCTCCGCCACAATAGGCCGCACCGGCGACGGGATGTCCACGATGTTGTGGTCGATCAGGAACTGACGCAGTCCCTCCACCGTGGATCTGGCTGACGGAATGAGATCGGCCGCGGTGGGATGGTCGAGCTCCAGGGTCGCCATTGCTTCCGCCGGAGTCTTGCCGGGCGCTACGTCCTGGGCCGTTGCCACGAATGCCTTGTAATCCTTGTCGAGCTGCGCCTCACCCTTCGCGAGGAGCGTGGGAAGCGGAACGTCGACCATCTCATCGTAGCGCAGCTTGTCGGCGAATGCTTTGGCGCCGATGGCGAACTTGCCGTGGGATTTCGGAAGAAGCGTGACCTTGAGCCAGTCGGCCGCGCTCTGC
>JANMWS010000020.1:0-2442 GCA_031394125.1 Gemmatimonadales bacterium
GTTCCTGAATGTTTCCACATATTCGATGAAGACGGAATCTGTGGACGGTATCATGTCGAGCCAATTCCCGCCCGCGACCTGGTCGATGGGAATTCGCTGTATTCTGAAGTTGCGCGCCTTGTAGTTGGTGACCATGACGAACGCGCCGTCGATGTCGTCGATCTGGTACTCGACGTTCGGGCTTCGCGCGACGATCACCTGCGGCATGGCGGTCGGATACGCCGTCGGAATCATGCGCCACTCGGATGAGGTGAAGCCGTCGTCCTGGATGTAGATGAACTTCCCGCTCTTCGATCGGGAGATGCCAACGTTGTCGAGGAGGTCGTCTTCCTGAAAGACTTTGACATCGCTCGCGACCGGTGAGCCGATCACGTGGCGCCAGACGGTGTTGGATCGGCGGGCTGAGTCGGCGGTCTGGTAGAAGAGAATTGAGTCATTCGCCCATGCCACCGATGGGACAACGCGCGAGATAGAGTCGCCAAGCAATTGGCCCGTTCGCAGATCTTTAACGTAGAGAGTGTAGACGCGAAGCGCGGTCGTGTCGTGCAGGTAGACGAAGCGCGATCCGCTCGGGCTCGCTGACCAACCGCCGAGGCTCGAGAATTTCTTCCCGGCGGCGAGGGCGTTCTCATCGATGATCACCTCTTCTGCTCCGGTGAGTGATCCCTTTTTCCGGAGGTGGATCGGGTAGCTCTTCCCCTTCTCGGTGCGGTTGTAGTACCAGTAGCCGTGCTCGAGGTAGGGGACAGAGAGATCGGTCTCCTTGATGCGGCCGAGCATCTCGTCGTAGAGCTTTTTCTGGAGGGCCTCGGTGTGCTTCATTCTGGAGGCGGTGTACGCGTTCTCCGCCTCAAGGTAGGAAATCACCTGCGGGTCGGACTTGTTGCGGATCCAGAAGTAGTTGTCGGTGCGGACTTCGCCGTGAAGGGTGTCGATTCGAGGGACGATTCGCGCGGTTGGCGGACTGACGGCCTGGGCGGGGAGGCGCGACACAGATGTCCCTACTATAAGTAGCACGGCGAGGGAGCAGGCGAGAAGGCGGAAGTGGCGCATAGAGGGCCTCAGGCAGCGGGTAACAAACAAAAGCGACGCACGTAAAGGTAGAGATCGACAGATTACTATTCCACCGACACGAGACGGATGATGCCCATGTTCCGCGACCTCGCTAGCGCGGAGCAGCGGCTGGACGCCTATTTAGTCTGGCTCGGGCCGAACTCATCGGCCGCCTCCAAACCCCACCCAAGGGAGGACTAAATGCGCCCGTGTTCCACTCGAATCATCGCGGCAGTCGCAATTCTTTTCGTTCCGCTCGTCGCGCAATCGCAGGTCGATGCCTCCCTCAAGCTGAGTACGACGAGTCCTGCCGCCGCCACAGAGTTCCGCGCCGGAATGAGCGACTACCAGAACCTCTCCGCCGAGTCCGCTGCGTCGCACTTCAAAGCCGCAATCGACGCCGACCCGAATTTCGGGCTCGCGCGCGTGCTATACGCGAGCACGGCCCCAATAGGCGCCAGTGCGCAAAGCACGGAGCTCAATCGCGGAGTAGCCGACGCGGCGCGCGTCGGCGGCAATGAGCTCGTTCTCGCGACTGCCTATCACGAAGCAGCACTCAACCACGCCGACGCGGCCAACGCGCTCTTTCGCGCTGCATCACAGCTGATGCCGGCGGACGGACTTCTCGCATGGGCGGCTGTGGGCGCGTTCGGCGCGCCGCTAGCGACGACGCGTGATTTCGTTGCCCAGCACCCGAATTACCCGCCGGGCTACAACACCCTCGCGTATCAATCCTGGGCCGCGGGCGATCGGACCGGCGCACTCGCTGCCGCGAAACGTCAGGTAGAGCTCCTTCCGACCGCGCCCAATCCACACGATTCTTACGCGGAAATGCTCCAGTGGAACGGCAACTTTGCCGACGCCACCGCGCATTACAAGCACGCCACCACTCTCTCGCCCAAATTTCCCGAAGCCTACGCGGGACTCGCGGAAGTAGCCGCGCTGCAGGGGCAATACGACCAGGCCCGGGCGTATTTGAATCAGGCAATCGCCAACTCGTGGTCACCGCAGCAGAAGCTCGGGTACATGCGTCAGATCACCGGCACCTACGTGTTGCAGGGCGCGCCGGCCAGCACGCTGACGAAACAGCTCGAGGCGTCGATCGCCGAGGCAAAGGCACAGGGCGATGCGCGCACCACCGCCGTGTTGTATTCGGAGTTGGCAACCGTACAGGCCAATGGCGGCAACGCAACCGCCGCGCATCAATCACTGGCAATGGCGCAGGCGGCGAGCCCGACCATACCCCCCAACGTTCACTATTTCGGCGGGATGGCCCACGGTCTCATGAAGCATTGGTCGCCTGCGGCGCAGGAGCTCGCCGCCATGAAGGCGCAGGCAGCGGCTGAACCAGGCACCGTTTCCCCAGCGGCGCTGGCCGCGCTCGAGGGT
>JANMWS010000035.1:0-27330 GCA_031394125.1 Gemmatimonadales bacterium
GGCCGTAATCGCGCTCACTATCGACGAGATCGGGATGGCGAAGACGCGCGAGCGGAAGCTCGAGGTAGCCAAAAAGATCTACGACATAGTCGTGGGTGAGTACGGATTGGCCCCTGAAGATCTGATCTACGACGCCCTGACATTCACGCTGGCGACAGGCGATGCGGAGTGGATCGACTCCGGCAAGGAGACTGTCGAGGGAATCCGCCTGATCAAGCGCGAGCTGCCGGGCGTGTCCACGATCCTTGGCGTCTCCAACGTCAGCTTCGGACTGACGCTCGAGGCGCGCAGCGTTCTCAACTCGGTGTTCCTGCACCACTGCGTGCAGGCAGGGCTCGATGCCGCGATCGTGAATCCGGCGCACATCCGGCCCTACGCCGAGATCTCGGCCGAGGAGCGGGAGATGGCCGACGATTTAGTCTTCAACAAAACTCCGACTGCCCTCCAACATTTCATCGAGTATTTTGCCAATGTCGGGGGCTCCGGTGCATCGGCACAGGTCGAGAAGGAAGACCCGACCGCCGGAATGACACCCGAGCAGAAAGTCCACTGGATGATTCTGCACCGGAAAAAGGAAGGGATCGAGGTCGAGCTGGATGCAGCTGGCGTCCGCGAGAATCCCGTGCGCGTGCTGAACGAGATCCTGCTTCCGGCGATGAAGGAAGTCGGCGACAAATTCGGCGCGGGCGAGCTGATTCTGCCCTTCGTGCTTCAGTCCGCCGAAGTCATGAAGAAAGCGGTGAAGCACCTCGAGCAGTTTCTCGAGAAGGCGGAGGGATACACCAAAGGGAAAGTTGTCCTAGCGACCGTGTACGGGGACGTGCATGACATCGGGAAGTCGCTCGTCAACACCATTCTCTCCAACAACGGCTACACCGTCTTCGACCTCGGCAAGCAGGTTCCCGTCAACACAATCCTCGACAAGGCCGTGGAGGTTGGAGCTGACGCGATCGGGTTGAGCGCGCTGCTCGTGTCGACATCGAAGCAGATGCCGCTTTGCGTGCAGGAGCTGGACAAGCGGGGAATGAAGATTCCCGTGCTCATCGGAGGAGCCGCAATCAATCGCCGGTTCGGTCGTCGCGCGCTATTCGTCGAAGGTGAGCGTGCCTACGATTCGGGAGTCTTTTACTGCAAGGACGCGTTCGAGGGACTGGAAACGATGGACGTCCTCCAGGATCCGAAGAAGCGCATAAAGTACGTAGCCAAAAACTTGGATGACGCGCGGAACGACGTGTTCCTGCGAACAGCGGTTGGAAAGGACATCGCCGCCGGCGACGCCGCCGGGGAGCGCAGCGACGTGGTCGCCAATAACCCCCTTCCCTCACCGCCCTTCTGGGGAACGCGAGTGATTCGCGACGTGCCCATCGACGAAATCTTTGACCTGCTGGATCTCGACGAGCTTTACCGGCTTCAGTGGGGCGCGCGAGGATCGGGCGAGCAATACCACTCGACGGTGAAAAAGGAATTCGAGCCGGTGCTCGAGCGCCTCAAGAAGGACGCGAAGAAAAAAGGCTGGATCAAGCCTCAGGTCGTGTACGGATACTTCCCTGCTCAATCGCAGGGGAACGACGTGATCATCTACGATCCCGCCGCGTACTCGAGCGACGGTGGATCGCTGCGAGAGATCGCGCGCTTCCATTTTCCACGCATGGTGGGACGCGAGCGCCTGTGTCTCGCCGATTACATCCGGAGCGTCGATTCGGGCGACGTCGACGTCGTGCCGCTTCAGATCGTGACGGTGGGTAAGGAAGCGAGCGAGAGGTTCGAGGAGCTTCAGGCGAAGAACGAGTACAGCGAAGCATTCTACTCGCACGGACTTTCGGTCGAAGCCGCCGAAGCGGTGGCCGAATGGTCCCACCGCCGGATTCAGAAGGAGCTGGGCGTGCCGAGCGGAAAGCGCTACTCGTGGGGCTACGGCGCGTGCCCAGATCTCGACGACCACGCGACGGTGTTCAAACTCCTTCCCGCCAAGGAAGCGCTTGGCATGGACCTCACCGAAGCGTTCCAGCTCTTGCCGGAGCAGTCGACGGCCGCGATCGTAATCCACCATCCCGAAGCCAGGTACTACGCCGTGCGTGGATCCGCGTCAGGCGCTGCAACCGAAGCGGAGGTGGCAGTTGCCTGACAATCCGCTGATCGCCCGGCTGCTCGACCCGCTGCAGGTCATCGTCTTCGACGGCGCGATGGGCACGCAGCTGTACAACAAGGGCGTGTTCATCAATCAGTGCTACGACGAGCTTAACCTGCGTGCGCCGGATCTCGTGCGCGATGTCCACAAGGCGTACAAGAAGGCGGGAGCAGAGGTACTGGAGACGAATACCTTCGGCGCGAACCGCATCAAGCTGGCGCAGTACGGACTGGAATCGCAGGTCGGGGAGATCAACCGCGCCGCGGCGACAATCGCGCGCGAGGTAGCGGAAGATGATCTCCTCGTTGCCGGTGCGGTCGGACCGCTCGGTGTTCGGCTCGAGCCACTCGGCCCGACGAGTCTCGATGAAGCGCGCGCCGCCTTCCGCGAGCAGCTGCAGGCGCTAAAGGACGGCGGCTGCGACGTGTTCGTCCTCGAGACATTTGCCGATCTCAACGAGATCGAGCAGGCAATCCGCGCCGCCCGCGAAGTTGACCCGAATATCCCCGTAATCGCGCAGATGACGATCGGATCGGATTGTCACACGCCGTATGGCGTGACGGTGGAAGATCTGACGCAATCGCTGGATGCGTTCGGCGCCGACGTGATCGGTCTCAACTGCTCTGTCGGCCCGCAGATAATTCTTGACGCTATCGAGAAGATGGTGCCGGTGACGCGCAGAAAGCTGAGCGCCCAGCCGAACGCCGGAATGCCTCGCGACGTGAGCGGGCGCAGCATGTACATGGCGAGCCCGGAGTACATGGCAACCTACGCGCACCACCTGGTGCAGGCGGGAGCGAAGATCGTAGGCGGCTGCTGCGGAACCATGCCCGAGCACATCGCCGCGATGGTGGAGGGAGTGCGTCCACTCTCGCCGCGCCAGGCGCGCGTGCCGATGAAGGAGCGCAGGCACGCGCACGCCGATCTGCCGCCCGAAGATCCGGGCGTGCAGCCGGTTCCGTTGGCCGAGCGATCAAAGTGGGGCGGCAAGATCGCCAGGGGCGACTTCGTCACGTCGGTGGAGATCGTTCCACCGCGCGGAGTCGACGCGTCCAAGATGCTACGTGATACGGCTGCTCTGCGCGACGCAGGCGTTGATGCGGTCAACGTGCCCGATGGGCCGCGGGCGCAGAGCCGTATGGGTGCACTGCTAACGAGCGTGCTGATCGAGCAGCAGGTCGGGATCGAGACGGTGATCCATTACTGCTGCCGCGATCGCAACCTGCTCGGCATGCTGAGCGACCTGCTGGGTGCGGCGGCCGTCGGTCTTCACAATCTGCTCCTCATCACAGGCGACCCGCCGAAGATGGGGCCGTATCCCAACGCGACTGCGGTGTTCGACATCGATGCCATCGGTCTGACCAATCTGGTGAGCCAGCTCAATCACGGGCTGGATCCCGGCGGCAATGCTATCGGCGCGCCGACGAAGTTCACGATCGGCGTGGGCGTCAATCCGGCCGCGCTTGATCCGGCGCAGGAGCTGAAGCGGTTCGAGTGGAAGGTCGAGGCCGGCGCGGAGTACGCGATCACCCAGCCCGTGTTCGACGTAAGCCAGCTCGAGAAGTTTCTCCGCACGATCGAGCACACCCGCATTCCCATCGTCGCTGGTATCTGGCCGCTCGTGTCCCACCGCAATGCGGAATTCCTGGCCAACGAAGTTCCCGGTGTGGTTGTGCCATCGGCTATTATTGAACGCATGCGAGCCGCCAGCGCGAAGTCGAAGGAGCACGGAGTCGCTGAAGGAATCGCGATCGCTCGGGAGATGCTCGAGCGCGTGCGTCCACACGTACAGGGCGTGCAGGTGTCGGCTCCGTTCGGAAAGGTCGAGCTGGCTCTGGAAGTCTTCCGCGACACGCTCGCGGCCGCCGAAGCGAGGGCAGTCTGATGATCGCCGACATTTTCATTTCCCGTTCACGCTACTGGATGATCAAGGAATACCCGATCAAGCTGCGCCATTGCGTCAACGTGCTGCCGCCTGAAGCCACCTGGAAGCGACCCGATGCAAACTCGAACAGCATCGGGAATCTTCTAATTCACCTTACGGGCAATGTCTCGGAGTGGATACTCAACGGTATCGGCGGACAATCGCTCAAGCGGTACCGCGCCGGAGAATTCAGTCAGCGCGATGGTGCCGACGGAGCGACCCTGCTCGCCAATCTGGAAGCCGTGTTGCAACAGGCGGACGGGGTGCTCGCGGGTCTCACCGAGCAGCGCCTGCAGCAGCCGATTCGAATTCAAGGGCGTGAGACCACCGTCCTCGGCGCGATCTATCACGTGGTCGAGCATTTTGCCATGCACACGGGCCAGATCGTGTTCCTCACCAAGATCTACGCCCCGGGAACCATTCATTTTTACGAAGACGCAACCGACGTCGCGCGTCCGCTCTGGCAGGAAGGGTTCCAGCTCGAAGAAGCCGCCCACTGACCGGCGATTGCTTGTCGAAGCGGACCCGCTAATGTTGCCGGTATGAAAGGGATCCTCATAGTCGACCACGGCTCGCAAAAGCGCGAAGCGAATGACATGCTGCGCGTGATGGCGGACCTGATCCAGACGATGGCCGGACCGGACGTCGTCGTGCGTTACGCGCACATGGAGCTGGCCGATCCTGACATCGCCGCCGGATTCTCGGGCTGCGTCCAGGCCGGGGCGACGGATGTCACCGTCTTTCCATACATGCTGTCGCCGGGCCGACACTCGACGGCTGACATCCCGCGCATCGTTGCAAGCGTCGCGCGAGCATTTCCGAAAGTCAGCTTCAGCGTGACACCGGCGTTCGGGCTCCACGAGAAGCTGGCGGAGGTTGTCCTGGAAAGAGCCGGGATCGGCGCGAATGCAAACTGATGCGAGCTCGTCGGCTTCCGCGCTGACTGTCCTCTCCGAAGAGGAGGTCATGTTCCGCGATGCCGTCGCGGCATTCGCCGAAGAAGAAGTTCGTCCGCGTGTGATGGAGATGGAGAAGGCTGGACGGATCGACCCCGTGCTCCTCCCGAAATACTTCGAGCTGGGGCTCATGGGGATCGAGGTGCCGGAGCAGTACGGAGGAGCCGGCGGGACTCTCTTCATGGTCACGCTTGCGGTGGAGGAGATCAGCAAGATCGACGCGGCCGCGGCGATCGTCTGCGACGTCCAGAACACCCTCGTGAATTACCCCATCACCCAGTACGGCAGCGAAGCTCAGAAGGCCAGGTATCTGCCGCTGCTGACGTCCGAGGTGATCGGCGCTTATGCGCTTTCGGAATCGGGGTCCGGCTCCGATGCATTCGGCCTGGCCACGCGCGCGGAAAAGCGCGGCGATCGCTGGATCCTTCGGGGACAGAAGCTGTGGATCACCAACGGCGCGGAAGCCGGGGTGTTCGTCGTCTTTGCGAACGCCGATCCCTCAGCAGGTTATCGCGGGATCACGGCCTTCATCGTCGAGCGCCGGTTCAAGGGATTCTCGGTCGGCAAGAAGGAAGACAAGCTCGGCATACGCGCGTCCAGCACCGTCGAGATCCTGCTCGACGACTGTGAAGTTCCGGAGGAGAATGTTTTGGGTCCTGTCGGTCAAGGCTACAAGATCGCGGTCAATACGTTGAACGAGGGCCGCATCGGAATCGGTGCGCAGATGATTGGTGTCGCGCAGGGCGCGCTCAACGCGACGATCAAGTACGTGACCGAGCGGAAGCAGTTCGGAAAGCCGCTGGCCGAATTCCAGGGAGTCCAGTTCCAGCTCGCGCAGGCGGCGACGGAGCTCGAGGCCGCGCGACTGATGGTCTACAACGCGGCACGGCTCAAGGATGCGGGGAAGGATATCGCACGCGAAGGCGCCATGGCCAAGCTGTTCTCGTCGCAGGTCTCCGAGCGGGTGACTTCGCTTTGCCTCGAGTTGTTCGGAGGTTACGGGTACACCAAGGACTACCCGGTGGAAAAATTCTATCGCGACGCCAAGATCGGTACGATCTACGAGGGGACGTCCAATATGCAGCTCCAGACCATCGCGAAAGCCATCCTGAAATAGAGACCGCCAACTGCAACTGAACGGGTGCGAGTTGTGAGTAGCACAGCCCGCAGATACCAGTTCACTAAGCCCAGACGTTACTAGTGGCGTTATGGCGCAAGCAGTTGCTCCGAACGCCACGGAGGTAAGTCAGGGCGTAGTGAACTGGCAACTAACGGCTACGCCACTGACAAACTCGCACCCGTTCAGTTGCAGTTCCTTCCCGTTCGCTACTGAGTGGTCAGACCCCGAAGGATCCCCTCTCTAATCCGCCGCGCCTTTGCCGATGCCCGCGGATCTTCCGCGAGGCGCATCTCCACGTGCGGCAGGAAGAGGAGCCGCGCCGTCAGCGTCATCTGCTTTCCCTCTCTGCTGACGAGAATCGGTATCTGAGTTCCCTGCAGCGCGCGCGAGTATTTCGCGCGGAACTGTTCCGACCACGTCGGATCCCCCGCGCCGATTCCCCCGACCGCGAGAAGGAGATCGCCAGGCCGGACGCCTGCCGCATCCGCGGAGCTCAGTGGCAATACCTGAGTCACGTGAACGCCGGCGGTATCCTCAACGGTGCCGATTCCCACGCGAGGCTCGTTGATCGTGTCCCGCATGAGACGCAATCCCGCCAACGGCAGCACCGTGCCATACGGAAACGGATCGCGGCCGTCGATATAACGCGCGTAGAAATCGGTGTATGATTTCCCGTTCGCCGCACGGCTTACTGCAGCCCACCATTCGTCGGATGTGAAGCCGCGATTGTTCTTGTAGTCGCTATTGTAAAGCTCGCGCATCACGTCGTCGAGCGAGCGCCGGTTGCCGGACGCATCGCGTATGATGATGTCGAGCAGGAATCCGGCTATAGAACCTTTCGGATAATAGAGGTACTCGGTCCCATCGCGGGGATGAATCCAGGTCGAGAGTGAGGCATCCTCGAGCGATGTTGGCGGCAGTGCCGCAACCTGGGAGATCTTGTCGCCTGTCGCGGCGTAGAAGCCCGGCGCATCGATCACGCCTCCCCGCAGCTCAGCGAGATCGGCGTAGTAGTCGGTGATTCCTTCGCTTATCCAGAGAAGAGTCGTGGGCTGCGGCTGGTCATACTGGTACGGGTAGAGATCAGCCGGACGCAATCGCTTCACGTTCCACGAATGGAAGATCTCGTGAGAGTAGAACGACATGATGACCGGTGAGCCAAGCAAGTCGGAGGCATAGACGCCCACGTGGGAATTCTGGTGCTCCAGAGCGTTTCCGCCGCCGAAGGTTGGATCGGCGATCTGCATGACGGTATACGTCGCCCACGGGATCTCGCCGAAGACTTTTGCTTCGGCGGGAATCACGCGCTTCAGCGTTTCCCATACCGCGATGCGTGGGCCGCCCGTGACGCTACCGGAGGGATACGTCGCAAAACGCACCCAGTGATCGGCGATCTGCGCGCTGTCGACATCGAACTGGCCGACGAAAAAAGGCATGTCTACCAGGTCATGGTAGTTCGTCGCCGAAAACCGGCGCGGGCCGTTGGACGTCATTCCGGTGACGATCTTCCATCCCGCTTCGGTGTTCACCGATACCGTAGCTGGGAAATCGAATCCCCGGCCTTCCGGATAGAAAAAGAGGTTGGTGCCGTTGAAAAGCAGAAAATCCGGGCGCGCCCACGTGTTGGCGTTGTCGATGCTGTCGGCCTCATAATCGAAGCGGACCGTCACCTCACCCGCGCCGCGGGGACGAACCCGCCACGTATCAGGGTCGAGCTTGTCCCAGCTTAGCGACGTTCCCGTTTCCTCGGCGGTGAAGTTCGAGATGTTGCGCGCGAAGTTGGATATCTCGTAGGCGCCCGGCGTCCAAGCAGGAAGTGAAAGGACGACGGGTGCAACTCCACCCACGGTGAAGGTCATCGCTGACGACACCATCCGGCGCTCGCCGTTCACGCGAGTGAATGTCACCTCGTAACGGATGTCGCTGAGTGGCGCGGAAGTCGCTGTGGTCTGCGCGGGCACCGCCGAGGAGCCCAATGGCGTTGCGAGCAGCGAGAGCAGCGTGGAAATGACTTTTCTTCTCATGGAAGTTGAGATTCGGGAAGACAACCTGCTGCAAGAGTCGTTCGCGCAAGCTGCGGCTACCTCGGACTGAATGCTATATTCGAGCCTTCGCTATCTACCCCCTCCCGTATGATCTCCTCCGAATCTCTCGGCTTTCTCAAGAAGCTACTGGACACTCCCGGCCCATCGGGCTTCGAGTCGGCGCCAGCCAAAGTGTGGCGCGAACAGGCGAAGCAATTTGCGAAGGTAACCGGCGACGTCTCCGGCAACAGCCTCGCGGAAGTAAATAGCGAGGGCAGACCGACGATCATGCTTGCCGGCCACATCGACGAGATCGGCGTAATCGTCAGCTACGTCGATGACCAGGGTTACGGATACATCCAGCCGATCGGCGGCTGGGATGCGCAAGTGCTCATCGGCCAGCGCCTGCGGTTCATCGGAAGGAAGGGAGATGTGTTCGGCGTCGTCGGAAAGAAGCCGATCCACCTCATAAAGCCCGACGAGCGCGAGAAGGCGGCGAAATTCACAGATATCTGGGTCGATTTCGGCGCCAAGACCAAGAAGGAAACGGAAGAGATGCTTTCCGTCGGCGACGCTGGGGTGATCGATTCGCGCACGATGGAGTTTCCGAATGGAAGGCTCGTCTCGCGCTCGATCGACGACCGTATCGGCGCCTTCGTCGTGCTCGAAGCCTTGCGCAGATACTCGGCGAAGCCCGGCGCTGCGCGAGTCGTAGCGGTCGCCACGACACAGGAGGAGATCGGCTATCGGGGCGGTGGCGCGGGCGTCTGCGCAACGTGCATCGCTCCGCAGATGGCAATCGTGGTCGACGTGACATTTGCAATCGACCACCCTGGAGTGGAGAAGAAAGAGTATGGCGAGGCCGCGATCGACGGCGGGCCGGTTCTCACCCGCGGCTCCGTGATCTCTCCGGTCGTATTCAATCTCCTTCGGAAGACGGCGGAAGACAGGAAGATTCCCTTTTCGCTGCACGCGGCGGGACGCGAGACGAGCACCGATGCTGACGCGATCCATATAGCCCGCGAAGGTGTAGCGACAGGAATCGTCGCCGTCCCGAACCGATACATGCATTCGCCGAACGAGCTCGTCAGCATTCAGGATCTCGATCACGCCGCCGAGCTGATCGCGGAGACCTGCAGAGCGGTCACGACCAAGACAGACTTCACCGCGCGCTAATCTCCGGGTTTGACCCCGATGCCCAAGCCCATCCCCGCTCCGCGCGAGGAAGGATTCACGACGACTACCGGCTCGCCCCTGTACTGGGCGAAGTACGGCCGGACCAATGCCCCGAAGCTGCTGCTTCTGCACGGGGGGCCGGGCGCCGACCACTGTTATATGCTCCCGCAGATGCTGCGGCTGGGCGAGCGGTATGATCTGCTCTTTTACGATCAGCGCGGAGGCGGGCGGTCGAAGTCGGACGGACGAGATCCTATCACGTGGCGTACCCATGTCGACGACCTCGGAGCGCTGGTGATCGAATTCGGGCTCGAGCCGCTTTCCGTCCTCGGCTATTCGTGGGGCGCCATGCTGGCGCTCCTCTATACGATCGAACAGCGGAGAAATCCGCACCTGGTGCCACCCGCGCGACTCGCCCTCGTGAGTCCCGCTCCTTTGACACGCGAATACAGGCGCGCATTCGAGGCGGAGTTCCATCGCCGACAGCAGGCTCCCAAGATCCAGGAAATGCGGGAAGAGCTGGCGAAATCGGGATTGAGAGAAAAAGATCCGGCCGCGTATCGCCAACGTGCGTTCGAGCTCGGCGTCGCTGGTTATTTTGCTACTCCGAGCAAAGCTCGCGACCTGACGCCGTTCAGAGTCGTCGGTAAAGTGCAGCAATCCGTATGGGAAAGTCTGGGGAATTTCGACCTGATCGGCGACCTGGAGGGCATCAAAACCCCGTCGATCGTCATCCATGGGCGTGACGATCCCATTCCACTAGCGTCTTCCGTAGAAGCTTCGCGCGCAATCGGAACGGACCTCGTGGTTCTGGACGACTGCGGGCACGTGCCGTACGTTGAACAGCCTAAGCCGCTCTTTTCGGCACTCGACACATTCCTTGATGAAACCAATCCGTCCGAACGAAGCTGAAATTCAGCCATGACATCAGATTCCGGCGTTACACAGCACGCGATCAGCTCCATCTCGGTCGACGGGAAGGAATACAGAGTGGCGCTCCGTCTCGCCTATGACGGGGTCGAGTACATCGGCCGGTTGTGGTTCAGCGATCCCAACAGCGATCAGATGGGCATTCCTGACCACGGCGCGGTTCCAGGCCGTACGATCGCCGAGGCGGTCGAGGTCGCCAGGAAGCTCACCCCGCAGGATCTCGAGCGGCGCTGCCATCGCGCTCTCGCCGACAAGCGGCGCTACATCAGGCTTCGTCGCGCGACCGAAGAGATCATCACCAAGATCAAGTACATGAATCGCGTCGCGGTGACGATGCGACATGGAATGCTGGACTCCGAGGGCGCGAGCCAGGAGCTCGAGCTGATTCAGAAGCAGATTGAAGAGATTGTGAAGACCCTTCCCTTCCACGCGGGTATAGAAGAGGGCAGCTGAAGCATCCGCGAATCTCGCCACGCTGATGGGCGGGACGTAACGCGAGGCCCTTCTATATTGAGGGCATGGATTCCCGCACGGCCGCGCACGTTCTCACGCAGATCGGCGCACTCCTCGAAGCAAAAGGCGATCAGAGATTCAAGGCGCGGGCATACGCCGGAGCAGCACGGGCACTTGTCGCGCTCGACACCGACGACCTCCTGCCGCTTCTGGATTCCGGCGAGCTGATAAAGACCCCGGGGATCGGGCCGGCCACGTTGGCCGTGATCCGCGAGCTGGTCGAAACCGGCGAGTCGTCGTACCTCTCGCGCCTCCGGGAAGGGATGCCGCAAGGTCTGCTCGATCTCATGCGGGTGCCTGGCCTCGGTGTCGCCAAGATTCAGCTCCTTCACGACGCCTTGGGCGTCGAGACCGTCGAGGATCTCGAGCGAGTCGCCCAAACCGGACAGCTCGCAGCGCTTCCCAAATTCGGGAAGAAGACTGCCGAGAAAATCCTCAAGGGAATCGAGATTTCCCGGCGCAATGCGCATTTGGAGAGGTTTCCAGCCGCCGCGGTCGAAGCGCACCTCGTTCTCGCCAATGTCGTGAAGCACCCGGACGTGAAGCACGCCGATGTCGCGGGCTCGATCCGACGACACAACGAGGTGGTAGCAGACATAGATATCGTGGCCGAATGCTCTGCCGACCCGGAGGAGGTGGCGGAATCGTTTGCGCGCGCGCCGGGGGTGAGCAAGGCCAACACCGGGGAGGAGCCGGGCGCGGTTAATATTCGCTTTGTAGACGGTACCCGGCTCGACATGTACTGCGCGAGCATCGCCGATTACCCGATGGCGCTATGGCGCGCGACGGGTAGCACCGCGCACGTCGAGGAGATGACCGTCCTGGCGGACAAAAAGGGATTCCTGATCAAGGGCAACTGGCTCGTAAAGAAGGAGGGCAAGCGGATTCCGATCGCTACTGAGGAGGCGCTGTTCACCGCGTTGGGTCTGGTGCCGATTCCGCCCGAGATGCGCGAGGGCATGGGCGAGATCGAAGCCGCCGCCCGGCGTGAGCTGCCCGAGCTGGTGACTTTCGACGATGTACAGGGCGTGCTGCATTGCCACTCCGACTACTCGGACGGCACCGCCACGATCGAGGAAATGGCCAACGCCGCAAAGGAGCGGGGCTGGAGCTATATCGGGATCTCGGACCACTCGGAGTCGGCGTTCTACGCCGGTGGGCTGAAGCGCGACAAGCTCGCCCGCCAGCATGAGGAGATCGACCGCCTCAATGAGCAGATGAAAGTCTTCAGAATTCTCAAGGGGATCGAGGCGGACATCCTTGCCGATGGAAGGCTCGATTACGACGCGGAAATACTGGACCGGTTTGATTACGTGATCGGATCGATCCATTCGCGCTTCAGCATGGATGGAGATGCGATGACTAAGCGCGTGCTGGCCGCGCTGGACGATCCGCACTTGACGATACTCGCGCATCCGACGGGAAGGCTGCTGCTATCGCGCGAGCCTTACGCCATCAACGTGGAGGCAGTGTTGGAGAAAGCCGCTGATGTTGGTGTGGCGGTGGAGCTGAACGCGGATCCGCACCGGCTCGATCTCGACTGGCGATACTGCCGCCAGGCAAAGGAGCTGGGCGTCACAATAGAGATCGGTCCGGATGCGCACTCGACCGCCGGGCTCGACAACGTTCACTTCGGGATCGGGATGGCGCGAAAGGCGTGGCTCGAAGCGGGCGAGATCCTCAACACCGGAAGCGCGGAGGATGTTCTCGCCTTCGCGCGAAAGCGACGGGCCGTCAGATGAAGAAGCCGGCGCTCACCAAGCCCAAACGAGCAAAACGCCCACGTATCGCGAAGAGCGCATTGGGCCCACACGCAGCGGAGATCTTTTCGCGCCTCAAGAGCGCGCATCCGGATGCGCACTGCGAGCTGGATCACGAGACTCCGCTCCAGCTCTTGATGGCGACGATCCTGAGCGCTCAGTGCACGGACAAGCGCGTCAACATGGTGACACCGCTTCTGTTCAAGACCTATCCGACCGCGCAGTCACTTGCCGACGCGCCACAGGAGAGCCTCGAAGAGCTTATCAAGAGCACCGGGTTCTTCCGCAACAAGGCGAAGAGTCTGATAGGGCTCGGGAAAGCACTCGTCGAGCGGCACAACGGCGAAGTCCCGGGGTCAATGGAAACTCTCGTCAAGCTTCCGGGTGTTGGCCGGAAAACAGCGAACGTCATCCTGGGCAACGCGTTCAGGAAGAACGAAGGCGTCGTCGTCGACACCCACGTTGGTCGCCTGAGCGTTCGACTGGGTTTGACCAGGCAGACAGATCCGGTGAAAGTCGAGCAGGAGCTGATGCCGCTCTTCCCTCAGGACGAATGGGCGATGCTCGCACACGTGCTCATCTTTCACGGCCGCCGGGTGTGCGACGCGCGCGTGCCCAAGTGCGAGATATGCGTGCTGAGCGAGATCTGCCCGTCGAGTACGGTCTAGGTTATGATTCCATACGGAAACTGATTACAGCAACTGAACGGGTGCGAGTTGTCAGAGGCATAGCTGCCAGTTGCGAGTTCACTACGTCGGGACGCTATTGGTGCCCTTCCGGGTACAAGCAAATGCCTTTGCCTTTACAGTACCCCGCATAGATAAGTCGAAGCCGTAGTGACTGGGAACTAATAGCTATGCTACTGGCGACTCGCACCCGTTCAGTTGCTTTTGATCTCGAACAACCGAGATGCCAGCACTCGCACCCGTTCAGTTGCAGTCAAAAACTCCTGACACCACCCCTCCGCCTAGAGTATGACCAAGATCGCAACGATAGAAACAAACAAAGGGACGATGCGCGCCGAGCTGTACGAGAAGGACGCGCCGAAAACCGTCGCCAATTTTGAGAAGCTCGCCAACTCCGGCTTTTATGATGGGACCAAGTTCCACCGTGTCATCAAGGATTTCATGGTGCAGGGCGGCGATCCCTACTCCAAGGGCGGTGAGCACGCGAAGGGCCCCGTGGGAACGGGCGGTCCGGGCTACAAGATCGACTGCGAGACACAGGGCAACCCGCGTAAGCACGACGTCGGCGCGCTGTCAATGGCGCACGCAGGAAAGAACACCGGCGGCAGCCAGTTCTTCATCGTGCTCAGCGAGCAGAACACCAGGCACCTGAACGGAGTGCACACTGTTTTTGGAAAGGTGATCGAAGGGCTCGACGTGGTACCCAAGATCGGCCAGAACGACACTGTCTCGAAGGCCAGGGTCTCGAGCGATCCGGGAGCTAAGTAAAATGGCGACAAAAAAGAAGACGGACTTGAGCGCTGCGCTCACCGGATTGATCCTCGGCGCCGTCACGCTTTTCCTCCTCGTGACCTCGATCGTGATGATGACGAACGCTCATTACCGGGACAAGGAAGCCGCGGAAGCCCATAAATAGAGTAGGGGCACCAAGCAGTGGTTATTGACTGTCAGATTGGGAGGATTATATTACTGACTGGTCAGATACTATCACTTTAGAGCAATGCCCCGAACGAAATCAGCTGTACCAAGATGGCGTAGGTGCCCCGAGGACCGGCCGCATCAGATCATACAGGCCGCCCTCGAGGTCTTCGGGGAATGCGGGCTCGCCAACGCCCGACTCCAGGACATCGCGGCGCGCGCCGGGATCTCCAAAGGCACTATCTACCTCTACTTCCCCAACAAGGAAGAGCTCTTCCGGGAGATGATCCGCCAGACGGCCGTCGCCGCGATCGAGCGGGCAGAACAAGCCGACGTCCCCGGCACACCAAGCAATCAGCTCGTCGCGTTCATGAGGGGCTATTGGGGGTTCGTTCGCTCGCCGGCGTTCAGCACCATCTACCGGCTCGTCCTCGGTGAGCTGCACCAGTTCCCAGACCTCGCAAAGTTCTACGCGCAGGAGGTGGTAGCTCGTGGGCAAAAGCTCCTGTCTGCTATCCTCAGCCGAGGTATCGATGCCGGTGAATTCCGCGATATCGATCCGATGGTCGGGGCGCGCATGCTCGTAGCGATTATCGTTATGAACGGTATTTGGCGCGACGAGCACACCGGCGTTCCCCTTCTCGCCCACAAGAGTGACGAGGAAGTTTTCACAGAACTGGCTCAGTTCTATCTCCACGCAATCGCTCCATCGGACGGCGCATTTGCCCAGGCAGACGGCGCGCCGACCGATGCAGTCTCGTTCATCCCTTTCATCAATGACTGAACTCCCCATCAGCGTGCGCGCTCTCGTGACAGCAGCGGCCGCAATGATCGCGCTCGCGTCGGCACCTCTCCATGCACAGCAGCCGACCCTCCTTCCACTCTCTCTCGGTGACGCGGCGCGACTCGCTGCTCAGCAGAGCGCCGCGGCGCAGGGCGCGAGGTTGCGCGCCGATGAGGCCCAGGCGCGCGTTCGCCAGCGTCGAGCGGACCTGCTGCCAACTGTAAGCGGCTATGTGCAGGAAGCGGGTCGAACATTCAACACATCGACCCTCGGAATTGACTTCCCCACCCCAGCCGGTCAGAAGCCGATCTTCGATCCCAAGGGCCAGGTCGAAGGGCCGATCAACACGCTCGACTTGCGGGGTCGAGTGCAGCAGAACCTGATCGATTTCGGCGCGCTCGGTCGCGTGCGGTTCGCGCAAGCTGCCGCGCGATCGTCCAGCGCGGACGCCGAAGCGACTGCCGAACAGGCGGCGACTACGGCCACCACTGCTTACGTGAGAGCGATGCGCGCGGACGCCGATCTGCACGCCCGTCAGGCCGACACACAGCTAGCGACCGAGCTGCTCACCATTGCTCAGGCGCAGCTCCAGGCCGGGACCGGAGTTGGTCTCGATGTCACTCGCGCGCGTGCGCAACTCGCTGCCACGCGCGCGAGCCTCATTGCGTCGCGAAACGCCCGGGATCACGCGCACCTCGATTTGTTGCGCGCACTTTCGTTGCCGATAGGAACGGACATCGTGCTCACCGATTCACTCGCCACCACCGCCGCGCGTGCCGAGCCGATTCCCGATGAACCGGCGCTGGTAGCGCAGGCGCTTCGCACTCGTCCTGACCTCCTTGCGGAGGAACAGCGCGTCCAGGCGGCTCGGCGGGGACTCTCAGCCATCAAGGCTGAGCGTTTGCCGACGCTCGGACTCGTCGCCGACGACGGCGTCATTGGAAAGAATGGGGCCCGCCTCCTCAATACTTATACGTGGGGCCTGCAGGTCAGCATTCCGTTCTTCGACGGATTCAGGCGCGAAGGGAGAGTGCAGGAACAGCAGTCAGTCGTAAAGGAAGCTGAGATCCGCCAGCGCGACCTCGAGCAGCAGGCCCAGATCGATGTGCGCGGTGCGGTTCTGGACCTGGCCGCCGCACGCGAGCAGCTCGACGCCGCCAGTGAGCGACTCCGCCTCGCCGAGCAGGAAGTTGCACAGGCGCGCGACCGTTTCAACGCTGGTGTGGCGGGAAATGCAGATGTTGTGAATGCATCCCTCGCCTTGACGGCGTCCCGGACGCTCGTGAACGACGCGGAGACGGCGTATCAACTCGCACGTGTGTCTCTGGCGCGCGCGACCGGCAGCGTTACCGCACTCAGATAAGTCCGACCCACCCTTAGCTAAACTTCCTTCAGACCGCCGCAAAACAGGAACGATTATGGCAACCGCAATAGAACCCAACGCTCCCGCTACCTCCCGCGACGGCAGATCTGCCGCTGAGGAGCCGGACAAGCCTTCTTCGAAAAAGAGGTTCGTTCTGCCGATCGCGATCGTGGTCGGCCTCGTGCTGCTTTTCTGGGCTTTCCAGAGGTGGAACTACGGGCGCTCACACGAGTCGACCGACAATGCGCAAGTCGATGGACACATCGTGCCGGTACTGGCTAAGGTCGGCGGATACGTGAAAAGCGTGCCCGTCAGCGAGAACGACCACGTCCATGCCGGACAGCTCCTGGTTCAGCTCGACGACGCGGACTATCGGGTGCGACTGCAGCAGGCGCAGGCGGATCTCGCTGCGGCCGAAGCGACCAGCGGCGGCGGTGGATTCTCGGGTCAGGCGCAGTCACAGGTTCAGAGCGCCGCGGGACAGCGTGCGACACTCGACGCACAGATCGGAGCGGCCAGAGCCAATGCCAACAAGGCCGACGCCGATCTGGCACGCGCAAAGGAGCTCGCTTCCAAGCTGATCATCTCCAATCAGCAGCTGGATGCCGCGCAGGCGACCGCGGCTGTAGCGCACGCAAATCTCCTGGCAGCGGAACGTCAGGCTGCTGCTGCGGGCGGAACAGTCAATATCGCGGAAGCGGGTGTGCGGGTCGCCAGCGCCCGAACGATGGCGGCACGCGCCGCCGCGGAGAACGCGCAGCTCCAGCTCGATTACACCCGCATCGCCGCGCCGGCTTCCGGTGAGGTGTCGAGAAAACAGGTCGAAGTCGGACAGCTCGTCGCACCCGGCCAGCCGCTCCTCAGCATCGTCGCCGATACCGGGATCTGGGTCACGGCGAACTTCAAGGAGACGCAGCTCGCCACGATTCGTCCAGGCCAGCCGGTGGAGTTCGAGATCGACGCCTACGGCGGCTGCGTCGGCGAGGGAAAGGTGGCGAGCGTCAGCGGCGCGACCGGAGCAAAGTTCGCGCTCCTTCCGCCCGATAACGCGACCGGAAACTTCACCAAAGTCGTGCAGCGTGTCCCAGTGCGCATTGCGGTCACCAAGCCGTGCTCGGGTAATCATGCCTTGCGACCTGGTCTCTCCGCGAACGTTCACGTGAACACCGTGAACCGGTGAGCACGGCCGTACTGCGGTCCTCCGGGATGACGTCATCCTCCGAGGATCGCTACGCACACAAGTACATCATCGCCTTCACCGTCACGATGGCGGCGATGCTCGAGCTCATCGATACCTCTATCGTGAACGTCGCGATTCCTCACATGATGGGGAATCTCGGCGCGACGCTCGACGAGATCGCTTGGGTATCGACCTCGTACATCATCGCCAACGTCATCGTCATCCCGATGTCGGGCTGGCTTTCGGCGTATTTCGGCAGGCAGCGCTACTTCACCGGCTCGATTCTTCTCTTCACGCTGGCGTCTTTCTTCTGTGGCTCGTCGCACTCGTTGTTCGCGCTGATCTTCTGGCGCGTGATTCAGGGGATTGGTGGCGGTGCCCTTCTGTCCACCGCGCAGGCCACGCTCTATGAGTCCTTTCCGCCGGAAGAAGCGGGAACCGGAATGGCGATCTTCGGCGTCGGCGTAATGGTCGGCCCGACGCTCGGCCCGACCCTCGGTGGGTGGATCACGGACAATTATTCCTGGCCGTGGATTTTCTACATCAACGTCCCGCTTGGCATCATCGCGGCGATCCTGACCGTCACCTACGTCCACGACGCCGCCCACCAGGAGCGCGCCGACAAGATCGACTATCTCGGAATCATCTTTCTTACGCTCTGCGTGGGCTCGCTGCAGTGGATGCTCGAGCGGGGTGAGCGGTACGATTGGTGGGATTCACGCTTCGTAACTCTACTCGGCGTTACCGCGCTCCTTTCGGGAATCGCATTGATCTGGCGCGAGCTCACCACCGACGAGCCGGTCATCAACTTCCGGATTCTGAAGAGTCGGCAGCTTACCGCCGGCGTGACTTTTGGATTGTTGCTCGGCTTCGCGCTCTATGGCTCCGTGTTCATTCTGCCGGTGTTTCTGCAGCAGCTGCTACAGATGACGGCGTGGCAGACTGGAAAGATCATTCTGCCAGGAGCCATTGCGTCGGCGGTGACGATGGCTGTGGTCGGACGAAATGCGATGCGATTGGACGCGCGGTACACGGTAGTCGTCGGCGCATGTCTCTTTTTCTGGTCCATGCTCAAGATGTCGCATCTGACCTCGGCGAGCGGACAGTACGATCTGTTCTGGCCGCTGATCCTGCGCGGCGTCGCCCTCGGTCTCATATTCGTGCCTCTCACCAACGCGACGATGGCTGATCTCAAGGTGAAGGACCTGGCGCAGGGCACAGGCATGTTCAATCTCATGAGGCAGCTCGGTGGCTCGCTCGGGATCGCCGTCATGGCGACGCTGCTCGCGCATTTCATGTCGGTCGAGAAAACGATGCTCGTAGAGCACGTCGGCGCCACCGATCCGGAGACCTTGAGCCGGCTGTCGCTGTTGACGCGCGGGCTGATTTCGCGCGGGATGAATCCGATGGTCGCGCAGCAGCAGGCACTCGCCATACTCGACAAGCAGGTGACGGTGCAATCGAGCATGCTCGCGTTCTCTAAGATTTATCTTTACAGCGGACTCGTGCTCATAGGCGCGCTTCCCCTTCTTCTGCTGTTCAGAACGGGCCGGGCCCGGGGATCCATGGGGCCGGTCCATTAAGCCCCTCAACGGTTGACAACACCCACACGTATTTCTGATGAGGAGCGAGACCTCGTAAGTCTGGCCCGAAAGGGCGACGAGCGAGGTTTCACTGGGCTCGTGCGATTGCACCAGCGCCGTGCGTATATAGTGGCGCGATCGATCGTCATGACCCACGAGGACGCTGAGGACGCGGTTCAGGAAGGTTTTCTGCGCGCGTACCAGGCCTTCGACCGATTCGACCCGGCACAGGCATTCGGCGCCTGGCTGAATCGAATCGTCGCGAATGCGGCGCTCGATCTGGCTCGACGAAAAAAGGTGCGCACCGCCGAGGAGCTCTCGGAATCGATGGCCACGGCTTTCCGTGATCCCGCGGAAGATCGTGAGCTGAACGAGCGGCTCGAGGCGGCGCTGGCACAGCTTCCGGCGCGGGCGCGGTCGGTGATAGTGTTGCATGATGTGGAGGGCTTTACGCACGCGGAAATTGGCGAGCTGTTGCGCATCCCAGGCGGAACGGCTCGCTCGGATTTGCACCACGCCAGGCAGAAGCTGCGGGGGCTCCTGGGGAACTTGAGGGGGTAGAAGATAGTTATGACAGACCGTACCGATTTGCGGCCCGACGACGAAGGCGATGCGAAGATCACGGAGATGCTCCGCGATGCATATGCACCGCCCGCCGAAGGGGTGTATTGGGACGCCCTCGAAGGTCGCATTATGGCGTACATCGCGGAGCACCGTCCGGCTGTCGTTCGGATTCCGGTCAACTGGTGGTCCGATCTCGCGGGCTGGGCTGCGCCCGGGCTCGCCGCCGCTGCTCTGCTTTTCGCGGCCGCGGGAGCGCTTTTGTCGCGCCAGAACGACGACGATGTGAGTACCGGCTACGAAGCAGTCACGGAGTCAGTCTCCACGGATGTTCTGCCCGGCGCGGTACAGGTGGTGACGGCTCCGCACGACGGCTCGTCGCAGCGTGAAGCGACGTTCCGCTACGTCATGTCGCACTGAGGATGGCAATGAACCGAACCAAGGGTTACGCGCTGATGTTTCTGCTCGGCGCATTTATCGCCGGTGGGGCGCTTGGCTTCTCCGCCGACCGTGCATTGCGCAGTGGTCACGGACGTGAGCGCGGAGCACGCGCTTACGGGCAGCGCATGGCGGATGAGCTAAAGCTCACCCCAAAGCAGCAGGCCTCGATGGATTCGCTCATGGATCTCAAGCATCGGCAAATCGTGGCCCTGTACAAGCCGTTGAGACCGCAGCTGGATTCCATCGCGGTCCTGGCACGTGTGGTCAGCGACAGCACTCATGCGCAAATCAAGCGGTTACTCAACCCTGACCAGCAGGCGAAGCTCGACAAGATGCGGGCGGCCGCACGACGGGACCTCGCCGATCGGCGTGGCGGAGACACGGTCACGGGCGGAGATCGTCCTCCGGGCCCTCCGCCCTTCTGAGGTCAGCCTGCAAACGACAAAAAGCGCCGGTGCAATGCACCGGCGCTTTTTTTTTGTCAGCTATTTAAGCGTTATCGGGATCGGCGTTTTTTTCGCCTTTGCCGAAGTTCTTCTGCACCTTTCCCTTAAGCTCTTCAGCACGACCCTTTATGTGCTCGCTGGTATTGTCCGTGGCATCACCCAGATCACCGCGAATCTTGCCCTTCATCTCTTTCACACTGCCTTTGACTTCGTTCTCGGTACCGCGATCGTTTAGGTCTCTCATCGTACCCTCCGCTTGTGGAATTAAGTCTTCCTCAGTTGTACCACCCTTAACGCAAGCGATATGCCTCCCGTACATTCGTTTTTTTCAAGGGCGGTATTGACCTTGCAAAGCGTTGCTCGCTTGCGGAAATTCCGAGGTCAAAGCCACCAGCTCTACGGTTGGCCTTTACAACCTCTATAGGTCGCACAAATCAGTACTAACGTAGAAGCTCACCCGAGCGGCCGCCGTCTCGCAAAACTCACAATTCTCGCGCTCGGCGTCGTTTACGGGGACATCGGGACCAGCCCCCTGTATGCCCTGCGGGAATGCTTCAAGCGCGGCCTGGACCCGATCCCCGGCAACGTCTACGGCGTTCTCTCGCTGATCGTCTGGTCGCTGATCATCATCGTCAGCATCAAGTACATCATCTTCATCATGCGCGCGGACAACAATGGCGAGGGCGGGATCCTCGCGTTGCTCGCGCTCATCCTTCAGAAGCAGCGTCGAGACGCTGACACGTTACGGCGCAAGTTGATCATCGCGCTCGGGCTCATCGGTGCCGCGCTTCTTTACGGGGATGGCGTGATAACTCCCGCGATATCGGTATTGAGCGCGGTCGAAGGTCTGGAAGTCGTGGCGCCTTCGTCCGAGGTTCTCGTGATTCCCATCACGATCGCGATTCTCCTGGTGCTCTTCTTCTACCAGAAAAAGGGCACTGCGAAAGTAGGCAGGATATTCGGGCCCGTGATGGTGATCTGGTTTGTCGTGATCGGGTTCCTCGGAATACGCGAGATCATGCTGGCGCCGCAAATTCTGGCGGCGCTGAATCCATGGTACGGGCTCAGATTTTTCCTCGAGCATGGTGCCTCCGGATTTGTGCTGCTCGGCGCGGTGGTGCTTGCCGTTACCGGCGCCGAAGCGCTGTACGCCGACATGGGACATTTCGGAAAGCGCCCGATTCGGCTCGCCTGGTCGGGTCTCGTGCTGCCCTGCCTGCTCGCCAATTATTTCGGACAGGGCGCGCTCATTCTTCGCGATCCGAGTGCCGCGGTGAATCCGTTCTACCTTCTGGCGCCAAGAGCGGCGTTGTACCCGATGATTGCTCTGGCGACGATCGCCGCGATCATCGCCTCGCAGGCGCTGATTTCCGGTGCGTTCTCGCTCACGCAGCAGGCAGTCCAGCTCGGTTACAGTCCGCGCGTCCAGATCATTCACACGTCGCAGCAGGACACCGGACAGATATTCGTGCCCGAGGTAAACCGTGCGCTCGCGCTGGGCTGCATTTTCGTCGTGCTCTACTTCCGCTCCTCCAGCGCGCTGGGCGCGGCCTATGGTATTGCCGTCACGGGGACGATGGCCATCACTACGGTTCTGTTCTACGTGCTGGCGCGGTCGCACTGGCAATGGAGCATCTGGCGAGCGGGTGCGCTCACCGCGTTTTTCCTGATCATCGATCTCGCTTTCTTCGGAGCCAACCTCCTCAAGATTCTGCAAGGTGGCTGGGTCCCCCTCGCGATCGGGTTGGGAATTTTCGTGCTGATGACGACCTGGCAGCGTGGCAGGCTCATAGTCCGCAGCCTGCTGGTCGATGCATCGATCCCGCTCGAAGCGCTGCTCAAGGATCTTGGGGACGATAATCCCGACAAGCGCTTCAAGCCCGCGCGCGTTCCGGGAACCGCAGTGTTTCTGACCTCCGAGTCGAAGGATGCGCCGCTGGTGCTGCTGCACCATCTCAAGCACAACAAGGTTCTCCACGAAAACGTGGTCCTTCTCTCGATATTGGTGGCCCAGGTGCCCGACGTGCCGATTACCGAGCGCGTGGAGGTGACCTGCTTCCCGCATAACTTCTCGCGGGTGAAAGCCAAGTACGGCTTCATGCAGACGCCGAACGTGCCGGAAGTGCTCGCCCTGGCCGCCGAGCGCGGTATCATCGCCAAACCCGCGGAGACGACGTACTACCTTGGCCGTGAGAATCTCATTCCCTCGGGGACCAAGCCGATCGCCAGGTGGAGGAAGCACCTCTTTATTTTCATGCAGCGCAACGCGCGGCCAGCGACCGAGTTTTTCGGAATTCCGCCGAACCGGGTGGTGGAGCTCGGCGCGCAGATGGAGTTCTAGATCCTCTGGGTAGGCACGAACTGCCTGGCCTATTCGCCTCGACGCAATCTCTCGATTTCTCGGCGATCTTTTTTGGTGGGACGCCCACGGTCGTAGCCCGGAACCGATTGGGCCGCTTTTACCTGGACCTGCATGGCTTCCCGCGCCTTGAGTCCTTCGGCGCTCTCTTCGTAAAGCTTCGCCGCAACCGTGGCCGGTCCGCGTTTTTCCGAAACCGCCCGGACGGTGACGATGTGCTGGTAGGGACCCAGCCGGATCAGGACGGAATCACCAGCCTGGAGCAGCTTGGCTCGTTTTGCCCGCTCCCCATTTACTTCGACCTTTCCCTTCTCGACGGCTTCGGCAGCGAGCGAGCGCGTCTTGTAAAACCGGGCCGCCCACAACCACTTGTCGAGCCGCACCCTGATTTCGTCGCCTGTGCTCATCCCTTCGTTGCCCCTGCCAAGGGTTCGGAGTCATCAAGATAAGCGAGATCCCACCGTGGGGTGCGTCCGTGGTCGAAGACAACTGGGCAAGCCAGCTAAAAAAAATCGAGCGGGAGTTCGACGGACTTCCGCCCGAGCCAACGCCTGCAGTTCAGAAAATGCAGAGCGAAGCGGAGCGTCGCGCCAAAGAGAAAGCGCAGCAGCGCGCCGCCATGTTCGGCGCCGGAGCGCGTTTGATTCTCGTATTCGCGCTCGGTGCCGCAATGGTGATCTGGCCGTATTCGCGCGACTGCGGCTGGGGATTGTTCGGTTACGTGGGCGTCGAAGCCGTGATAGTTGCTGGCGGATTTTGGGTCGCGGTCACTACCTGGCGCGGACGTCTCGCGAAAATGCACGCGTTCTCGCTTCTGATCGTTCTGGCCGGATTGGCATTGATCGCCGCCGAAGTGTTGCCGAGGATCGGATACGCGACTACTGACCCGAAACACCCTCCCCAGCTGTGGTGCCCCGAAACGACGAGTCCCCGCCCCGCGATCACGATGACCAACCAGCAACCAGTGATCACGACGACGAACGCGCATACGGACACCCCCGTCCTGGAACAGCGCGTTCGCTACGCGACTCAATCTCTGGGAAGCCGCTGGAAGGAGAGCACGGGCGATCTCGCTAGACAACTCCGTCCGCAGCAAGCTGCCTTGGAGCAGACGCTGCATCGCGAGCTGCGTTTGCGGCGAGAGCCGTAGCTCTACCTGCCGTCGCCACCCGGAAATCCCATCCTGAAGTGATTGCCGAAGCGCATGACGTCGCTCGCTTTTCCAGCGACGACCTGCACATCTCGGAACCTTCCGCCTGAATAGACGCGCAAGGTCACTCGGCTCCCCGGCGTAAGCTTCTGCACTTCGCGAGTCAGCCGATGCGAAGCCACCTCGTTGGAATACGAATCGTCGATGTCCGCGGCCGGCGTGCGAAGGTCGACGCCATTGATGGAGGCGACGCGATCGCCTTCGATTATGCCGGCAGTCTCCGCGGGACCTTTTGGCGTCACGCCGTCGACGAACACGCCCAGCGTATCGCGGCGCGTGCCCGTAGCGCGGATCTCGATTCCGAGAGCCGCGCGTTTCGCCATTGCGGAATCCATTCTCAGGAAAATCCTGTTGCCGAATGCCGAGTCTCCCGGGATGCGGCGGCGGAACACGCGACATTCCGTGCGCCCGTCCGAGTATTTCGTGCACGTGGAATCGGGCTGCCCCTTCATCGCCTGCGCCTCGAGTGTCGCCGCGGCTGACATGGCAGCTACCGCGGAAACGAGCAGTAATCCTTTCATCGTATCTCCTTGATGGCTCTGTCCCATATGACATCGAGCCACAATCAAGGGTTGCCGGTGCAAAACGGGACCGCGCCGGCGATATTGAATCATGTCTACGACGCTCGAGCCCCCCAAGGCGCCGCCCAAGAGCCCGGAGATCGACGTCCACTCCTTCGAGCATCACTGGCAGGACGAAGCGGATGCGGCGTATCTGTATCGGCTGTTGGCCGCAGCCGAGCCTGACCCGAAGAAGAAAGACGTCTACGCACGGCTGGCCGATGTCGAAGACCGGCACGTCGTGGTGTGGAGCGACCTGCTCGGGGCTCACGGCCACCCGCCTCCAAAGTTTCGCCCAAGCGGGCGGGCGAAACTGCTCGCGACACTTGGCCGCTGGTTCGGGCCGAGCTTTTTGCTGCCGATGCTCCTCGAGGAGGAAGGGCGAGAGGTAAAAGCGTACCTCGACATGCATCGGGAGACCCCGCGCGGCGCGCCAGGCGGTCCGGAGGCGCTGATACTCGCCCGCGAATCGGCGGAGCACGCCACCACACTCGGCGCGATCGCCGGAAAGGGCGGCGAGCCGTGGCACAAGACGTCGTCGGGTGGGTTCCTGCGGAATGTCGTGTACGGATTCAACGACGGGCTCACAGCCAACTTCGGGCTCGTGGCCGGCGTGATCGGCGCGGCGACGGTAAATCAGCATCAGGCGGTGGTTGTTGCCGGAGTGGCGGGCCTGATCGCGGATGCTCTGTCGATGGGATCGAGCGGATACCTCGCGAGCAAAAGCGAGCGCGAGGTTTATGAATACGAGATCTCGATGGAGAAGGCCGAGGTCGAGCTCATGCCCGAGATCGAGCGCGACGAGCTGGCGATCATCTACGAGACCAAGGGAATGGACCGCGACTCCGCGCACTCACTTGCGACGCGGGTGATGGCCGACCCTCAGCTCATGCTCAAGGAGCAGGTGCAGGAGGAGCTCAAGATCGGCGAGTTCAACATGTCGCCGCTTCGCGAGGGGTGGATCACCGGCCTGGCGACCGCGTTCGGAGCGGCAATTCCTGTATTTCCGTTTCTCGTCTGGCAGGGGACGACGGCGATCGTGATTTCGTTCACGGTGTCGATGCTCTCCCACTTCCTTGTCGGCGCGGCGCGATCCGTCTTCACCGGGCGGTCGGTTTTCCGCTCGGGATTCGACATGTTCGTCGTCGGTGTTGGTGTTGCCGCGGTGGGCTACTTCTTTGGCGGGTGGGTGGGCAGGAGGCTCTAGCGTTCTTTTTTTGCTACCATCATTGATGCAACCACGCCCATACGTTCTCGCCGAAGCCAATTGGAAGTCGGTCAGGGACACTGACTACGAGGTCGCCGTCCTCCCCTGGGGGGCGACGGAGCCACACAACTTTCATCTCCCGTATGCCACCGACAACTACCAGTCGGCAGCGATCGCCGAGCGTGCGGCGGAGATTGCGTGGAAGCAGGGCGCGAAGGTGATTGTGCTTCCCACTGTTCCATTCGGCGTGAACACGGGACAGCTCGACCTCAAGTTCGCGATCAACATGAACCCAAGCACCCAGCTCGCGGTGCTCACCGATATCGCTTCGGCTCTCTCCGGTCAGGGCGTGAAAAAGCTGCTCATTCTGAACAGCCACGGCGGAAACGATTTCCGGCAGATGATTCGCGAGCTGCAGCCGCGTGTGAAGCTTTTCATCTGCACGATCAACTGGTGGACCTGTGTGAGCGGTAAGGATTACTTCGACGAGCCGGGCGACCACGCCGGAGAGATGGAGACGAGCGTGATGATGGCGCTCGAGCCGGAGCTGCTCAGCCCGTTGTCAGAAGCCGGCCCGGGCAAGGCGCGGAAGTTTCGCGTCGCCGGACTGCGCGACGGCTGGGCGTGGGCGCCACGACAGTGGTCGAAAGTCACGAGCGACACCGGCACAGGCAACCCGGCGAAATCGACCGCGGAGAAAGGCGAAAAGTTTCTCCGCGCGGTAATCGAACGAGTTGGTGGATTTCTTATCGAACTAGCCGGGGCCGATCCTGAAAACATGTACGAGTAACGCTGAGCTGCCGCAGTCAAAGCTCAGGCGACGATGTTGAGCAACCGCCCCTGAACGAAAATGATCTTCTTCGGTGCGCCGCCCACGAACTTCGCCACCGTTGGATCAGCAAGCGCAGCAACTACCGCAGCTTCCTCGGAGATGTCGCGCGGCACCGTGATCTTCGAGCGCACCCTGCCGTTCACCTGCACCACGAGCTCGATGGAATCTTCCGCTGCAAGGGCCGGATCGAAGCGCGGCCACGCTGAATCGAACACACTTCCCGTGCCGCCCGTCTGCTCCCACAGTTCCTCGGCGATGTGCGGAGCGAACGGTGCCACCAGTGTGATGACCGGCACGACTTCGTCGCGGTGCGGAATGCGCTCGCCTTTCCGCAGCACGTTCATGTACTCCATCATCGCCGCGATTGCCGTGTTGTAGCTGAGGCGCGAGACATCTTCGCTGACCTTGCGGATGGTCTGATGCAGCTTGCGCATCACTGAGTGATCGGGCTCACCCTCGCCAGCCATGCTCTGCACCGATGCGAACAGCCGATCCAGAAAGCGACGGGTCCCCGAGATGCTCTGGTCGCGGAAGTCTCCGCCCTGCTCGTACGGGCCGAGGAACATGAGATAGGCGCGGAACGCGTCCGCACCCCAATGCTCGATGTACTCGTCGGGATTCACGATGTTGCCCTGAGTCTTCGACATCTTCGCGCCTTCACGGATGATG
>JANMWS010000044.1:0-11176 GCA_031394125.1 Gemmatimonadales bacterium
GCTTTCTGCGCCGAGCCGGCGAACGCCCAAAAGGCCAAACACGGAGCGAAAGTCGATGCGTCACAATCCGCCGCCAGCGGGTGCGACGCTTCTCTGTGGAACCATGTCTACAATCCGACGCGACTGCAGCAGCTCACGCCGTGTGTGAGCGTGACTGGAGTAATCGATGAATCCAGCGCTGATCCCGACGGTGATCAACATTTCCTGCTCAAGCTCGATCCGGGTCAGGGCAAGTTGGTCAACAAGAGGAACGCCAAGAAGAAGGGCGGCGACCTGGTGCTGGAGATCGTGTGCGCCAATCCGGCCTCGCTGAAGAAGGTCAAATCAGCCTGCACCGGTTACACCAATCGCATCCCGATACCCGGGCTCGGCGCGCACGTAAGGGCCACCGGCACTTACGTCATCGATTCCCACAACGGGTGGGCGGAAATCCATCCGGTGTCGAAGCTCGAAGCGATGAGATGATGATGCGCCCTCAGTGTTGTTGGACAGTGCGCGCGTTTCCCATGTAGTCCGCAAGATTCGCGGAGCGGAGTATCGCGGCCCACCGCGGATCGGCACGCAAGGGATCCCACGTTCTGTCCAGCAGCGGCGAGTAAGCCGTGAAGACCGCAATTTCATGGTTCCTCACCGCTCTCTCCATTGCATCCAGAGAGGCAGACCGATTTCCCAGGCCGAGCTGACAGATGGCGAGTGTGACCCAGGGCTCGCGCTCCTTTTCGCCTGCCAGCGGCTCATTCCCGGCGACAGAGGCAATAGAGGAAAGACTGCTCGGCACCGCCGGGTGTGCGATGATCCTCGTGCTCACTTCTGACCAGCTGGAAGTCGTTCCCGAACTCCGTATGAAGGGCTTCCGCGGAGTAGCGAACAACCGGAAGGCCGCTGCAATGATCCGGACCATCCTCGGCAAAGGTCGCCACCAGAACGTAGCCGCCGGGCTTCACGGCTCGGCGAACCTGGTCGACATAAGCCTGGCGGTCAGCCGCACCGGTGAGAAAATGAAAAACCGCGCGATCGTGCCAGACCGCATAGGCGCCGTCGTCGAGCGTGGTTCGCAGGACATCGGCGCGGATCCACTTGACCAAAGACGAAAGCGCGCCCAGACGGTGTCGTGAGATGTCCAGCGCCGCCTCTGAAACATCCAGCACGCTGAGGTTCTGATAGCCGGCGTCGAGAAGATTGTCCACCAGAACCGAAGCGCCAGCTCCGACATCGATGATCGGAGCCGAGTGATCCGCGCTGATCCGCGTTATCAGGTCGCGCGACCGGCGTGCCTCCAACTGAAACCAGCTTACCTCGTGAACATCTTTCGTGCGATAGATGGTTTCCCAGTGCGTTCTGAGATCCATTACAGCTGGCAGCTCAACTTCGCCAGCGCCGCTGCCCATTCAGCCTCGTCGCGTGCCTTCCGCGCCCGGAAATTGATTCCCAGAGTGCCGAACTGCGCGGCACTCGAGGACTGTGGCGCGCCGGCGTAGACTTCGGCGCGCCAGGCGATCTGGAAATCGACGAAGCCGGCAGCAATGACGGTCGCTTCTAGCTCTGCCTCCAGCAGAGCGCCGGCGATTCAACCCTTCCAGAGATTGATGTCCTGCTTGCCCTTTTCCGGCACCGCCTTCTGCACGAGGATGTCGCCGATCTGGAGTCGACCCCCCGGCTTGAGCACGCGCGCCATTTCCTGAAGCCCGGCGAGCTTGTCGGGAAAGAGGTTCAGCACGCCATTCGAGATGACGACGTCGGCCCAACCGTCGGCCACGGGAAGTGATTCGGCGAGCCCCTCCCGAAAATCCAGGTTGTCCAGCCCTGCTTCCTTCGCTCCGGCGCGCGCTTTCTCGATCATCGCCGGCGTCATGTCCACACCTACGACGTTCCCCGTCGGACCGACCATTTTAGCGGCGATGATGCTGTCGATTCCGGCGCCGCAGCCAACGTCGACGACGTGTTCGCCCGGCATCAGGCGGCCCAGACTGAACGGATTACCGGTTCCGGCGAACGAAGCGATCGTCGCCTCCGGCACGCCGCGAAGCCACTCCTCCTCGTAACCGACGATGGCGGCGAGGCGTCGGCCCGTATGGAAGTGAAAGCCTCGCTGCGGCTCCGCGGCGACGAGCGCGTACTCCTCCTGAATCGCCAGCCTCAGCTCGTCGACGTCGAGTCCTTCGATTGCCCGACTTACACCGGTCAGTGTGTCAATCCTGGCGGTCATTCAAATCCTCCTGACAGGAGTCGACTGCCGATATTACGGTGACGAGTTGCTTATCTCCGCCACTATGAGCCAGCGGCCACTGACACTCTTCCAGACGTTCAGACCGGTGCCCTTTGCTTTTACCGGTTTGCCCTTCGGTCCGTCCACTGTGACGGTGAAGGTGCCGTAGTCCCACGCCATTGAGTGGTCAGTTGAGAAATTGACGCCTTCACTCTGGAACGTGAAATCGCGCGGGTTGGTCTTTACAACCTCCTCATACGACCGGCGCAGGTTTGCCGTGCCTTTCACGGCTTTGGAACCCTCGCTCATCGAAACGACGTCGGGGTCGTAGTAGATCATCAGCGAATCGACGTGCTTTGATGTCAGGCCGCGCATGAATGCAGAATCTGCAGCGAGGATCTGGGCGCGCGCGGCATTTTCGTCGAACGAGCCCCCCGTCGTACTCGACGCCGACGACGAATCGGCGGTTGCCGAATTGGTCTTGCTGCAACCGAATAACAGGATACTGCCAGCGAGTAGAGCGACTGCTCCAGTGTTTCGCATAGCCCCTCCGGGTTACAGTCCGATATTGATATACCACCAGAAATGGCGGACGTAAAGCACGCCTGAGCGCCGCCTCCCTGTGGAATCACGTCTACACCCCGAAGCGACTGCATCAGCTCTCGCCCTGCACGAGCGTGACCGGAGTAATCGATGAATCCAGTGCCGATCCCGACGGTGATCAGCATTTCCTGCTCAAGCTCGATCCGGGTCAGGGCAAGCTGGTCAACAAGAGGAACAGCAAGAAGAAGGGCGGCGACCTGGTGCTGGAGATCGTGTGCGAAGCGATGAAATGATCAGGAAAGCCGCTTCGGCCCCGCTTGCCTCTCCTCCTCGAACTCGGCCCGAGTCAATCGATCGTTGGGTGACCTCGACCCGCTCGGATCGCCGCGCGTCAGGCTCGATGGGTCTTCGCGTGTGGCATCGTTGATGTTTCTCTTGAACTCCTTGATGCCCTTCCCCATTGAACCCGCGATCTCGGGGATGCGTTTTGCGCCGAAAAGGAGCATTACTATAATCAGAACCATCAGGATGTGGGGAAGACTCAGATTTTCGAACATCGCTAACTGACCTCCGGAACCGGGAAATGAATGTTGTGGGAATCGTTTGCCTTCCGCTTTTCGCGCCGGCGGACGACGAGTCGGGCAAGCAGGATGCTGCCCTCATATAGGGCATAGAGCGGAACTGCCAGAGCGACGAGAGAATACGGATCAGCGCCCGGCGTGATGAACGCCGCGATCGTGAAGCACACGACGATGGAATGCCGGCGGTACTTTGAGAGAAACTGCGGCGTGACGATGCCCATCGCCGTGAGCGCGAGGATGATGATCGGTATCTCGAACACCAGCCCGAACGTAACGCACATGCTGGTGGCAAAATCGAAGTACTCCGTCGCGGAGATCATCGGCGTGAGTGCGCCCGACTCGAGACCCATCAGCATCCCGAGCGTCAGTGGTAGCACCACAAAGAAGCTGAGCGCGACTCCCGCCAGAAACAGCGCGACCATCCCCACCATTACAGGAACGATCACGCGCTTCTCGTGCGCGTAGAGTGCGGGAGACAGAAAGCCCCACAGCTGCCCAACGATCACCGGGGCGGCGAGTACTATCCCCAGAAACAGTGATGCGCTGAGCAATATGTGGAACGAAGTGCCGGGGTGTGTATAGATCAGATTCCTGCCGTGAAGAAAGGGCAGTATGGGACGCTCGCCAAGACGAATCAGATCGATCCGCGAGAGAAGCGTGAACCCGGCAACGACGCCGAGTACTACTGCTCCGGCCACCCAGAACAGTCGCTTCCTGAGCTCTTCGAGGTGATCCAGTATCGGCATCGCCTCGGAGTTGCTCCGTCCCTTTCCTATTTGCATCTGCATCTGCCCAGCCGCCGAATCAGTTGATGAACGGTGAGACGATTGCCAGGACTTGATCCTTCGTCAGCGGCTCATCGAACGCCTCTGTTACGGCTCCAACGCCGCCGTTGCCGTTGCCAAGCCCCGAGACGTCCAAGCCTGCCTGAGTGGTGTTGTCCTCACCATCGTATATGCCCTGGGTGAACGCGGGCAGATCGTCGCGACTCTTCCCGGTGATCCAGCCCTTCTTGCCACGCAGCCGGCGAATCTCCGACGCGTGCCGTGCCTCGACCGAATGAATCGAGAGAGCAGCGTTGAGCGCCCCCTTGTCGTTGATGAGTCTGCCAGCCTGGCCCTTGTACGCCCGCACACCCGTGTCCTCGAAAGCCTGCGCGAGCACCTGGAACGTGGCATACTGACCGGCTCCGAAATTGAAACCGGCGACGTTTCCCTTAGCGGTGAAATCGAAGCTGGGCTTCGCGCCCGGCACCGCACCACGCGCCGTGATGAATGTCTTGAGCGCCGCCACGTGATCGTTCTCATGCTGCTGGATAACGGTGAAAACCGGGCGATCGCCCGCCGGAATAGCCATTATGTCGGCGTTGGCGACTCCGCGATTGTAAAACTCCGATTCCAGGTACTCGAGGGTGAGCGCGAACTGGAGGACGTCGACGACGTCGGTCGGGGTCTGACCGTAGGCTTCCTTGCTCAGCGCTGCCAGCGCGACTGGAATCGATCCGAGGGCGAGCGCGGCCATCACCTTCGAGCTTGCACTGGCGCCCTTAGAAATCTCCTCGTGCCGGTTCGCTACAGTTTCGATGATCTCGGGATCGATCGAATCGAAAAGTGTTTTTGGTGTCATGATTTGATTGCTCCTTAACCGTTGTTGTTCGGTCCCTGCACGAACGTGCTGGGCGCATTGCTGAACGTGACTTGCTCGACTATGAACATCTGGGCGGCCGTCTTGACCTTGCCGGGGCTGAAGACATCGTCGAACGACTTGGGCGCGAAGCTCGTTCCGCTGTCGCCCTGACTGGCTGTCTTCGGGGCGATCAGATCTCGAATCGCCGATGCGTGTCGTGCTTCGACGGAAACGATCTTGCCGGCGACGAGGAGATTCGCGGCACTGGAGAGGTACTGCGCGGCACCGTTGTATGCGGCTACTCCCAGATCCTCGAAGGTCTTTGCCGTCGTGAGCACCGAGGCCCGGTCGCTGAAATTCAGGCCACTGTACGTCGGGTTAACGGTGAAGTCATTCGAGGCGCCGAGCACCGCCTTTAGCGCTTCGCGGTGGATCACCTCGTGATTCTTGATATCGCCGAGCACGGTCTGCTCGTTGGCAGACAGGCTCGAGGAGAAGTTCGCCACTACCCTGGTGTAGAAATCCGCTTCCAGCTGCTCCAGCGCGTAAGCGAACTGGAGGACCGCAATGTCACCCTTCGCAAAGTCGATAACGAGCGGACTGCCGCTGCCCGGTGGGCCCATTATGTCGCTGCTGCTGTTGTTGCAGCTCGCGAGCACGCTTGGCAGAAAGATCACCGCGCCACCCAATCCCACCAGCTTCAGAAATTCTCGCCTCGTCCTTCCTTCCAGCAGCTGCTCCGCGCTGGATATCACCATCAGGTTCTTTTTGTCCATCTTTACCTCCGCTATTGGCACAGAGCCGTTGAGGCGGACACCTTGTCGTGTGCCGCCGAGAGTAACGCGGCAGATCAAGGCATGCGCGGGGCCGGTGTGCCAAACTTGACGGCCTGCAGCCGGATTACAGTGGGTTATGTGTAGCAGATCGCCCGAGTCGCGAGCGGCTGCTACACGTAATGACACTTCGAGTCGTTGCTCCGACGGCAAAGTCGCAACTCAAACCACAGAAATGCAGCAGGCACTCCAGCTTGCCCCAGCTGCTACACGATTTCGCCTGACCGATTTTGAAACTCTTGCCTCATCTCCCGCGGTCCGAAGTAATTACGGCATCATGATCGATGAGATTGGCTCCAGACAGCTCGAAGCGCTCACCCTGGAGCTGGCGATTCCCGAGGCCGAGCTCTGCGAGCGCCTCCGTGCTGCCGTCGCGGATGCGGCCTTGAGAGACGCCGCATCGATGAGGCGATTGCGCGCCGCCGTCGCAAGTTTCACAGTGGCGCTGCGTGACATCGGAACCACCCCGGAGCGCGTTCTGATCGCGCTCAAGACCGTGATCAACAATCGAAGCTTTGTCGCGATCGCGCCGCACGTTTCTGATTGGAACGGCGATGACCTGCGTGAAAGGGTCAGCACCTGGTGTATCGAGGCTTTCTTTACGAAGGGCAGAACCTGAGCCGCGGCTCGGATGAAGCGGGTGGCGATCGCAGGGTCAAGACCGAAGAAGAGTACAGAAAACTCTTGGCCAACATCAACAACGTCATCACCGATCAGGCGCAGACCGTTACTGGTGACCGCATAGCTCTCAGAGATGCCGTTTGCGCTTATCTCGAAGCCGAGCAGGCGAGGGGCACTCCGCGCGCCCGCGTAATTCAGATCCTGGAAGAAATCCTGCGAAACGCCGAGCAGCGTGAACCGCGAACAAGCGACGCCGGCGCCAATCTCAGCGGCGAGTTAGCTAGCCAGCTCGTTGCCTGGTGCGTCGAGTCCCAAGGAACCGGCGATAATTTCCCGGTCTGATTGTGCCGACTGCGACAAGCCATTCACCCCGGCCTGCAGAAGCTTCACGGCCTTCTGGATTCTGGCCAGGTGCTCGACCTGACCCTCGGTGAGGGTCCCCTGGGTCTCGAGAGTAAGCAGATAAACCGAGGCGGCAATCGTGTTGAGAGGCGTTCTCATTTCATGACTGGCTACAGCCAACGCAGCCTGATGCTGGCGGTTCATCCCGTCCGCTCTATCTCTCGCAACCGCCAGGCAATAAGCCGACGCCGCAAAGTGGGCCAGACTCTCCATCACCCGCACGTCCTCGGCGTCGAAGCGGTGCCTGCTCGGCGGATGCGATATCACCCAAATCGTTCCCAGCGGACTCTGCTGCAGATCTGTGCTGAACGGCACCACGAGACCCTCAGTGAACTCGAGCCCGGTTGACTGGAAGTAGTCGAACTTGAGGTCGGGTCGCGGGAACACGACCGATTCGCCCTTGTCGAGGCACACACCGCAAGGACTGAAATCGCGCGGCGTGGTTCCGCCGACGTGGGAGGCGAGACATCCCGCGAGTGCGACCCACCGGAACTGCTCCCCGCCGTCCGGTGCCCGTTCGATCATGCTCACGCCCGCGGTACTCGTATGCGCACCGCCGCCGCACAACTCCACGGCTGCCGAAAGCAAACCTTGAAGAACTGCGTACGGCTCCTCGCCGGTGGTTGCGGCAATGCGGCGGAGAGCGATGCTCTCACGAGTCGCCGCGGACTCGGAAACCACTAGCGATGGCCGCGAGTTTCGGTTCTTCGGCCACGATTCGGCGACGCTGGAAGATTTCTGGGTGGCGCGCATAGCTATTTGCGAATAAGTGGCGGTCTCAGCACGAGCCGAGACTCACTGTGACAATGGCAACAAGTGTACCCTCATGGAAATCCCTACGAGGCTGCGTGCTGCATGTTCATCTTCACGATGAATTCAACGAGGGTCCGCACGGAGTTTTCAGCCAGAACCCTGGGCGGAGGTATCAATCGTCCGGGAATTCGCGTTTTGCCCAGCTTCTGGCGGGCCGCCTCGGTGACGTAAGTCGGCGCCTGGGGCGGAATCGTCGTCAGATCATCCCGGCCGACCAGCAGCATCCTGATATTCCTCAGATCCATTATCCCGTGAAGGTAATTTCGGATGAGCTCCAGAAACCGTGGATCGCTCGCAACTATATAAGCTCGCCCCCCGCGGGCCAGAGTCTTCCATTCTTCTTCGACAAAAGGCGGTCGAACATCCACGATAACGACCGGTTTGCCAAGGGTGGCCGCAAGCGACGAGACCTCCGTCGCCAGCGATCTGGTAGTCACCAGCAAGTGGGTGCGTTGGAGAACCGAGCTGAGGGTGCTTCCCTCCTTCACCTGTTCGGGTAGCAGCGCGGTGGTGTCCAGCCCATAGTCGACCTTCAACTCCCGTGACAGCCCGAGCGCTTGATCGGCCGTTGTGGCGATGACGACTGCACGCAACCTTCGACCAAGTGCGGCGATTCTCAATTCGTCGGTGAAGCGAACGAGCGAGAACCCTCTTACGAGTCCGGCGACTAGTGTGTCGGAGAGAAGCTCCGCCGGTGGGGACCGCTGCTCGTTTGATGAAATCGCCGGAGCGACGAACACGCCAGACCGCGGCTTCAGGACGACAAGTCCCATATCAGCCAGCGTCTGGTAAGCCGCGAGCGCGACACGAGGATCGACGTCGAACTCACCCCCGACTTCGCGCGTGCTCGGCAGGCGATCGCCGGGACCGAGGGCCCGAGTGCGCAAAGAATGTTCAATTCGCCGCTGCAAGGTGCTGGCGACGAAGGCCCTTCGGGGTGCAGACATGCCTCACTCTAAGACATGCCTCACTCTATAGTAAGGGACGTGCCGCTACCAGGGTCCCGGCGCTGACCCCCTAAGGCCCAAGAATGCACCAGTGGACTTCGGCCACGGGAACTGCTGCAATCACCAAAGTGATTCGACGGTCTGGGAGATGAAAGAGAGACCGAGGCCTCGGTTCTGCACCCCGGTCGCATCGCATCCCTACAACTCCTTGCGATTCCCTGCGACTCTAATCAAGGCAACTACCATGCGGCTTCTGTCTTTTTCCACTTCCCTGCTTCCCGCACTTGCCGCTGCAAGCATTGCTGGTTGCTCTTCCAAGGACACCATGAACCGAGACACCACGATATCCGCCGAGCCCGTTCGCGTTGATGCCCCCACCGCGATGGCCGCTCCCAACGCCCAAATGCAACAGGTTCTCGATCAGCTCGCGGCGCTTGGCGGTAAACCGATAGAAACACTCAGCGCGCCTGATGCGAGGAAGCAGCCCACTCCAACCGATGCGGTGAAGGCGCTACTCACGAAAGCCGGGAAATCCACCGCACCGGATCCCGCGGTTTCGTCAGTCGATCGCACGATCCAGGGTCCCGCCAGCACGCTACCCGTGCGGATCTACACGCCGAAATCCGGTTCCGGCCCGTTCCCGGTCGTCGTCTACTATCACGGCGGCGGTTGGGTGATCGCCAACAAGGATGTGTACGACGGCGGAGCTCGCGCGCTGTCCAAGCTGGCGACCGCAGTCGTAGTATCGGTGGACTATCGACAAGGGCCGGAGAACAAATTTCCTGCTGCCCACGACGATGCCTTCGCCACCTACGAATGGGCGCTCAAGAACGCGGCATCGCTGAACGGCGATCCAAAACGAGTCGCCGTCGCTGGCGAGAGCGCGGGCGGAGGCCTCGCGGTGGCAACGGCAATAATGGCGCGCGACAAGAAAGCACAAATGCCGCTCGCGATCGTATCAGTCTACCCCATCGCCGGAACCGATACGACGACATCGTCGTACGTGGAGAATGCAAAGGCGAAGCCCCTCAACCGGACAATGATGAGCTGGTTTTTCGACATGTATCTCCGCGGCGCACAGGACCGCGCAGACCCCCGCCTCAATCTCGTCGCCGCCGATCTACACGGCCTGCCGCCCACGACCATCATCAACGCCCAGATCGACCCCCTCCGCGCTGACGGCGAAATGCTCGCGCAGAAGCTGAAAGGAGCAGGTGTGCAGGTCGCGCAGAAGACGTACCCGGCAGTCACTCATGAATTCTTTGGGATGGGAGCCGTGGTAGACAGCGCAAAGGATGCCGAGCAGATGGCGGCGGACGCTTTACTGAAGGCTTTCAAGCAGTAGCTGGATGCTCCGGTAGTGCAGCAGGCCGCGCATCACAATCGGTCTGCTGCATTCCGCTGCTTGAAACGATCACCTCGCGTCCAATCTGGCATGCGATGGCCCGCGTCTCGATATGTGCGTTGGTGCCGATCGAATTGGTCGGCCAGCACACAGGGAGAAAGGAGAAATGGAAAAACAAACTCAGTCGAATGACTGGGCCGGCACGGTGGCAGGACCTTCGACGCGCCGACAGTTTCTACAGCGCACGGCAGCGGGCGCGGCAATCGTTGCGATACCCTCGGCACTTTCCGGATGTCACGTGCTCGGCGCGGTGGGAAAACCAAAGCTCGATTTCGGGGACGACTTCGGGGTGCTCAACTACGCGTACGCGCTCGAAACGCTCGAGGCAAAGTTTTACGAGACGATCGTCAAATCGCCGCCACCGGACTTGAAGCCCGGTGAGCTCGAGATCCTGCGCGACATTGGCGCTCACGAGGTGCAGCACCGCCGCTTCTTCAAGCGGGCGCTCGGCGTGCTTCGAATCAAGGTCCCGGCGATCGATTTCAGCTCCATCGACTTCACGCGTCGCGACAGCGTGCTGGCGGCAGCGAAGACATTCGAAGACACAGGAGTCGCCGGGTACAACGGCGCTGGCCAACGGCTCAAGCTCGCCGAGTTTCTGACCATCGCCGGCAAAATCGTATCGGTCGAGGCACGGCACGCCGCGACCATTCGGGACATGATCGAACCCGGCTCACGCGCCTTTGCCGGCGACGATGTGGTGGACGAGACGGGGCGCGATCGCGCACTGGCGCCGTTGGAAGTGCTGGCGATGGTCAAGCCGTTTTTCAAGTCACCTCTAGTCATCGCTGGTCTCTAGGAGAAACCAATGAAACCAAAATCATTATTCGAATCGCTCGATCCGGAGATCGGAGAGCGCATGGTCTCGAGACGCGACGCCATCAGAAGCGGCGCGGGTGCTTCATCCACGGTGATGGCCGGGCTCGCAATGGCTTCCATTCCGGTTGCGCTGGCAGCGCTTGCCAAGGATGTGTTCGCGCAGGGCGGTCTGCCATTCGCGATCGTCGACGTCCTCAACTTCGCCTTGACGCTCGAGTACCTCGAGGCGGAGTTCTACCAGACTGGTGTCGGCACTTCGGGATTGCTGACGGGCAACGTCAGAGATCAGTTCGACCAGATCCGAAAGCACGAGGTCGCGCACGTCGCGTTTCTGCGCCAGGTACTCGGCTCGCACGCTGTATCCAAGCCCGCATTCGACT
>JANMWS010000188.1:0-2265 GCA_031394125.1 Gemmatimonadales bacterium
TCGGCATCAAGCCTCCGATCGGTCCCGAGGCAGAGGTCGAGCTGGCGGATTGACACCGCCGTCGGCGTACAACTACGCGCTGAACCTGCTGTCGGCGCGCCCGTACGCAACGCGCGCGCTGCACAGAAAACTGATCCAGAAACAATACTCGGCGGCGGACGCGGATGACGCGATCCGCCGCCTTGTCGATAATGGCCTGCTCAACGACGCGAAATACGCCGAGCAGTACGCGCGATCAAAAATCCTGGGCACGGGCGCGTCGAAGCGCCGGCTGCAGCAGGACCTCTTTCGAAAGGGCATCAAGGACGACGTAGCCACGCATGCGATCGCCACCGTGCTCGAAGAGGACGAAATCGATCCGGCGGTAGTGATCGAGCGCGTGGCCAAGAAAAAGCTCGCGCAGCTCGGAGACCTCGAGCCAATCGTTGTGCGACGGCGCCTGTTCGCCTTCCTCGCGCGGCGGGGGTACGACGTCGACGAGATCAAATCCATTGTGGGTCGTCTCGTTCGGTAAACTGCCGCTCGGGCAGCTATCTATGACAAAGGTCTAACACGGATTCTCCGGAAGAAACCCGGATGCTCCTGATCCGCGCCGATAGGCGTTACAGATCCTCCTTGCGGCCCGTGATTGTTGGGAACAGACGCTCGGGATGCTTCAGACCGCCGCACTCATCTCTCCTACGAAACAATAAAAATCACAGCCATCGGGAACGGAGCCATACCGCCATTTGGAGTAGATCCGAAGCATTCGAGCTTCTTCCGGAGCATCCGTGTAAACCCTCCGTCCTAGATGCCTGCCCGGGCGGCAGTTCACGCTGAAGGCTCCCACGAATCACGTATATTTCCCCCATGAAAGCGTCCGAAGTCCGCGAGAAATTCACCCAATATTTCGCGAAGCAGGGCCACCTTGTGCTTCCGAGCTCGCCGGTCGTGCCTGGCGACGACCCGACGCTGATGTTCACCAACGCCGGAATGGTGCAGTTCAAGAAAGTATTTCTTGGCCAGGAGAGCCCACCCGCCGGCAGCCGTCGCGCTACGACCGTACAGAAGTGCGTGAGAGCAGGCGGAAAGCACAACGACCTCGAGCAGGTCGGCCACACCGCCCGCCACCACACGTTCTTCGAGATGCTCGGCAACTTCAGCTTCGGCGACTACTTCAAGCGCGACGCGATTCGGTTCGCCTGGGAGTTCGTGACCAAAGAGCTGAAGCTTCCGCCAGAGCATATCCGCGTGACGGTCTTCGAGGACGACGACGAAGCGCGCGCTCTCTGGCGGGAAATCACAGGTCTCCCCGACTCCAGGATTTATGGTCTCGGCGCGCACGACAATTTCTGGCAGAGGGCGGACACGGGTCCGTGCGGCCCGTGCACCGAGATCTTCATCGATCTCGCGCACGTCGCCAGGGATTTTGCTTTTCCTCCCGGTGCGAAAGGCGAGTGGGCCGAGAAAAACCGGAAGGAGTTCTCGAAGGATGCGTTCGTCGAAGGAGCGGAGGCGGGAAGGTTCCTCGAATTCTGGAACCTCGTCTTCATGCAGTTCGATCGGCAGCCCGATGGAACGCTGGTTCCTCTCCCGAAGCCGTCGGTAGATACTGGCGCGGGACTGGAGCGCATCGCCGCGATCATGCAGGGCGAATCGAACAATTTTCACGCCGATGTATTTCAGGCGCTGATCAAGGCGGTCGAGAAGACGATCAAGCAGAAATACGATCGCGGTGAACAAGGCGCATCGTTCCGCGTCATAGCGGACCACAGTCGCGCAGTCGCGTTTCTACTCGGGGATGGTGTTTTCCCGTCGAATGAAGGTCGCGGCTACGTTCTCCGAAGAATCCTTCGCCGCGCGGTTCGCCACGCATGGCTGCTCGGCCGCCGCCAACCTACGCTCGTGGAAGTCGTGCGCGTCGTCATCGATCAGATGGGCGATGTGTATCCTGAGCTGAAGCAACGCTCCAAGCACATCATCGATACCACGCGCGCAGAAGAAGAGCGTTTCCTCTCCACGATCGAAGGCGGCATGCGCCGGTTCGACGAGCTCGCGCCCGTGAAAACCACTCACGGATCCACCACGATTCACGGTGCGATCTCCGGTGAAGATGCGTTCAAGCTCTACGACACTTTCGGATTCCCGATCGATCTCACCGAGCTGATGGCGCGCGAGCGCGGATACTCGGTGGACATCGCCGGATTCGAATCGGCGCTCCAGGGACAGCGCGTGCAGTCGCAGGAAGAGCGGCGATCGAAGAAGGTGGGCGTCGCGCAGGACCTG
>JANMWS010000016.1:0-31993 GCA_031394125.1 Gemmatimonadales bacterium
TTCGCCGACGACTCGATGATGGGCCGTCAGTTCGGAACCGATGGCAATCTCAAGGGCACACAATACATCGCCAGTGAGCTGGCACGGCTCGGTATTCAGCCTGGCGGCGCCAATGGCAGCTATTTCCAGGATGTGCCCGCCTTTAAGGTTTCCGTCGCGCCGGGCGCGCAGGTAGTTCTCGACGGAGCACCGCTGGCGTTCGGGACGGATTACCTCACCAACTTCCCGGCATCGGGACGCGCCATTCCCGTCGACAGCCTGCAGGTGGTGTTCGGCGGCGATCTATCAGATACGACGACGCTGATTCCGGCGGATCAGGCGGCAGGGAAGGCGGTTCTTTTCGCCATTCGGACTCCGCTGCAGCGCAATCCAGGTCAGATTATCGCGCGATACTCCGGCGCGCGAGCCATCATCACGGCAAACGATCCGCGTGTCATGCGGCCATGGTCTGTCACGCTGTCGACCGACACCACACCGGCGCGAGTCAACCTGGTGGTCTCCCCCGCGGTTGCTGCGCGTCTGATCGGCGGCGATCCCTTGACGACGAGAACGGGGACGCCCGGACGCTGGATACGCTTCTCCTCGATGGCTTTCACCCGCTCGCAGGCCCCGGCGCGCAACGTCATCGGGATCATTCCGGGATCCGATCCATCCCTGCGTGGCGAGTACGTCGCGATTGGCGCGCACAATGACCACCTGGGACTTCGGTTTGCCGGCCCGCTCGATCACGACTCTCTGCGCGCCTACAACATCATGGCGAACAGAATCGTCGAAGCGCGGACGCACGCGACGCCCGGCTCTCCGGGTGGTGGACTGACGCCCGCCGAGAGAGCGTCGATTCATGTCAACGTGGACAGCCTGCATCGCATCAGGCCGGCGCGAAGGGATTCGATCTACAATGGTGCCGATGACGACGGCTCGGGCTCTGTTGGCACGCTGGAGATCGCCGAAGCGTTTGCGAAGTCGGGCATCAGACCGCGCCGCTCGCTCATCTTCGTCTGGCACACCGGCGAAGAGGCCGGGCTACTCGGCTCGAGGTTTTTCACGGACAATCCGACTGTGCCGCGCGACTCGATCGTCGCACAGCTCAACATGGACATGATTGGTCGCGGTGGTGCGTTCGACTTCGTGGGCGGCGGACCAGCGTATCTACAGCTCGTCGGGTCGCGTCGCCTCTCGACTGAGCTGGGCGACATCGTCGAAGCTGTGAACCGAAGCGAGCCGACTCCGTTCGCTTTCGACTACGCGTTCGACGCGAATGGACATCCGGAACGCATCTACTGCCGAAGCGATCACTACGAGTACGCGCGCTACGGCATTCCGATCACGTTTTTCACGACCGGCCTGCATATGGACTATCACCAGCTGACCGACGAGCCGCAGTACATCGACTACGAGCACATGCGCAAAGTCTCGCAGCTGGTGCACGATGTCGCGTTACGGGTCGGCAACCTCGATCACCGCGTGGTGGTGGATAAGCCGAAGCCCGACCCGCGAGGAGCGTGCGTGCAGTAGTCGTCAAAAACAAACGGGTCGCCTAGGCGACCCGTTTGACTGCTGGCGCTGGCTGAGGAGGAGTAGTCAGCGGTCTCGGCACCGTGCCGGAATCGATAGGTTTGATCGTTTCGGATGAGACAGGGGTGACAGGCGCCGTGGTCTTGAGCTCGCCGACCAGATCACGCAGTACGTGGCTGCCGTGAAATAGCTGCGTCGAAGCCATGCTCATCTGCTCGCACGCCGCACTCTGCTCCTCCGTCGACGCGCTCACTTCCATCGCAGCGGTCGCGTGGCTCTCCGCCGTCCGCGCGACGAGGCCGAGGTTCGCGGCGGCGGAATCCACCGCACGCGCATTTTCGGTCGCTGCCGTCGTTACGCCTGCAGCGGCGGTACGCGTTTTCTCGGCGGCAGCAAGGATCGTCGATAATGCCGCGTCCAGCTCCCGGCTCACACGCTCGATCTCGCCCACCTGAACCACACCCTGCTCCATCGCCTTCGAAGTGGCCGCCACGCGCATTGTCACGGTCTCGGTCATCTTCACGACGTCGTCCGCCGCAGCCTGAGTCTGGTCGGCGAGCTTTCGAACTTCGCTCGCGACGACTCCGAAGCCTCGGCCGGCTTCACCGGCGCGCGCAGCTTCGATCGCCGCGTTCAGCGACAGCAGGTTGGTCTGCTCCGCGATGCGGCTCACCGAGACCACGAATTTGTTGATGTCCGTCGCCGTCGTGTTCAGCTCGCGCACCTGGCCGGCTGCCTGCTCCACGATCGTGCGAACGTCGAAAAGAATCTTGAGAGCACGATCGATCTCGACGCGCTTATCCTGCGCCTCCGCTTCGATCGCGCTGGCGAGGCTGTGAACTTCCTGCGCCCCGCCAACGAGGTTGTCGCCTCGGGTGCGGATTCCATCCAGAGCTTCATTCACCTGCCGCAGCTGCGCCACCTGTGATTCGGCGCCGTGCGAGACTTCTTCCACCGCGTCGGCCACTTCGCCGGCCGAAGCGGAAATCTGCTTCGACGCCGAGGCCAAATCACTGGCCGATTGAGCTACTTCCTCTGCTGTCTTGGCCGCGCCTGAAGCAATTCGAGACAGCGCGATCGTCGCGTGATTCATCGCGTCCGCCAACGTCCGGAACTCGCCCGGCATGTCGCCTTCGGTCCGCTGCTGAAGATCGCCGTGACTCAACTGAACTGCGTGCCTGACAAGAAGCCGGAGTGGCCGACCGACGGCGCGCCCAGTGCGTAGCACGATCATGATGGCAATCAGCGTCGCAACCACGATCACCGAGACCAACAGCCTCGACCTTGCGACCGACTGGCTGCGAAGACTATCCGACATTGCCGCAAGCTGCTGCGCCCGTGCGTGCTCGAGCCCCGTCAGCTGCTCGAGTAGCGATGGCACCAGCTTTCGCGCCTTCTGCGCTTCTATGTGCGCGTCATCGAGGCGTCCGAGGTCGGTCAGGCGATGTGAGAGCGCGAAAGCGGACTCCACTCTCGCCAGAGTCGTGTCGATGGCTACGGTTCTGACGATCTGTTCGGCGAGGGCGTCCGGGTTGGCGGTGAAGCTCCGATGCAGCCTGTGCGCTTCCCACCCGAGTCGCCGGAAATCAGCATCCGATTTGGAATCCTGATCGCTCAAATACGTGTTGGCGGCCTGGATCTCTTGGGTCACGACGTTGGAGAAATCGGACGCCTGTCGCGCATCCTGCTGTGCGCCGGCGAGCGTCCTCGTCACCTCGTCCGCCATGCGTGTCATCGAGAACCAACCCACCGCGCCGGCGCTGATAAGAAGAAGAATCAGGAACGAGAACCCAACCGTCAGCACCTGACGAATCGTCTGGAAGCGATAAATGGCTCTCATTTTGCCTCCGCCACGGTCAGTAGCCCTTTGTGAACTTTCAACACGCGGAATCGCATTCCCACCGGATCACCCGTGTCCTCAAAGAACGCCGGACCGGTTAGGCCTACGTACGCGTTGTCGTGCGTGAGCGAGTGCAGGTAATTGCGGATCGCTTTGCGATTCGCGCCCTTTTCCGCAAGGGCCTGCGCGACCACTCTCGTTGCGTCGTACGCCAGCGCGGCGTGGGCGTCAGGCGTTGTGCCGAATTTCTTTTCGAAGGCGGCGACGAAGGCGCGCGCTGCCGGAGAAGGATCTTCCGGAGTGAACGACATCCCGATGTAGGCGCCCTCGGAGGTGACCGTGTCGGAAACGATGCCCTGCCATCCATCGCCGCCGACGAATACTGCGTTGAAACCCTGGCGCTTCGCTTCCTGGAGGATCTTGAGACCTGATGCGACGCGTCCGGCAATGAACACGACCTTCGGCTTCTTCGTTTTGAGAAAGGCAATGTACGGCTCCGCCGATGGAAGATCCGCGTTGATCGGATCGAGGCTAACCAGCTCACCGTGAAATGACCTGCGAAACGAGTCGGCCAAGCCGCGACCATAGGTGTTGTTTTCGTACAGAACCGCAGCGGTAGCCGGCGTGTTGCGGGTGGCAAACTTGTTGGCGAATGTGGCCAGCGCGATCCCGTTGAGGGAGTCGCTGGAGATAATGCGGAAGACCCAGCTCGAGATGCCGGATAAATCTGGGGAAGTCGCGCTTGTGGCGACTGCGGGAAGCTCTCCGTCGTAGACCCGCGCGGCCGAGAGCATGCCCGAGGAGTTAACGTGGCCGATCACCGCCGAAATCTTGCGGTTTCTCACGAATTCCTGAGCTACTTTCGCGGCGACGGTTCCATCGCCCTCGTCGTCCCGTGTAACAACCTGGAACGGGTGGCCGTTTATGCCGCCAGCCTTATTGATCTCTTCGGCCGCCAGCTGCACGCCCTGGAGGTTCTGCAGTCCATAACCCTGCTTCCAGGGCCCGGCTGCACCGACGACGTATGGTTCTTTGAGTCCCCCGCAGGCGGCGAGCGCCAGCAGTGCGAGCGACGATACGGCTTTGGACAACAACTCCCCCTTCCCCCGGATTCGGGGACTTCGTGTCAATCGAAGGACGAGGGCCAAGCTCGGGCGGTCACGGCGGATGGCACCCATTCTGCCCCTATAGCGGCCAATACAGGGGACCTTAACGATGAAAGTGTTGGTCACTGGCGGCACCGGCGTGGTCGGACAGGCCGCTGTTACCCAAATCCTTGCCGGCGGACACACCGTCCGCTTGCTCAGCCGAAACGCCGCTGAGGACGCGAAACAGTGGCCGTCCGGTGTCGAGGCGTGGCCTGCGAGCATCAGCGATCAGAACGAGATTCGCGGTTGCGCCGAGGGTTGCGATCTGGTCATCCACGTAGCGGGCATCGTGGAGGAAACGGGGTCGCTTACCTTCGAGAGCGTCAACGTCGACGGTACGCGCAGCATCGTGCGCGAGGCGGAGCGTTGCAAGGTTGGCCGCTTCATCTATATGTCGTCCCTCGGCGCCGAGACGGGGAATTCTCCGTATCACCGGTCGAAGCGTCGCGCCGAGGACATTGTGCGCAACTTCGCGGGTGGGTGGATCATCCTGCGCCCGGGCAATGTGTACGGACCTGGCGACGAAGTCGTGTCCCTGCTGCTGACTATGGTGCGCACGTTTCCAATGGTTCCCGTAGTCGGCACCGGTGAGGACAAATTCCAGCCCATTTGGGTCGAAGACCTCGCCGCCGCGTTATCCGAATGCGTTCGCCGCACCGATCTGCACGGCCGCGTTCTGGAGATAGCTGGAGAGGAGAAGACGTGGCTCAATGACCTTCTGGACAGAATGGCGGAGATTACTGGCCGCTCACCGGCACGGATTCCGCTTCCGCCATTTCTCGCTTCCGCCGGTGCAACGATCGCGGGACTGCTAGGCGCCAGGCTGCCTATCAACGAGAGTCAGCTGATGATGTTGAGCGAGGGCAATGTGATCGCGACGCCCGGCGCCAATGCGCTCATCGGCGTCTTTCACATCAAGCCGACATCTCTGGACAGCGGACTCAGGAAACTATCTGATGCCTTGCCGGAGCAAACGCCCGACAAAGGCGTAGGCATGCTGAAGCGGAAGCGGTTTTGGATAGACATCGCCGGGAGTAAGCTCGTGCCCGAAGAGTTGTTCGCTCACTTCTGCCTGCGGTTCGGCGAGCTGACTCCGTTCCTGAACGTCCACGCCGAGCCCGGAACTCCGGCGATTTTGGGAAAAGGGAATACGCTGACGATGGCCCTGCCGGGGCGCGGGAATGTGCAGGTGCGGGTCGAGCAGCTGATGCCCAATTCAGCGACGCTCGTTACGCTTGCGGGCCATCCGCTCGCTGGCGCCATCCGGTTCCTCGCCGAACAGCGCGGCGACCTGCTGCGCTTCGAGGTGCAGGTGCACGACCGACCGGCCAATCTCGCCGACTGGCTGATGATGCGCACCGCAGGCGACGGACTGCAGGCCCGAACCTGGGAGAGCCTGGTCCAGGCCATGGTACATGAGAGCGGGGGAGCGGCAGCGAGCCCGATTCGACACGAAGAGACTTTTCTTGATGAGGACAAAGCCGAGCGCGTGGAAGAGTGGGTAAAGGAGCTGATCGTCCAGAGGAAGCGCGCCGAGCACGCGACCGCAAAGCGGCGCTCGGGTAAGAGGTCACGCCCGAGCGATCGGGCCGATATCGAGGCAACTCTTTGACAATCCGCTGAATTGATCGGAGACTTTCCATGATGAACAAACAATTCCTTGTCGGAATCTCGGCGCTCGCCGTTGCAGCATGCGCCTCACGAACGAGGGGCCCCGCGCTGATGGTAACGGAGCCATGCGCTGCGCTGGCCGACACAGTGTCCAAGTACGTCTCGGTGGACGCACTGCCCTTGGCTCACATCGTCGGGAATCCGCCCCTTCCGCGAACTCCTGCCGTCCTCGGCCCCGGTGACAGTGCTTACGTGGAATTCCTTGTCCGTCCCGATGGTTTGGCCGATACCAGCACCGTCCTGGTTAGCGGAGTGAGCGACCCGGATTTTGTCAGGAGTGTAGTCGCCTTTGCAGCGGAAAGCCGATTCGTGCCCGCGCAGTCACAGGGCTGCCCGATGATGAGCAAGTACAACCTGGTGGTAAAGTCCCGCGCCGCAACGCGATAGGCGGCTCCGCGGGACCACGCAGTCCATCCCATGAGAGGCAAACCTCTTGCCGGGCAAAACGCCCGGCCCGATGGAGCGTCATTTAGGTAGACCGCGAAGGTCCGCCCGGGCCACCGCGTCACCTCTATTTCAAATCGCTGAACCCATGCACCTGCGGCCATTCCTCGTAGCTGCGGCATTCTTCGTTGCCGGAACCGGTCTCACGGCCCAGGAAGTTCTGGTCGAAGTCGTCGAGCTCTCCAACGGCAAGCCTATCGTCGGCGCGAATATCTCGCTTCTCGACGATCACGGCATGAGCTTCTTTGGCAATTTCAGCGACCAGGGTGGACATTCTGCGCTGCGCGCTCCAGGCGCCGGACGATACGTCGTCCGCGCCGACAAGGTCGGCTATGACTCCTGGTCTTCCGTGATATTGTACGTGACCGGCGCGCCGATTCACGTGCGGGTCGGGATGTCGCCGCTGCGCAATCCGTCGACCGCAGTAGCGCGCAGCGAAACCGCGTGTCAGCTCCTCACGCCTCCAGGCACGCCGGCGGGAGACCTCTGGGTTGAAATCCGGAAAGCCCTCACGGCGAGCGCGTTGACGGATGCACAGGGCCTCGTCCCGCTGGACGTGGATCTGTACGAGCGCGCTCTCGATCGGAGCCTCGGTGTCGTCTCCGAGCGTAAAGAACAACGCTCGCGCATCGCGAGAAGGCCGGCGACGGGAATCTCCTGGGATCAGATCGATTCGGCGCGCCGCGGGGCGGTTGCAGGAGGAGATGTCTATCGTGCTCCAGAAGCGGCGACTCTGGTATCGGAGCAGTTCGTCAAGACTCACTGCTACTCCGCGATTCGCGGATACGGCCCCGAGACCGGATTGAACGGACTCGAGTTCAGACCGGCGAAGATCGGCTCGCAGCCCGAGCTAACCGGGATTCTCTGGCTGGATCCAAAGGCGAACGCACTCCGCTCCCTGAATTTTGATTACGTCAATCTCCCCATTCCGCTGCGGATCGCGAGAACGACCGGACGGGTCGAGTTCCAGCAGCTCCCCGGGGGGCAATGGATCGTTCCGCGCTGGTTCATAAGGATGCCACGCGTCGCGCAGATGACGTCGACCGACAGTTTGCTGGGATATCAGGAAGTTGGGGGCACCTCCAGGCCGGCCGGAACGGCTGCGCCGGCATCCGTGGTAAATGCCGTCATCCCCGCGATCGAAGACGCGCCGCCGGGTCCGCAATCATTCATTAGCGGGGTCGTGTACGACAGCACCACAGGGACGCCGCTCAAAGGAGTGCAAGTCTCGATCGGCGGTGGTCGGTTCAAGACAACCACGACTGCCGGAGGACATTACGACCTGGCGGTAGACGGGCCGCTCTCCGACACGATCGTCTTCGAGCATCCGCGGCTTCGACTCTACCGCGTCGCGACCAGGGTGCAGTCGATCTCGCTGCCGAGTGGCGCGCGCGGGCAGGCGAACGTGCTGATCCCCTCGTATGGGACGCTGCGCAAGAGACTTTGCGGGCAGAATGAGACCTCGACGGAGTCCCAGGGTATCGCGGCAGGCTACGTGAGGGACGCCGCCGGCAAACCAGTTCCCAACGCGCACGTGTGGGCGACGTGGCAGATACTGTGGGTCGAGCAGAATGGACGGCTGGTATCTACGAATCAGCAGCGCACCGTGGAAACCGACACCGGCAGCGATGGATCCTATCTAATGTGTGGGTTCACCCGCGGCGCGCAGATAACGGCGAAAGTCGGAATGGCGGGTAGGAACACGGTGCAGGAGAAGGTTGTGCTGCCCGCCAACATGGTTCTGGAGCACGACTTCAGACTGGCCGAGCGCTAATCTCTGATCTACGGCACAGGCTTCTGCCTGTACCCGGAATGGCGCCAGAAACGTCCCGACGTCGTGAACTGGATACTCGCAGCTACGCTACCGACAACTCGCACCCGTTCTGTTGCTTTTGATCTCGACCAACCACGGTGTCAGCGCCGATTGCGGTCGTCGCTGTGGCAGACAAGGTCGATGACGACGGCCGTGGCGAGAATGAGGACATCATCCTCGCCATCGGCGATTTCTATCCCGTAGGTGTCCGTCCAGCTGAACCATCGCTTGGATACCGTGGCCGCGGCGTGATCGCCGCGAGTGATTGTGTACTCGTGGTCGAGAAAATCCCCCTCCGCTTCGAGGTCGTCGGGCCCCGGGACATCGACAGTGAAGCGGTGGTGGATGAACGAGAACAGCTCGCGCTTGACGACCGCGAGCTGCTCGTCTCCGCGCCACAGCTCGTAGGTCGGTCCCCACTTGAGAAGCTTCTGCTCGATGTAGACGAGCTCGTTGCCGGACATGTCCTGGAACGAGAGTTTGTCCCCGAAGCTCAGCGCTCTACCATCGACGAAAAAAGCATCAGTGCCGGCTTCATCTTTGATTGTGAAGTCGTCGCCCCAGGACAGGAGCTTCTGCTTCATCACGTATCGCTTCAAGTCTGTCCACCCCTGAGTAGGCTCGCGCGAAAAGCGCGAGGATGTTCCGGCTATTGGCGCACGTCCCGCTGGAGCACTCGAAAATACTCCGTCCACGGTCCAACCGCCGCCGTGTACTCTCTCGACATCGTGCGGGTGATCTGCGCAATGTGCGACACATCGTGCACTACCCAGGTCGCCAGCAGTTGGCGCATGGTCACCGTTCCCAGCGCAGGATGCTCACCAGTCATGTCCAGATCCTTGTCCTTGAGATTCCAGCCGCGGAGCGTGGCCACATTCCCCGCGCGGAGATGCTCAAACTCCTCCAGCCTGTCGCGCAGCGGCCTATCAGAATCGAGCTCCGCGAAGCGGTCGAACGGCTCGAATCGGCGATAGCTCCCCTGCTTGAGAATAATTCGCGCACGCGGAATCCAGTCTGTCCGCTCGCCATTGATCAGGTGACCGACGATCTGACTCGGGCTCCACGCGTCGGCTCCGTCGCGGGCGCCAAGCCAGTTTTCCGGCAGGTCGGTGAGTAGCGCGGATAGTACTGCCGGAGTTCGTTCCAGAACGGGGATAGCTTCCTCGAGCCTGAAGTCCATCTTTTTCTCCTTGGTGTCCGCAGCGGAATGATACGCTGGCGGCCATTCATCAACTACTTTTCCCAGTGCCGAATAGTTTCGCGCCGGCCGCTGACGACATCCGCCGCCCAAATTAAGGAGCTTTGATGACTGCCCGTTTCCTCAGCGCCATTTGTCTGCCAGCAATCCTTACACTTGGTGCCGCACCGTTGACTGCCCAGTCGGCGGCGGGAGACGCACAGTCCGCGACTTCCAGGATTCCAGAGCGACCGGTGCGCCGCGACATCCCGATGACGCGCATGATCCAGCGGGCGTTCGCCGCGGGCACGAGGGATTCGACGGGACGCCCCGGCCGAAACTATTGGCAGCTCTGGAATGACTACAAGATCAACGCCAGTCTGGACCCGGGGACGTCGATCGTGTCGGGCCGCGAGACGGTGGCGATCCACAACAACAGCGATTCGGTGATGCGCTCGCTGGTCCTCCGGCTCGACCAGAATATCTTCGCTCCCAACGTTGCGCGCGCGGGGCCGGTAATCGAGATCACCGGCGGGATGCAAGTCACGAGGCTCGTGGCCAACGGTCAGGCGATGGAAGTCACCGATACCCTCGGCCCTCAGATTCCCGGCACTACGCGCCGCGCCCCGTCGCTCTCTGCGATTCTTAAAAGCACCTCGGCCCGTATCACGCTGCCAACGCCGATCGCCGCGCACAGCACCGGGACGCTCGAAGCGGATTGGCATTTCCGCGTGCCGCGCACAGTGAGCGGTCGCGGGGAGAGAATGGGGGCTTGGGGGGACACGCTGTATCAGGTCGCGCAGTGGTATCCCCGAGTTGCGGTGTTCGACGATCTCCGGCCTGGCGGGTGGGATACCGAGCAATATCTCGGCAACGCCGAGTTCTACAACAACTACGGACACTTCGACGTCAGCATCGACGTGCCGGCTGGATGGATCGTCGGCTCGACCGGCGTTCTGCAGAATCCCGCAGAAGTCCTGACGCCGACCGCTCGCGAGCGACTCTCGCACGTGCTCGAATCCGATTCTGCCCGCACGATCGTCTCCGCGACAGAGCGCGGACCCGGGCAATCAACCGCTGCCGGAAATAGACTCGTCTGGCATTTCGTGGCCGACACGGTCGCTGATGTTGCATGGGCGACGGCGAAACAATTTGTGTGGGACGCAACGCGAGCCACGATTCCGGGGCGCGGAGTGGTTCCGGTCAACATTCTCTATCTGCCCGGGCACGCGCAGCAGTACGCGCAAGGCCCGGCGGTAGTTCGGCATGCGCTGGAGTACTACTCCAAGCTCTGGATGCCATACGCCTATCCACAGCTTACGATGGTCGACGGTCCCGAGCTCGGTATGGAGTACCCGATGTTCATCATGTCCGCGGTGTTCGCCGCCGATCACGAGACAGGGCACCAGTGGTGGCCGATGATGGTTGGCGTCAACGAGACCTGGTACGGCTGGATGGATGAGGGATTCAATCAGTACATGAACATTCTCTCCGAAGCCGACTACGCTAATAAATCCGCACAGCTGGATAGCCTCGGCATGTCTTACGGCCGCACCAGCGGCGACGAGCGCGAGCCCACGATGATGTGGGACGAGAACTACGCGGGGCCGCTCTACGGTTTCGCTGCTTACGGAAAGGCTCCGCTGATGCTCTCCGCCCTCGGCGGGGTTGTTGGTGATACCGCCGTGCAGCGCGCGATGAGCGAGTACGCACATGCGTGGCGCTTCAAGCACCCTTCTCCGTGGGACTACGCGTTCTCCATGAACAACGCCCTGCACCGTGACCTTGGCTGGTTCTGGAATTACTGGCTCTTCACTACTGAGTCCGTCGATGGCTCGATCCAGAATGTGACGACATCCGGACGGCGCACGACTGTGACGGTTCGTCAGAATGGGCAGATGCCTTCACCGATCATACTGAAGGTGGAGTTTGCGCCGACCGGGGCGGCTATCAGACAGATGTCGAACAGTCGGATGCTCGATGCGAGCACGGCCCTCGTCACGTATCCCGTCGAGGTCTGGTTTCCAGGCAGCCGAACGTTCAACGCGAATCTGGATTTCGGCGGTCGCGTGATTACGCGAATAACGCTCGATCCCAACGGTCGATTCCCCGATCGCGATCCAACCGACAACGTGTGGCCACGCACGGTGCTGGCGCCGCCGATGATCAAGGTGAGGTAGCCGATGCGCCCGCACGCACTGCGTCTGAGGGCTGCTGTCGCATTCTCGGCCGTTGTCAGTATCTCCGCTCGCGCGCAACAGGCCCAGCAGGTTACCGCCGCAGATTACGCTCGCGCCGAGCGTTTCTTGCGGGACAACGTGGCCCCCCTCGTGTCGGGAAATGGCGTTCAACCATCGTGGCTTGGCGGCGAGCGCTTCTGGTACCGGAGCGGGCGGATCGGTGGAGCGGATCTCGTTGTCGTGGATCCAACGCGCGCCCTGCGTAGCGTCTGCACTCCTGATACTGAAAGGTGCGGCGCGGCGATCGACGTTCGCGAAGCGGCGCGTGCGAGGGCGGAGTTTCTGCAAAAAGGGGGTGGGACAACTCCCGAAATAACGTCGCCCGACGGCAAGCGGGGCGCATTCATTCGTGCTTTCAACCTTTGGGTTCGTGACATCGCGACCGGACGCGAAAGTCAGCTCACTACCGGTGGAATAAAAGAGTTTGGCTACGCGACTGACAACGCCGGTTGGATTCGCAGCGACAACCCCATCCTGCTGTGGTCTCCCGACTCGCGGAAAATCGCCACGTTCCAGCAGGACGAGCGCGGCGTCGGCGAGATGTATCTGGTCAACACGAAGGTTGGGCATCCGGATCTACAAGCCTGGAAGTACCCACTACCGGGCGACAGCATAATCACCACCATTCAGCGAGTCATCATTGATGTCGATGCCGCGCGGGTGATCAGGCTGCAGATGCCCGCAGATCAGCACCGCTCCACGCTCTGCGACCACATCATATGTCGCGGCGACGAGGGTTGGACGGACGTTCAGTGGTATCCCGATGGCTCGCACCTCGCCTTCGTCTCCTCGGCGCGGGATCACAAGAAAGCGACGCTGCGCGTGGCCGACGCGGCGACTGGCGCGATCAGGGATGTCCTGAGCGAGACGGTTCCGACCCAGTACGAATCGGGAAACGGAATGGTGAACTGGCGCGTGCTCCCGGCATCGAACGAAGTGATCTGGTTCTCCGAGCGCGACGACTGGGGCCAACTCTATCTGTACGATCTCGCCACCGGCGCTCTCAAGAGCAAAATCACCAGCGGAGAAGGCAATGTTGCGGAGCTGCTGCGTGTCGACGAGAGAAGCCGCACGCTCTATTTCGTCGGAAACGCGAAGGAGAGCGGTCGCGACCCGTACTTCCGTCATTTCTACAAGGTCGGGATGGATGGAAAGCGCCTGACACTGCTCACTCCGGAGAATGCGGACCACAGCATTTCACTTTCTCCGACGGGCCGTTTCTTCGTGGATACCTACTCACGGCCCGATGTCCCCGCGATTTCCGTTCTGCGCGACATCAGCGGAAGGACTGTGCTTACTCTGGAGAAGACCGACATCTCGCGTCTGGTTGCGACGGGATGGAAACCGCCCAGGCCAATCACCGTCAAAGCACGCGACGGCAAAACGGATCTCTATGGTTTGTTGTACGTCCCCACGAATCTGGATTCGACCCGAAAATACCCGTTCGTCAATCACATCTATCCCGGGCCGCAAACGGGAAGCGTGGGGAGTCGCAGCTTCTCAGCGGCGCGCGGAGATGCCCAGGCGCTGGCCGAGCTTGGGTTCGTGGTAGTGGAGATCGACGGGATGGGCACTCCGTGGAGATCGAAGTCGTTTCACGATGCGTACTACGGCAGGATGGGCGACAACACGTTGCCCGACCAGGTCGCTGGAATGAAAGAGCTTGCACGGCGCTATTCATGGATCGACCTGAATCGTACCGGAATCTATGGTCATTCGGGCGGTGGCTTCGCGGCCGCTGACGCCATGTTCCGCTACCCCGATTTCTTCAAGGTTGGAATCTCCGAGGCAGGGAATCACGACAACCTCGTTTACGAGGACGACTGGGGCGAGCGGTATCAGGGTCTGCTCGCCAGGAATCCGGACGGAACGGACAACTATACCAAAGAAGCCAACCAGACCTATGCGAAGAATCTGAAGGGAAAGCTCCTGCTCGCGCACGGCACGATGGACAACAACGTTCCACCCTATAACACGCTTCTCGTCGTGAACGAGCTCATCAAGGCCAACAAGGACTTCGATCTCATACTGTTGCCAAATCGCACCCACGGATTCGGCAACGAGCCATACATGGTTCGCCGCCGCTGGGATTATTTCGTCAAGAACCTGCTGGGCGCCGAGCCCCCAAAGGAGTACGAGATCAAGGCGGGCCGGCGGAAGCCGGTCCCGTGATGGGAACTGCACGCCGTGAAGCGCACCGCCCCTGGCCGGTAGTCTTCCTTTGCAGTTTCCTTGCAACGGCGCCAGTGACTCTGTCGGCTCAAGTCGCCCCGCCGGGGTTTACCCACGCCGACACGATTCGTGGCTCGAACACTCCCGAGCGAGCGTGGTGGGACGTCGTGTTCTACGATCTGCACGTCAGGGTGAATCCGCGCGACAGCAGCATCGTCGGGTACAACGCGATCACTTATCGTGTCTTGAAACCTGCGCGAGAAATGCAAATCGACCTGCAGGTGCCGCTCGTACTCGACAGCGTTGTCCAGGACGGCGCTGAGCTCAGCGCTCGGCGCGACGGCAACGCGTTCTTCGTCAGACTGATCGCGCGCCAACCGATCGGCGATAGCAAGGAGATCGCTGTCTACTACCACGGCAAGCCGGTAGCGGCTGTCCGCCCGCCGTGGGATGGTGGCTACATCTGGGCGCGAGACAGCCTCGCGCGCTACTGGATCGCTACCGCCAACGAAGGTCTCGGGGCGAGCGCATGGTGGCCCAACAAGGACATCCATTCCGACGAGCCCGACAGTCAACGAGTCGCTATCACGGTGCCCGACTCTCTTGCCGACGTATCGAACGGGCGGCTGCGGAGCACCACGCCAAACGCGGATGGGACGACCACGTACGAGTGGTTCGTTGTTAATCCGATCAACAACTACGACGTGGCAGTGAATGCGGGTCATTACGCCCATTTCACCGACACCTATGCGGGTGAGCGCGGAACCCTGACCCTGGATTTCTGGCCCATCGACTATCACGCTGATACCGCGAAAAAGCAGTTCCAGCAGGTGAAGCCAATGCTGCAATGCTTCGAGAGCTGGTTCGGTCCGTTTCCCTGGTACGAGGATGGATACAAGCTTGTGGAGGCGCCGCACCTGGGAATGGAGCACCAGAGCGCGGTCGCCTATGGCAATCATTACAAGAACGGATACCTGGGACGTGACCGTTCGGCCACGGGACACGGCCTGCTCTGGGATTTCATAATCATCCACGAGAGCGCGCACGAGTGGTTCGGCAACAGCATCACGATGAAGGATGCCGCCGACATGTGGATCCACGAGAGCTTTGCCAGCTACGCCGAAGGTCTCTTCACCGAATGCCAGCAGGGGAAAAAAGCGGGGGCCGAGTACACGATCGGCCAACGAAAGCTGATAAAGAACGGCTCGCCGATCGTTGGAGTCTATGGAGTGAACCACGAAGGCTCTGCCGACCAGTATGAAAAAGGCGCCAACATGCTCCACACTATCCGGCAGCTGGTGGACGACGACACCCGGTGGAGAGGGATCATGCGCGGGCTGGGCAAGACGTTCTGGCACCAGACCGTGAGCGGCAAGCAAATCGAGGGCTACCTGAGCTCACGCTCTGGAATCAATCTGAGCAAGGTGTTCGACCAATACCTGCGCACCACGAAAGTACCCACGCTAGAGTACAAGCTTCAGGGGTCGAAGCTCTCCTATCGCTGGATCAATGTCGTCCCGGGCTTCGCGATGCCGGTCAAGGTCACGACATCGCCGGAAAGACTAAGCTGGATCAGGCCGACTGAGCGCTGGAAGACAACACCGATACATCTCGCGCGCCCGGAGGAATTTCACATCGACGAGAACTTCTACGTCCGCGCGAAGGATCTCCTCAGGCCAGCGACCGATTCCACTACCGCCCGAACAGGCCGGTAATGCGCGCCGTGGCGATCTTGTTGGCGTTCAGATTGAAGCCGACGTACGCTGAGGTCGCATTTCCGGGCACGTCGAGCTTGTCGGTCTTGAGGGCGAATACCGTGATGTGATAGTGGTGCGGCTTATTGCCCACCGGAGGACACGGCCCACCGTAACCCTTCGTCCCAAAATCAGTGGGGCCTTGGACGCTGCCGGACGGAGCATTGCGTCCATTTCCGGCGCCAGCTGCGAGCGACGTAGTCGTGGCGGGAATATTGTAAACCATCCAATGCCACCAGCCGCTTCCGGTTGGCGCGTCGGGATCGTACATGGTGACCGCGAACGACTTGGTTCCGGCCGGCGCATTCGCCCATTGGAGTGCTGGCGAGATGTTCTGGCCGGTGCAGCCCATTCCGTTGAAGGCGTGACTCAGCGCTATTCGGCCTTTCGAGACAAGGTCAGGACTGCTCACCTGAAAACGCCCACCGGCTTTCGCTGGCTTGATCACCTTCCCTTGAGCGCCGGAGTCCGATGCGATACCCAGCGCCAGGGCCGTCAACGCGATTGCCGCCGATCGGATCCCAACTGTTTGCAACATGATGCGTCTCCTCTGAATGACGGGAATTCCTGTTATCTCCATGCTGCGAGAATTAGTCCAGCGAGCACGAATGAGACGAGATAGTACATCGAGTCGATGAGCCACAGCTGCTTCGGCTTGCCCGAAAAGAGAGCGGTGGCGTAACTGGTCGGCGCGGCAAAGCCAAGCCAGGCCATGAAGCCGAAGAATGCACCGTGCACCGCGCCTGTGGGCATGATGTAAGCCATGTGCGCCAGAATGTGCGCCATGACGATAGCGGTGATCAGCGCGCAAACGAAAGCGCTGACGTACATGAGCGGCATGTTCGCTGCCGCTGCCTGCGCCCGCATCTGCTCCTCGGTCCTGCCCTGGAGAGCTATCCACCTCTTGGCAAATAGAAGCGGGGAGTACCAGAGTCCGCCGAGGATGAACATCACGACTGCAGCGGCGAGAACTGCGAGGTAGTTGACCGCGGGGACTGTCATTGCAAAACCATCCGTCGGTTGGCGAAGCGGTGAAAATCTACCGCCGGCCGCTCAGTCCCGCCCCACTCGCACGCTGGGACTCGCGGCACTGTTTATGCGGCCAATCGCTGCCCGGGCAGCGACACCATCCGGGTCGCCGGCGGGATCGTAAGCGGAAAGAGTTATTCCCGCCGTTCGGCGCCGCGATTTCCGGAGTCATACGGAACGGCGAGGATCTGGATGTCCACGCCGGTAAGCTACTGTCGGAGCTTAGCCCTCGCCTTCCTTCGGGGGGGTGCCTAGTTCCGGTAGACGTCCGGGAATTCTTTCTTCAGCGCCGCGACCTTCGGCTTGTCGTTGATGACGATGTAGAGCTGGTTCGGGTGCTGGGCCAGATAGTTCTGGTGGTACTCCTCAGCCCTATAAAACCCGTTGAGCTTCGACAACTGCGTGACGATGGGACGCGAGAAAGTCTTGGCCGCCGTCAGCTGTTTGATGTAGCTCTCCGCCACCTGCTGCTGCTGAGGAGTGTTGTAGAAAATCGCCGAGCGGTATTGAGTGCCGTGATCGGGTCCCTGACGATTCAGCTGGGTCGGATCGTGCGCGACCGAGAAGAAGATCTGGAGCAGCTTGCCATACGACACCTGCGACGGATCGTAGATCACCTGGACAGATTCGGCGTGTCCGGTGTCGCCGGTGCTTACCTGCTCGTAGGACGGGTTGCCGGCACTGCCACCGGCGTAGCCGGAGACTGCCGACCTGACGCCCATCACATGGCGGAAGACGGCCTCGACTCCCCAGAAGCATCCTCCCGCAAAGACCGCGGTGTCTTCCTTGGCTGAGGAGGAGACTGCGTCGATTTTGGGCGCGACTGCCGGCTGAGCTAGCGGGCTGGACGAGCCGCTCCTCGCGGCGAACAGAACGAGAGCAACGGGAATGACCACGAGTGCAGCAGCGAAATCGGATAGCGAGCGGTTCATATCAAGTATTCTCGGCGCAGAGGATTACCTGTTAGACCGTTTTCGACCGGGATTGTTCCGTGCGATATCCTTCACGCAGTCTCTCAACGCTCGCTGAGGGATAACACTTCGCTATACGAATATGGGCGGCAATCGCTGCTCGCTAGCCCTGCGAAATGGATAATTGTGAGCGAGACGCTCGTCGAGATCGGGGTCGGGAAGGTTTCCGCCGTTGAGGAACATCCATTCGATGTCCACGAACTCGCTGTTGCGCCACATCCCGATGCCAATCTGCCGTTCCAGATCGAGCTCATGCTTGGACGCGAGCGATAGGCTCCGCAAAGCACCCGACGCCCGGTCGTGGAACTCTTTCGTCACGGGAAGCACCAGAAAGCCGGTGCCCGTGCGGGCGGACGCGATTCGGTATGGAAGCTCGAATCGGTTGCCGCGCACCGCTTCGAGGGCGAGGCGAACCTGCTGTTTGAGCGCCCGCAGCTCGTATCGAGCAAGGCGCGCCAGCTCGGCCAGCACGTCGTAGCAATCGGTGTCGGCGTAGTCTCCCTCCTGGGATGCGATAGTCGTGGCGAGGCTATCGAGGACGAACGAGAACTCGCACGCAGTCGGTCCGCCGCGCGAGCGCGAGGCGCTGGCGAATCGTTCATCGGGAGGAGAGGAATAGTCCTCCAGCAAATACTGCCCGATGAGTGCTACTTCGCTGACAGCGGTCGCTGCCGGATCCCAGCTGATCAGGATATCGCGCCGGAATTCGAAGTAGTCGCTCAGCTCCGCGGGCGTGACGAAATGATGGAAGACCTCGAAATAGTCCACGTCGCGAAGAATGTGCACGAAGCCGCCGTTCCGGTTTTTCTTGAAACGCGCGGCTCGAAAGGCGCGTGTTTTCGGCGGGACCCGGTAGACGATGACGCTGACTAGCTGATCGGGGTCCCTGGGCGAGATCAACATCCGATGCCCGAAGTTGTTGACGAGCGAGAGGCCCATGTAGCTCCTGAGCAGATCGCGGGTGTTCTGGATCTGTTTCACTCCGCGCCGAACGACGTAGTTGGTGATCCACTTTTCCAGGTCACCCGCCTTCGACGCAACTTTCTGCTCGCGCTCCATCATCTGAAAGATGAATCCGATCTCGTCCATCATGATGACGCGATCGGCAAGGTCCACATCCGAGGCGGAGTCGACGGGAAGCTGAGTCGTCGAGAAGGAGAACGCTCTCAGGAATGCGCTTTCATTCTGCTGAGTGGTGAACTCCTGGAGGAGGCTCGACCGACCCGCGTTATCCACTTATAGTCTTCGCGGGCGCCGCTCCCAGGCGAGCAACAATGCTGCGCCGACGAGCGCGGTGACGACGCAGAACCCGTATACCATTCGCGCGCTGACGAGTCCGTACAATGGATTGGCTGAGGAAAGGGGTCGGAAAGGACGGATGTCAGCGTAGATGATCCCGTCGAGGATCGGGTGCAGCAATCCGCCAAAAACCCCACTCAGCACAGCGATCGATAACCGGTACTCGGCCGCGAGAGCTTCGCCGACAACGTCACGCGGCCGGGACAGCCAGGCGCCGAATCGCGCGACGACGAGCCCACATAGCAAGCCGAGCAACCCGCCCATCAGGAAGGTGTGCAGCTGGCGATGGATCGGTGGCTCCCCGTGGAGCATGTAGTACCCGGACTCGATGTCTATGACTATCTGGGTCAGCGAATACGCCGCCATCGAAAACTGGCGCGGCGCGGCCGCCTTGATCAGCAGCCCGGGACCGAAGTGGTATGGAGTAGCCGGCATACGAGTTCTCCAATTTACTTCGGATGCCTAGAAATCGAGCGTCCGCAGATACTGGAAGTCCGCGCGCGCGCTGGCCAACTCGTCGCGACCGTTCTCTTGCTCCACATGACAAGGTTTCCTGGCTATATCGGGAATCGCGGCCAGAAAGCGCTTGAAGTCGAACACCCCGGTTCCCAGCTCCGTGTCGGTGGAGCGATCGGCGACGGCGTCCTTCAGGTGAAAGCTCCAGTAGCGCTCGCGGTGCTTCGCGAGATACTGCAGCGGATCACCGCCACCCAGCAGCATGTTGCCCGTGTCCAGCTGCAGGCGCACAACCGACGGATCCGTGCGCTCGACGAAGACGTCGTAGGGCACCTTGCCGTCGATCGGCTTCATGTGATCGGGCTCGTTGTGAAACGCCAGCCAGACCCCGGCACGCCTGGCAATCGCGCCCGCGGCGTTGAAGCGATCCGCCCATTCCCGCCAGTCGTCGAGCGTGAGCCCCATATCGGCCTGAAGGCTCGGCACGATGAGATACTCGTGGCCGAGCATCTTTGCGGTGTCCAGACTTCGCTCCCAACCGACAAGAATTGTCGTTGGCGAGATGTGAGCGGAGGGTGCGCGCAGCCCTTCGTGGGCGAGCGTGTCGCGCACCTGTTGTGGAGACCGGCCGAAGTTTCCGAACGACCAGAGCAGCTCGACATCCGTGTATCCGATGGCGCGCACCGCCGCGAGCGTGCGCTCGGGGTCTGCGCGCATGGCATTTCGCACGGAGTACAATTCCAGGCCGATGCGGTCGAGGCGGCGGGCGGCCAATGCTTGGTGCGGTGCTGCGCCGACGCCTACAGCGGCGGCGGTGATGGACTGAACGAATGCTCGTCGGTTCATTGGAAGCTCTGTAGAGGTGTCCGCCTAAGTGATCACAATTCACGCGGGTGCGCCAGCCGCCGTCCGTATTGAAATCGGCCGCTATCTCAACGCGTCGACAACGGCATCGAAGAACACCCAGTCATCGATGACGGCACGTCCTGTCGGTTTCTGCTGAGCGCTCCACACTACGATCACGACGTGCGCGGCGGGATTGATGTAAATGAATTGCCCGAAGATGCCCTCTGCGGCGTACGCGCCGTCGCGCCGGGAAGCGTCAGTCGCTCCCGTCCACCAGAGGTATCCATACTCCAATCGCGTACCTCCGCGCAGAACCTTTGGAGTCGTTGCCTCGTGCGTCCACCCATCGGGAAGGATCGCTTCGCCGCCGGCTCTTCCACCGTTCAAGAGGAAGAGGCCGAAGCGCCCATAATCGCGGAGCGTCGCGCTGAACCCGCTGCCTCCGATCTCGTGACCGTCTTTCGAATCGAGCCACCATTTGGCGTCAGTCTCCATTCCGAACCTGCTCCAGATTCGCTCTGACAAGTAAGTCGCGAGGGGCCGGCCCACAGCGCTTCGCACGATCTCGGCGACGATCTGTGTTTCGCCGGTGTTGTAGTTGTTCACAGTGCCGGGAGCGGCCGCTCGCGGGAGGCTCCTCATGACCGTCATTGGAGAACCCGGCACCTGGGAGATCTGGGCCTCGAGCAGACGCCGGCGGTCGGATCGCGGGTCGGTATACGTCTCGTCCCAGCGCACACCCGACGACATCATGAGAACGTCGCGCACGGAGACGCCTTCGTACGCGCTGCCGCGCAGGGAGGGAACGTACTGCGTGATGGAGTCCGTGAGAGAGCGGACATACCCCTGCCTCAGCGCCGCGCCAACGAGCGTCGACGTAATCGACTTCGCAATTGACATGGACATCCAGCGCGTGCGCTCGGAGTTCCCGAGCCGATACTTCTCCAGCTCGATGCGGCCGTCTCTGAGCACCAGTAGTCCAGCGACGCGATTTAACTCGAGATAGTCGTCGAGGCCATAACGCTTGGCGCCGTCGCTGAAACTCACGGCTCTGAGTGGAGTGGACGCCGGCGGCAGGGGCATCGGAGTGGAGGCATGCCGAACTGTCCGCGTTGGAAAGAGCCGGTCAATGTTCCGAAACGTGTTGACCGCCATTTCCGGCGTCAGTACGCCATCGTAGATCTGCCGTACCGTTCCGATCGGCTCGGCGGCGTGCGGATACTGATCCAGATCACGCGACATGGTGGGCACTTCTTGAGCGGGAGGCGCGCAGGCCGCCGAGGTCAACCAGACAGAAACCGCGAAGCCAACCGCAATTAGTTGAAGAGCATGGACCATGGCGTGCCCACTATGGCGCCCAGGACTATCTTCCGCCAGCCCGCAACGCAGCGAGTCTCTTGTCCGATACCTGGTGACACCCCGTGGTCATGACACTCTGGATAGATGCAGACGCCGCCCCACAGCCCGTGAAGGATGTCTGCTTCCGGGCGTCTGAGCGTCTCGCCCTCGCAACTGTCCTCGTGGCGAACATGCGCCTTCCGCTGCCGCCAGGATACGCCCACCTGTCGGCCGTGCGCGTCGAGGGCGGGCCTGATGTTGCCGATCGGTATATCGCGGACCACGCCGTCGCCGGGGACGTTGCCGTCACCGCCGACATCCCGCTGGCCGCGCTCCTGGTTCCCAAAGGCGTCGTTGTCCTCGACCCACGAGGCGATGAGTACACGACAGAGAGCATCGGAGAGCGCCTGTCGGTGCGGAATTTCATGGACAAGCTCCGGTCAACCGGCGTGGAGACGGGCGGCCACGCGGCTTACGGAGCGCGCGAGAAGCAGGCATTTGCCAACGCACTCGACCGGGCGCTCACGCGTGCGCGCCGGAAGAATTGACGCCCATCTTGACGGCGTCGCGACCTGCTCGGTGTCAATCGGGACATGAGTTCAAGCTGTCATGTCAGTCGCTTGCCGATCTCCCAATGGTGCCCGAAGGGATCGACAATCCGACCCAGACGCCAGCCGTAACCTTCACTAACAGGCGCAATCTGAGTTGCGCCCGCTGACACGGCCCGCTCACAGACGGCATCTGGGTCTTCAACGATCAACAGCATTCGAACCGAGCAGCCGCCCAATGACTCGGGACTGAAATTCAGATTCTCGGGGGATTCATCGGCGACCCAGAACTCTGCCCCCGACACCGATAACTGCGCGACGACAGATCCCTCATCCTCGATGCGGTACAACTCGATCGCGTCGAACGCAGCCTTGTAAAAGTCGATCGCGCTCAGCCCGTTTCTCACGGACAGCGTCGCGGTAATAGAAGCGCTGACGCGCTTCGAGGATGTGCTGTCGGTCATGTTGATGAATGGTGACGAACAAAAAGGCCCGCGATAGTGCGGGGCCTTTGCCTGTCGTAACAGCTCCGCGCCGCGGAGCTGGCACTAGCGTTCGGACTAAATCTCACCGAGCGCATCCAGCCGCTTCGACCAGTACTCCTTCAAACGGTTGGCCGTATCTCGATCGGGTAGCTTGGTGTGCGCTAACGCCACTGAGCTCTTGGATTTCCCTTTCGCGATGAAACCGACAGCGATGATGCTGCCGTCGGCCCGCCCGATGGTAATCCTCATCCATCCCCGTAATCCAGATCTGCCTCATGTACCTGGCAGTGCTCCCCACAACCAAACCGATACCTGTTCCGCGCAAACCACCTGTAGAACAGATCCACGAGCGGCCGAACCAACGGAATCTTGAATAGCCACGAGATCAGCCGCCCCTTGGGCAAAGTTTTCAGCAGCTCCTCGAGCGCCGCCGCGCCCTGCCACGTTTTCCCCTCTCTCGTCCGAACCACCTGCACCGACTCGACGTACGCGCGCGGCGTAATCCACGGAAATCTCTCCCGAACACCGGGCGCCTGAGACGGAATGATCTCGAGTTCGTGGTTCCGGTCCCATTTCGTGAGCATCTTCACCATGCGCCCGCACACCTTGCAGTGCCCGTCATAGATCACCGTGTAACGTCTGCCCGGCTCACCAATCGTCGGCGCAACGAGATGATCGTGCGTCTCCTCGCCGGCGACAGTGAATCGGACGACCGGAACGGTGGTCACGCCGATGCCTCGATTGGTGGCGGCTCTACGCCCACAGCCTCGACCGTGATCCGCGGTGGATGCGTGAGGGTGTTGTGAACACCACACAGATTCGCTGCCCGGATTGCTCTCGGCCACAGCTCCGCGGACAGACTCGGCCACAGCAGCCGCACTTTCATCGAGCCGAGGCGATGCTGGCCTTCCAGGAAACTCCAGCGCACGTCAACCTTGAGATCATTGACTCCGAGATTCTTGTTCGACGCCCAGCTTTGCAACACAGAGAGGGTGCACGCGCCGAGCGCGCTGCCGAGCATGTGAAACGGCGAGTACTGAACGTCGGGCGTCGGCGCTTCGATGGTCAACGGACCAGATGTAGGTTCGAGCCTGAGAGATTCTTCGCCGGTCAACGTGATCTTCATCGCCCAGTGGCCCTCATAGGTTTGTGGATCTTCATCGCCCGGTGAACCTCATAACTGTGTGATTTTCATAGCCAGGTGACCTTCATATCTGTGCGAAGCTTCATCGCTTCCCACCGGTGCCGGAGGGTTGCTGCTGTGTCAGGCAGTGGAGCGTGCCGAGGCCCCACACCAGATCCACCGCGTGAATGCCGATCACGGTGTAGCGCGGAAACGCCTCGGCGATTCCGTTGAGCGCGACGCGATCGGAGGGATCGTTGAATGTCGGTACAAGAACGGCGCCATTGGCGATGTAGAAATTCGCGTAGCTCGCCGGCAGTCTCTCGCCATTCATCGTTACCGGGCGGGGAAAGGGGATGGTCGTTATCCGCAGAGGGTGTTTCTTGGCGGCGAGCTCCAGCCGCCGGAGATTGTCCACCGATCGTACGTGGTTATCGTCGGACGGATCCTGCTCGTAAGCCAGTATCACAGTATCGCGCGAGCTGAAGCGCGCGATGTCGTCTACGTGACCGTGAGTATCGTCACCAGTCGCGCCCTGGCCCAACCATAGAGTATCGGTCACCCCCAGATACTCATCGAAAGCCTTCTCGTAGTCTCCGGCCAGCATTCCCGGATTCCGGACCTGAACTGGAGTGAGAAGCCATTCTTCGGTTACGAGCATCCTGCCGGCGCCATTGACCTCGATTCCACCGCCCTCGAGGATGAGGCGCTCTCCGGTATCGGGCCGAGTTGGCACAATCCGCGGCAATCCGGTGATGCGCTCGATCTCAGCGCCGATTCCGGCGTCCCTCTTGTAGTTGTCATACTTCGCCCAGCCGTTGAATCCCCAGTTGATCAGCTCGACTCGACCGTCCGCGCGCAACACGCCCGTCGGCGCGGAATCGCGGAGCCAAACCCTGTCGTTCGAGACAGTGTGCAGGCGATAACAATTCTCTTTGACGCCATGCGCGGCCAACATTGCACGCGCATTGTCCGCAACGGATGCGTCGTGACAGAGAATCTCGACCCGGTCGAAGTCGGCGAGCGCCCGGACGATCTCCGCGTAGACCCATGGGATGGGCGCGAGCTTACCCGGCCAGTCCGGCTCGTGGTGTGGCCAGGCGATCCACGTAGCGTCGTGCCTCTCCCACTCCGCGGGCATCCGTCTGCCCAGCGAAAGCTCCATAGTCAAAGCGCCGCGTCCCTTTGGAGCGGCGCTCGGTTTGCGCTTGGTCGGGGGACTAGCGCCTTTTTGCTTCATCCGATGTAGCGATTGAGAATCGGCGCGTAAGCGTCAATGCGCCTGTCGCGCAGAAATGGCCAGTTGCGACGCGTGCTCTCGATGACCGCCCGGTCACACGTCGCGACCAGCACCGCCGGCTCCGTTCCTGCCTCGGCGAGAATTCTTCCGAAAGGATCGCAGATGAACGAGTGGCCGAAGAACTCGATGCCGTCGGTGCCCGGCTCGTCCTCGTGGCCGACGCGATTCGGCGCAGCGACGTACACTCCGTTCGCGATCGCGTGCGCCCTCTGTGCCGTGCGCCACGCCTCGACCTGCGCCTCGCCGAATTCTTTTTTCTCGGAGGGATGCCAACCGATCGCGGTGGGATAAAAGAGGATGTCGGCGCCGAGCAGGCTGGTGATTCGCGCCGCTTCCGGGTACCACTGATCCCAGCAGATCAGAACGCCCACGTTCGCGTAGCGCGTCTTCCAGACGCGAAATCCGTTCGCGCCCTTGTGGTCGCCGTCGTCCGCAACGTGCGAGTCGCCGGGCGTGAAGTAGAACTTCTCGTTGAAGAGCGGGTCGTCCGGAATATGCATTTTACGATACGCACCGAGCAGCGAGCCGTCCGCATCGATTACCGCGGCTGAATTCCGGTAGACACCGGCCGCCTGCCGCTCGAAGATCGGTACGATAATTACGATCTCGAGCTCCCGCGCCACCTTCCGCATCCTTTCAATGGTTGGCCCCGGGATCGGCTCGGCGAGATCGAAGCGCTCGTGCTTCTGCGACTTGCAGAAGTAGGGCGCGTTGAACAACTCCTGGAGGCAGACGATCTGCGCGCCGCGCTCGACCGCCTCACGGATGCGCACGATCGCCCTCTCAACGTTCTTCTCGACGTCGTTCGTGACGGCTTCTTGTACGATTCCAACGGTGAATGCCGAAGGGGTGGCCATTAGTGAAAGGTTAACGCGTTGAGCCCGCACAGGAAGTGGCCGGCCGATTGCGTTAGTTTAGCCTGTCGCCTCCAGTCGAGATATGGGCCAAGAGGATTATACGTCGGTGGATCTTCGACCAGGCACGCCGGTCGCCGGAGAGCGGCGGGTGCGTCGCAGCGCCGGCATCAACAAGGCGTTCCGCGCGATCAAGGCACAGCACTCCGCCAATCGTTCGAAGATGGAGATCATTGCCGACCGGATGATCGGCTTCGCCAGCTCTACGCTTTTTCTGGCAATCCACGCGCTCATTTTCATCGCCTGGATCTGGTGGAACCTGCCGTTCTCGGGGCTGCGGAAGTTCGACCCGTACCCGTTCGGCATGCTTACCACGATCGTCTCGCTCGAGGCGATCTTTCTCTCGATCTTCGTGCTCATGACGCAGAGCCGGGAGTCGAGGATCGGTGAGCTGCGCGAGGAGCTGACACTGCAGGTCAATCTCCGAATGGAAGAGGAGATTACAAAGACGCTGCACCTCGTGGCGGGACTGTACGCCCGGCTGAACCTGGCGCTCGCCGACGACCCCGAGCTGAGAGTGATGCTGGAGCCGCTCGACCCGAAGAGGATGGAGGAGGATCTGGCCGAGCAAATCAGCGCTTCGATGCCGCAGTTCCAGCTGAGGAAGAAAAAGGATGGCGTCAGCACCGCTTCCTGAACGGGGCCGAGTTACCCCGCTTCAGTTTTCCTTTCGCCCGACCAGCTGCCGGAGTACGTAAGGCAAGATTCCCCCGTGCCGGTAGTAGCTCATTTCTTCAGGCGTGTCGATTCTCGAGACCGCCTGGAACGTCTTCTCCTTGCCATCAGCGGCATGGGCGCGAACCGTCACGATCTGGCGGGGCTTCATCGCGTCAGACAATCCATCGATGTCGAACGTCTCAAAACCGGTTAGACCATGCGTCGCGCGGGTCTCTCCATTCACGAACTCGAGGGGAACGACTCCCATCCCGACGAGATTCGAGCGGTGAATCCTCTCGAATGACTCCGCGATGACGGCTCGCACACCAAGCAGCAGCGTGCCTTTCGCCGCCCAATCGCGTGAGGAGCCTGTGCCGTACTCCTTGCCGGCGATGATGACGAGCGGGACTCCGGTCTTCTGGTACTCCATCGACGCGTCGTAAATCGCAACCGGCTTTTCGCCGCTATTTCGCGTCGTCCAGCCGCCCTCAGTGCCGGGCGCGAGCTCGTTGCGCAGTCGGATGTTCGCGAAGGTGCCGCGCATCATCACCTCGTGATTTCCTCTGCGCGCGCCGTATGAGTTGAAGTCGGCCGTTTTGACGCCCTGCTCGATCAGCCATTTGCCGGCGGGACTCGCGGCGGGAATCGAGCCCGCCGGGGAGATGTGGTCCGTGGTGATCGAGTCTCCGAACATGCCCAACGCGCGCGCTCCCTTGATCGGACGAATGCCCGGCGGGGTGAGCGTCATCCCCTCGAAGAACGGCGGATTCTTCACGTAGGTCGAGGCAGGATCCCACGCGTAGAGGTCACCCTCTGGGACCGGCAGGCTCCGCCAGTTGTCGTCACCGTGAAAGACGTTGGAGTACTGCGCCTTGAACATCTCGGCTTTCACCGAGCGCAGGATCTCGTCTTCCACGTCCTTCGGTGCGGGCCAGATGTCCCGCAGAAAAACCGGACCACCCTTTCCGACACCAAGCGGCTCGGTGTCGAAATCGATGTCCATCCGGCCGGCGAGCGCATATGCGACGACCAGCGGGGGCGACGCCAGATAGTTGAAGCGGGTGAGTGGATTGATGCGGCCCTCGAAGTTGCGGTTGCCCGACAACACTGCGGCCACCACCAGCTTGTTCGCCTCGACTGCGTCAGCGATCGGTTGAGGCAGCGGCCCTGAATTCCCGATGCACGTCGTGCATCCGAAGCCGACGACGTTGAATCGCAGCTTCTGGAGCGCGTCCATCACGTTGGCGGCCCGGAAATAGTCGGTCACCACTTTCGATCCTGGCGCGAGACTCGTCTTCACCCACGGCTTGGACATCAATCCCTTCTCGACCGCGTTCCGGGCGAGCAATCCAGCAGCGAGCATCACGCTCGGATTCGAGGTGTTCGTGCAGCTCGTGATCGCGGCAATTACCACCGATCCGTGACGAATCGAGAACTTTTCTCCATTCATCTCGACTGGAATGCTCTCGTGCTGGTCGGCTTGGTCGTCAGGATGGGTTGCAACGACCGACGGAGATAGCTGTGGCGATGCCGAGACGCTCATTGCCTGCTTCGCCGCCGCAATCGCGGAGACGGTCCCGGTTCGATCGAGGTCCGCGGCGAGTGCCTCTTTGAACATCTTCTTCGACAGCTTGAGGGGAACTCTGTCCTGCGGCCGTTTCGGTCCCGCCAGACTGGGCTCAACGGTTCGGAGATCGAGCTCGAGCGTGTCACTGAAAGCGGGATCGGGTGTGTCGTCGGTCCGGAAGAGTCCCTGCGCCCTGGTGTATGCCTCCACGAGCTGGACCTGTGCCTCGTCGCGGCCGGTAAAGCGCAGGTAGTTGATGGTTTCCGCATCGATCGGGAAGAATCCCATCGTCGCCCCGTACTCAGGCGCCATGTTCCCGATGGTCGCGCGATCCGCGAGCGAAAGGCTCGACAAGCCCACTCCATAAAACTCGACGAACTTTCCGACGACTTTCTTCTTGCGCAGCATCTCGGTGACTGTGAGCACGAGATCCGTCGCGGTCGCGCCTGGTGGAAGCTTGCCGTGAAGCTTGAATCCGACCACCGGCGGAATGAGCATCGAAACCGGTTGGCCGAGCATGGCTGCTTCCGCCTCGATTCCGCCCACGCCCCAGCCGAGCACGCCCAGCCCATTTATCATTGTGGTGTGCGAGTCGGTCCCGACCAGAGAGTCGGGGTATGCGTAGGTCTGCTTGCCAACGACCTCGGTGAAAACTCCCTTCGCCAGATACTCGAGATTGATCTGGTGGACGATTCCCGTATCGGGGGGCACGACGCGGAAGTTGTGCAGCGCCTTCTGTCCCCAGCGAAGGAAAGCATAGCGCTCCTGATTGCGCTGGAACTCGAAGTCGGCGTTGATGAGAAAGGCCGCTTCGGTTCCGTACTCGTCTACCTGCACCGAGTGATCGATTACGAGATCGACGGGTTGCAGAGGATTGATCAGCCGCGGATCGCCGCCCAGTCGGGCGAGCGCGTCACGCATGGCGGCGAGATCGACGACCGCCGGGACGCCGGTAAAATCCTGGAGCAGCACTCTGGCCGTGCGGAAGGCGATCTCTTTCTCGACCGTGCCTTTCAGGTCCCACGTCGCGAGCGCGCGGATGTCATCGGCCTTTACGAACTTGCCGTCTTCGTTTCGGAGCAGGTTTTCGAGGAGGATCTTGAGGCTGAATGGGAGCCTCTCTGCGTTCCCGTTCGCGAACTGGGAAAGGGAGTCCAGCCGAAAGATCGTGTACTGCCGACCCGCAACGTCCAGCGTTGATCGGCTACCGAAGGTATTCGGGTGTGTCATTGGTTTTGTTTTCCGAACTTGGCCGCGTCAGTGCGCTGGCCAGGGAAGCGCGGAGCCACTGCCGAACTGAGTTCCTGGCTCGGCAGGCTGGATGAAATCTAATACAAACCACGGTTTTCAACTGCGACAGAACGGGTGCGAGTACTGGCATCTCGGCTGGTCGAGATTGAAAGCAACTGAACGGGTGCGAGCGGTTAGTAGCATAGCTGTCAGGTACCAGTCACTACGGTGCCGACTTGTCTACCCGGGCTTATCGTAAGAGCAAAGGCATTTGCTTGTACCCTGAATTGCGCCAATTGCGTCCCGACGTCGTGAACTCGCAACTAACAGCTATGCATCCCTGACAACTCGCACCCGTTCTGTTGCAGTTCGGAGTCTGAAAGTCCTACCCAGTTTTGGTCGTAGGCTCGTTGGTCGGATCAACCGTGGTTTTCTCTTCGCGGCTGCCTCCCATCTCGAGCCGTGTCGCTTCGATGGCGAAAGTCGGGCAGTGGTGCACGAAGTCACCATCGGCGGGCGACCACTCGACGACTGGCGTGAGCGGGTACGCCTTCTGGGCAGAGTCCATTGCCATGATGTCGGGCGCCAGAGCCGTGCAAAGCGTGCAGCCGATACACTTTTCGCGATCGACGGTTATCTGCATCGCCCGCCGGGGGAAAACGCCGATACCCCAGGTTATGCATTCCTCGTAATGCTTGCAGGCCTCCATCGCCGCTGTGTAGCCTGCCTCGAGCAGCTCCTCGGTGTGCGAGAAACTGAACCACCCAATGTGATTGACCTTTGGCCGGATCAGAATCATCGGCGGACGCGTCCAGTTTGCGAACGGCGCCAGCTGCAGAGCGTGCATCATCGTCGTCGCCGCCCGCACGTAGATGGACGCGAAGCCGGCGGTCAGAATATCATTCTCCGGCTCCAGATCGCTGGAGCCGGTATCGACCGCAATCACGGCGTCCATACCACGGCCGGCGATCGAGACCGGGAGGTTGTCGAGCACGCCGCCGTCGACGCACAGCTTCCCATTGATCGAGCCCGGAGGATAAAACCCGGGCAACGCGCACGAAGCATACACTGCGTCGGCGATGCTCACGTTACGCAGGCCCGGCAATCCCCATACGATCTGGGAGCCGCGCTGAATGTCCACAGTGTTGACGAGCAATGTCCTTTTCAGCTGATCGAACCGCTTATCTCCCGCCACGGATTGCACGACGTTCTTCAGTGGCTCCTCGAGATAGATCGCTGGTGAATGCTGCCGCTCGAGCAGCATACCCATCCGATTGAGACGGAATAGATCACGCCGCTTGAGGGCCCGTGCCCGATCGACCATGTCCGTCACTTCCATTCCCCGGGCGTAAGCGGCTCCAATGAGAGCGCCGATGCTCGTGCCAGCGACAACCGTCGGCTCTATCCCGAGCTCCTTCAACGCGCGAAAAACGCCGATGTGCGCGAAGCCTTTTAGTCCACCGCCGCCGAGCACGAGCGCGATTTTGTGCGTCTTGCGTCGCTGCTTGGAGGGAGTTGTGCGTTTCAGGCTTCGTGGAGTCTGGCGGGGCATGCTAGGGTTGGGTGCGGGAAGTTATAATGTATTGACGTACATCACACACACAGAGTAAATCGATGACTCGTCCCACCGTGCTGCTCTCAGTCGCGCTCATCTCGATAATTTCCGCTTCGAGAGCGGACGCGCAGACAGACGGCGCGCCAAGCCGGATCACTCCCCAGGAAATCGACGCGCACCTGCGTTTCCTTTCGTCGGACCTTCTTGAAGGCCGTGCACCCGCCACGCGCGGCGGACGAATCGCGGAAGAATACATCGCCACGCAGCTCCAGGCATTCGGCGTCAAGGCTGGCGTGGGAGACAGCTCTTACTTCCAGCGTGTTCCGATCGATGTCGTGAAATCCGATCCGGCCACCATCAAGGTCACTGCTTCGGGCAAGGCCAACGCCAATCTCCGCTTCACGGATGAGGTCGTAGTCTGGCCGGGCTCCGCGACCGACGCCAGCTCCGCGCACGGTGAGCTTGTTTTCGTCGGATACGGAGCGACTGCGCCCGAGTACAGGTGGGATGATTTCAAGGGCACCGACGTGCGCGGAAAAATTCTGCTCGTCCTCGTTAACGATCCGCCCGCCACCGCCAGCGAGCCGAATCTGTTCGGCGGCAGGGCTATGACCTACTACGGACGCTGGACATACAAGTACGAGGAAGCGGAGCGCCGGGGGGCGGCGGGAATGTTGATCGTGCATACGACCGAGCGCGCCGGATATCCGTGGCACGTCGTGGTCAACTCGAATTCGACCGAGCACCGTCTGCTTCCGCGCGACCCCGCAGCGCCCGCTCCCATTGGCGTACGGGGCTGGATCACCGACAGCGCCGCGACAACGCTGCTCGCCCAGGCCGGTCTCAGCATGACCGATCTACGCAAGCGGGCCGAGTCTCGTGATTTCCGCCCGGTCTCGAC
>JANMWS010000023.1:0-8912 GCA_031394125.1 Gemmatimonadales bacterium
AATGCGGTACCACCCGGTCGTTTTTCGCTGGTCGCTGACTTTCGCGTGGGATCCTGACGAAGCCGAGGATATCGCTCAGGAAGTTTTTGTCCGGGCCCATCGTCAGCTCTCGCAGTACCGGTCCGATGGGTCGCTGGAAGCGTGGCTTTACGCAATTACGAGAAGAGCAGCGAGCCAGCGGCGCCGGACTCACAAGCGCCGAAAGCGCCTGGCGTTCTCGCCGGGGGCACGGCCGCTCAAGGAGGTCTACACCACCGATCCAGGCGGCCGCGTCGATCGCGAGCGTGCAGCGAATGTAATTCTGGAGCTCTTCTCGGAGCTTCCGCAGCGACAGCGGGAAATTTTCGATCTGGTCGATCTTCAGGGGCTATCCCCGGCCGAAGCCGCGGCGCGCACGGGCATGAAGCCCGTCTCAGTGCGCGCGAATCTGTTCAAGGCACGCTCGGCGATTCGCGTGAAACTCCTTGCATCTCACCCAAGCTATGGGGAGCTCGATAAATGAACTGCACAGAAGTTATCGCGACGCTATGGACTGCATCGCTGAGAGACATGACTCCCGATTCCGCGGTGATGCTCCACTGCGACGCCTGCCCGGATTGCGCGCGCGTGACGACGATGCTGCGCGACAGGGAGTACGAGGCGGCGACAGTATTGAACGGGCTCCCGCCAATGAGCAATCCGATCGCGGTCGCCGAACAATCAGTGGTCGCGTCGAAGCGCCGTCGTCTGGGCCGTGTGGCGGTGGTGATCAGTGGTGCCGCTCTGGTAGTCACGATATGGATCGCTGCTGCCCTGACGGTCATTCCGGCGATGAATAACTCGGACATCAACGTGGCGACTGCTCTTCACACGGAGACAATGCAGCTTTCGTGTCTGTCACCCCAACAAGCGGCGGACATCATAAATCCCTATTTGCGTTCTCACGGAAGCGCTTACTACCTACCCACGACCGGTATCTCAGCGATCACTGTTCGCGGCACGCCAGAGGAGCTCTTGAAATCACGCAATCTCATACATGATTTTGAAAGCGATCCCAAAGCGGCTTGCCACCTGCCGGAGAATCTGAATACTCTTCTCAATCCAGATCAGCGTTCCCTGATGAACGCAGAGAAGAGCGCTGCTCCCCACCTCGCGCCGGACAAGGTGACGGCCCCTCCGAAGACCAGGTAGGGGCGCTTGTCGGGGGTGTACTGAAACTCTTCAACCATTCGGCCTAGGACGTACCAACCTCGTGGATTGCGGAAACCCGAACACGGGTGGCATATATCTCCACCCAAATCTGGAGATCTAGCGATGCGCTTATTTGTCACTGGCTCAGCGGTGCTCGTGGTGTTTGTCCTCGCGGCCTGCAACGACAGTCCGTCAGTCCGTCCCACCGCTCCCTATGTGGCGCGCGCCGCGCAGGCAGGTACGTCCGGAGCCAACGTCGTGGATATCGGAAACGACACGACGGCTCAGAATGAAACTCCAATAGCCGTCAATCCGACCAACTCGCAGAACTTCATCGTCGGTGCGAACGACTGGAACTACAACGATGGTTGCGCGGTCAACGCGTCGTTCGACGGGGGAAAAACCTGGACTCCGACGGTTCCAAATGGCTTTCTCCCTGGTGTGACCAAATACACCAATGATCCGAACGTCCCCGGCACTGGAACCGGAGACTTTGGAGGCGATCCGGCGGTAGCGTTCGGCAAAGATGGGACGGCATACTACGCGTGTTACACGTACCGCGGAAGCGGCTATGGCAGTCTCAAGGCCCAATTGCTCCTCAGCAAGTCGTTCGACGGCGGAAAGACCTGGCAGAGAGGCGGTAGCGCAGACCCGCTCACGGTCGTCGCGCAATGGGATGCCAGTGGTATCACGAAAGGATCGACGGGCCAGTTTCAGGATCACGAGTCGATCTGGGTCGATCCAACTGACGGCAGGATCTACGTCACATGGGCGCAGTTTCACGGCAACGGGTCGAACTCACCGATCTATGTGGCTGTATCCGCTAATGGCGGGAAGACTTTCTCAACACCTGCCCAAATCACCGCCAGCACAGTTAGGAGCAATCAGGACGCGCGTGTCGTGACGAACGGCGACGGAAGCCACGCGTATCTGACCTTTGACAACGGTGTTCAGGGTGGAAAGGGAGCCGTGATGTATGTGAGCGAATCTTCCGGTGTGGGGTCCAGCCTTACATGGAGCGCGCCCGTCCAGTTCGCGACATTCAAGGATCCCGTCTGTCTCTTTCCACCTTATTGCTTCAATGTGTCGGGCGGTCCCTTCAGAGGACCCGGATCGTATCCGGTGCCAGCCTTCGACCCGACCAGACAACGACTTTACGTAGCATATGCCGACATCGTCGGCGGGTTGGCTCAGCTGTTTCTCGCGTATGCTCCGGAAAAGGGCGTGATTGATCCGCGTAACTGGACCATCATTTCCATGGCTCCTGGGGCCAGCGGTGACCGGCTCAACGTCGAGATGAGCATCGAACGCGGGAGCGGTCGGATCGACTTCATCTCGGATGACCGCAGTTACAGCAACAACGCCTTGGTGGACATCACATACGGCAAGAGCACGGATGGCGGCGCGACTTTCGTAACTCAGCGTGTCACACGGCAGGGATTCGATCCCTCGCTTTCCGGAGTACCAAGCGGAGCCGCCTCCGGATTCAGGCCTTTCCTGGGAGACTACAACGGCATCGTCTCGCTCCCCACAAAAGCGGCGTTTGCCTGGACCGGCGTAGGCAAATCCCTCGGCAGCCCTCCGATTAACCTGGATATCTTTTTCGGGAGCGTGACCCCTTAGCCAAGGGCGCTTCTCTTCATCACCACAAAGCCCCGCCAGGCAGCGGGGCTTTGTCGTTTCAACCATCTACGCGCGGGAGCTATCTGGAGGCTGACGTCATATCACCCTCGAACGGACTCCCGCCCATGCGATCGATCTCCTTCATAGTGCTCAACATCGCCACCCTCGCTTTCCCGACTACACTCGTCGGCCATGGCGATGGTCAGGCCAACGCCAGAGACGCCGATCAGGCCGAAGCCCTCGCCAAACAGATCACCGTCAGTACCGAGGGGGGACGAATCCACGCCGATGGTCCGTCGTCTCAAGGCCGCAGCGGGTGGTCGGTCAGTTACGAGATCTACGTGCCCAGACATTCGAATCTCGAGGCAATCACACAGAACGGTGGCGTGACCGCGACTCTCTCCGGAAGCTGGTGGCGCGGACGCGGTCTCGATCTGCGAACGACCAATGGAGGCGTGTCTCTCAGTATTCCCCGCGCCTGCAACGCCCGCCTCGAGACCGGCATTACCAATGGCGGAATGAATATCGATTCCCCAGCGGACCGGTTGTGCGCGTCGTCACCACCAACGGCGGTGTGCGAGTAAGACAGCAGTAGAAGAAGCATATTTCGCGGATGGCAGATCGCACCATCCGCACACTCATTCAGCTCGGAGTCGTGTTCGCGGTCGTTGTCGCACTTCCCTACAAGCTGTTCGAGCTCGATCGGTACTTCGTGCCCAAGGAGCTCGTGCTCCACGCAGCGGCACTGCTGGTTGCCTTATTCCTGCTCGCGCGGCGACGGTCGCTGTCGTTCGATCTCACCGACGGTTTGCTCGTTCTTTTCCTCCTCTGGAGCACGGCGTCGGCTCTGTTCGCCACGAACCATTGGCTGGCTCAGCGCGCGCTCGGCGTCAGCGTTTCCAGTGCAATCGTTTTCTGGGGAGCGCGTTCCGTTTCCGAGAGAGGCTCCTATCGGCCGATCATCATCGCCGCCGCCGTTGCCGCAGTTTGTGCGGCATTGCTCTCTCTCTTGCAGGCGTACGGATTGGAGAGCGAATACTTCAGCACCAACAGGGCCCCCGGCGGCACTTTCGGCAATCGCAATTTCGTAGCGCACATCGCCGTGATCGGCCTCCCTTCACTCGTCTGGTGCACCGTCACCGCCCGCCGGCCGTTCGGCGCGTTGCTTGGCTCGCTCGGCGCAGGCGTGGTCGCGGGAGCTCTCGTCCTATCGCGGTCCCGAGCGGCGTGGCTCGCCGTCGCCGCGTGCGTGGTCCTTCTGTTCGTACCCATGCTCGCCTCGCGAAAGTATTGGAGCGGGGCGAATGTCGGTGGTCGCTTCGCGCGACTCGTGCTCGCTGCCGTCATCTGCGGAATGGTCGCGATCGTGCTTCCGAACAGACTCAATTGGAGCAGTGAATCGCCTTACCTCGATACCGCCCGCGGAGTAGTCGACTACAAAAAGGGCAGCGGTCGGGGACGTCTGGCCCAGTACGAGAACTCGCTCCGGATGGCGGCCTCGAATCCGATCTTCGGCGTGGGCCCGGGAAACTGGCCGGTGGAATATGTAGAGTTCGCCCCTTCCAACGATCGGTCGCTCGCCGAGGATGGTATGACGGCCAACCCGTGGCCGAGCAGCGATTGGGTGGCGTTCACATCGGAGCGAGGGATCGTTCCGACCGTCGCACTCCTCGGCGTTTTCGCGGTGCTCTTCTACGGATCGCTGCGAAGATGGAGTGAGCTCGAGAGTGGTGACGCGGTGATTGCTCAGCTCGTGCTCGCCGGGACTATCATAGCGACGATGGTTGTCAGCGCTTTCGACGTCGTGCTCCTGCTCGGCGCGCCATCTCTACTGGTATGGTGCGTAATAGGAGCGACCAGTGGCATTCGCCACGAGGGTCGCGACGCAAAGCTTTCTCCGCGTGCGTGGGGGTTCGCTGCCGCAGGGCTGCTTCTCGTCACAGTTCTGTCAGCCGCGCGCAGTGCGACAGAAACGGTCGCGATGATGACCGTCGGACGCGGCGGAAAAACGGCTGGCTGGGTCAATGGCGCGGAGCTGGATCCGGGCAGCTATCGCATCAATCTCAGAGTGGCGGATCTTTATTATCGTCGCGGACACTGTGGGACCGCGCGGGGCTACGCCCGGCGGGCGGAGCTATTGTTTCCGCACGCCCCCGCGCCGAAACGGATCCTCAACGGCTGCGGCTAAGCGCATCAACTCTGACTGTTGCTGCATCGCCGTATATATTTTCGACGAATTGGCTTCGGAGCCCATATGCCCACGGATGAAAAACCGAGCAGGAATGAGGACGAGTACTTCGGTAAGAAGAATCTCGAGATCATCCATGAGATGCGGATGAAGCTGGACGCGGAGCGGAAGAGCGACGGCCGTAAGGCGCACCACAACAAGTGCCCCCGTTGCGGCGCCGATCTGAAAGAGCAGCGCGCCGAGCAGGTGAAAATCGATGAATGCCCGGAGTGCGGCGGAATCTGGCTCGACAAGGGTGAGCTGGATCAGCTGGGACGCGTCAATCGCGCCCGCGGAGTATCGGGCGGCGTTCTCGGGTCGCTCTTCCGTAAAGATTGAGCTCAAAAAAGCCTCTACAACGCAGATCGTTGTAGAGGCTTTTGCTTGACTCAGTCGGGGCGACTGGATTTGAACCAGCGACCTCCTGCTCCCGAAGCAGGCGCGCTACCGGGCTACGCTACGCCCCGAAAAAAAAGTGCTCCTTCAAGTGAAAAGGAGACTCACACATCTTAACAGATACGGGCTGACTGCGGGAGCCTCCGCTGAGGTCCTTGTTGCGCTCAAGAGTGATAAGGTGAGTATTGGCGATGAGGCATTGCCTGGCCACCCGGCACCTCTCCCCTTCCTCAACCCCGACATCACATGCATTCCACCAGTCGTAAGACACGGATGCTCATATCCCTGAAGGCGTGCAAACACTTGGCACGACCGTTTCGACTTCTCGCGCTCGCGCTGTTTGCTCCACTCGCACTTGCAGCGCAGGCAGCCTCGGTCCTCACGGGTAGGGTAACCGACCGACAAAACGGGCAGCCGCTAGCGGGCGCGCACGTTTCAATAACAGGAACCACGCAGGGAACAATCTCCCGGAGCGATGGCACCTACAGACTGCCTGTGCCAAGTGGACGCCACGTGATTTACATCACGGATCTCGGCTACGCGCCGCAGCGCGACACAGTGGATGTTGCCGGAGAGCAAAGCCTGAACCGTGACTACACTCTCGATCGCGGGGTCGCCGAGCTCAATGCGGCTGTCGTCATCGGAACGCGCTCGCACGATCGGACTGTGCTCAACTCGCCGGTGCCGGTCGACGTCCTGACCCCAGCGGAGATCAAGAAGACGGGCCAGATCGAGACGAGCCAGATCATTCAGGCCCTCGCGCCGTCATTCAACTTCCCGCGACCGACAATTTCCGACGGCACCGATCACGTTCGGCCGTCGACGCTTCGCGGACTTGGTCCCGACCAGGTGCTAGTGCTGATCAACGGCAAACGTCGGCACACCAGCGCGCTCGTCAACGTCAACGGCACGATTGGGCGCGGATCAACCGGCGTCGACCTCAACGCGATTCCTGCGAGCGCGATCGAGCGGATCGAGATACTTCGCGATGGCGCTGCGGCCCAATACGGTTCCGACGCGATCGCCGGCGTGATAAACATCATCCTCAAGTCGGATGAATCGACCGATGCCGAATACGAGGTGGGACAAAACTACACGACTTTGAAGCGGCTTCCCGGGAACAACAAGCTGAGAGACGGGGATGTCAGCGCAGTCTCGGCGAACGCGGGAAGGTTCTTCGGCAACAACGGATACCTTCACGTCACCGGGCAATACGAGAATCGTGGCTCCACCAATAGATCACTTCCTGACAAGCGTGTGCAGTACCTGGCTGGAAGTCCGAAGCTCACGGATCCAGCGTGGAACAATCGAGTCGATTTCAGGCAAGGGGACGCTCATGTGAACGATGCGGGAGTCTTTCTGAACGCCGCGCTCCCCGCGTTTCAAAATGGCGCGCAGGTCTACGCCTTCGGCGGCCTCGGGCGGCGCAACGGCCAGGGTGCAGGCAACTGGCGCATTTCGGCGAACAACAACACCGTCCGGGCGATCTATCCGGACGGATTTCTGCCGTTGATCAACAGCAAGATCGGAGACTACTCGGGAACTCTGGGTGTCAAAGGCGACCTGCTTGGATGGGGGTACGACCTGAGCGGAGTGTACGGGCACAATCGGTTCGACTTCAACATCACCAATTCCGTCAATCCGACTCTGGGGGTTGCCAGCCCGACGAGCTTTTACTCCGGCTCGGTCAAACTCGGCGAGGCGGTTGGCAATCTTGATTTCGTCCGCGCGTTCCCGGTTGGATCCTTTGCCACGCCGCTCAACGTCGCCGTGGGATTCGAGGCACGTCAGGACACTTACGGAATCATCGCGGGCGAGCCCGACTCGTACCGAGATGGTGGAGTAAAGGTTCTGGATGGACCCAATACGGGCGCGCAGCCGACACCTGGCGCGCAGGTGTTCCCTGGATTCCAGCCCGGTGATGCGGGCAATCACAGTCGAAGCAACTACGCCGGCTATGTGGACTTCGAGGCAAGTCCAGTTTCGCGGCTCCTTCTCGGATTGGCTGGCCGCACCGAGCACTACAGCGATTTCGGATCCGCGACCATCGGAAAGGCGTCGGGGCGTCTCGAGCTATTCCCGGGTTATGCCATTCGCGCGGCGTACAATAATGGGTTCCGTGCTCCATCGCTCGGCCAGGAATTCTTCTCTTCCACTGCCACGAACTTCATCAACCTCGGCACGCCACCCGTGCTCACCGCCGTTGAAGTGCGCACGCTGCCGGTGACGAGCGGACCTGCAAAGGCTCTCGGCGCCAAGCCGCTGAAGGCGGAGAAGTCGCAGAACGCCAGTTTCGGAGTGGCACTACAGCCCCTGCCGCAGCTCTCGCTCACGGCCGACTATTACCGGATCATCATCAAGGACCGCATCGTCCTCACGGGCAACTTTGTCGGAATTACGGCCTTCCTTACGGCCCAGGGATTCCCCAACGTTGGAAGCGCGCGTTATTTCACGAATGCGGTCGATACGAGGACCAACGGACTCGATATTATCGGCCGGTACCTGCTGGACTGGGGCACGCGAGGCGTCACCGGCTTGACCGGCGGGTTCAATCGAACCGGAACGGTCGTAACGCACGTTGACAGCACTCCCCCGGCGTTGACCACCCAAAACGCAGTTCTGTTCGACCGGTTCGAGAGATCCAAGCTCGAAGAGGCGCAGCCGCACCGAACGGTCAACTTCACGCTTGACCATACGATTCGGCGTTTCAACGTCACCGTCCACACGACGCGCTTTGGCGAGATCACGACACGCGGGCCGACCAATCCCGCGCTCGATCAGACGTACAAGGCTAGATGGATCACCGATGCGAACGTCACGGTGCCGCTGGTCCCGCACTTCGCTGCGACCCTTGGGGTGAACAACATCGCAGACGTGTACCCGTCGGAAAACATTCCCGCCAACAGCACTTTCGGCATCCTTCCTTACACTGGTTTTTCTCCCTTCGGATTCAACGGACGGTTCATGTACGTCCGCGCCCGCTGGGACCGGTAAAGCCAACCGTTTCGAAGCGAAAAAGGAGCCCGAAAGGGCTCCTTTTTTGTCCTCTTGCGCGGGCTTTTCCGTCGCATTGCACTGTGCATGACCTCTCGCAATTCGCCACGTTTTTTCGATTTAGCGCAGATTTGTGATCCGGCTAAGTGCAATTTCTACAACCACTTAGGAAACATGTGAGGCTTCAGATTCGACCCATTTGGTCGCGTTGCAAACGCTGAAAGCATCGCGTCTTACTGATATAACGGATGGCTTCAAAGGCAAATGAAAGCTGTCTCGACCGTCAACCAAGTGGAGTGAGTAGCAATCAACGCTTCCTTTTAGAGGTCTTATCGATATGCGTAACAAAAAGGGTTTTACACTCATTGAGCTTTTGATCGTTGTCGTCATCATCGGCATTCTTGCCGCGATTGCGATTCCGAAGTTTGCGAACACGAAGGACAAGGCGTATGTGGCCGCGATGAAGTCTGACCTTCGTAACCTCGCGACGTATGAAGAGCAG